>DVFN01000113.1 GCA_018713205.1 Candidatus Avoscillospira stercorigallinarum | reverse complement strand
ATTGAACGCGCATGGCCCAGGCCAGCTTCTCTTGCCCTTCGGGCAATTCACCTTCAGGGGTCTTAACCCCTTGCACACATTCCCACACTGCTCTGTCACATCAGCTTTCAGCGAGGGTTTTTGACAGTCTGGTCTACAACAAAAGGCAGGCTGGGCAACCTGTTTCGGGCTGTCCAGCCTGCCTTTTTAAGGCCTCATTGTTTTAACGCAGAATGCCGGCGGAGTTGACTACGGTGGTGGAATAGAGCAGCAGCACGTCATCCACATCGGAGAAGTCCACAAACTGGCCCAGATACGCCGTCGTCACATACCGCACGTCCGCCAGGATGATCTTGGCGTAGCCGTCCAGCAGCAGCGGGGCCAGGCTGGAGCCGTAGGAGTCCCGGAAGATCACCAGGGTCCGGTCCGTTTCGGCGTCGGGGTTTTCCACGGTCAGCACCGCCTGGGCGCCGCTCAAAAAGACGTCGTAGCCGTCCAGGTTCTCAAACTTGGCCGGATCGTAGACCGTGGCGCTGGGGTTCTCGGGGCCGGAGACCAGGGCGTTCTCGGTGGCTTCGTTGGTCAGATAGACCAGGTCCTCGGCGGGCAGCGGCAGGGCCGTCTGGCCGTAGTAGACGCCCTGGAAGCCCGGTAGCATCACCCGGTCGTAGCTCTCCCAGTCGGGCAGCGTCAGATCCATGGCCTGGGCCAGCGTTTGGATGACCCGGTCCAGCCGTTCCTGCCGCCAGTGGGAGTCGGTGGCGTAGTAGTCGGCGGCGGTCAGGCTACCGGTCAGGTCGATATGGGTCGCCCAGGGGAGCTCGGCCTCCACCGTGCCGAACAGCGTCTCATAGTCCAGGGCCGGATAGCCGTGGCTGGACGCCAGATAGTAGTTCTTGTCCGGCACAATGGCGCAGTAGACGTCGGCGTCGGGGAAATACAGGCCGTGGAGCTCGTTCATCTTGTCGGTGAAGAGGTGGAGCTGCTTCTCGTCCAGCTGGGCGTCCAGCTTGGAGGCCGAGCCCTCGGCGATATAGACGCCGTTGTTGTCCTTCTGGCCCAGGATGTAGTAGGTCCAGATGGCCTTGAGGGTCCGGAAGCCGTCCCGCAGGGGGAACTGGTCCAGGAGATAGTCCTCCACGTCCTGGGAGAATTCCGCCGAGAGCAGCGCCTCGCCGGTGATCTCCGGGAACTGCTGGAGCTTGCGCCGCTCGGCCCGGGAGAGGTCCAGATCCGGCAGCAGCAGATGGGCCGCCATGCCGCCCAGGAGCAGCACCGCGAAGACAGAAATGGTCAGCCGGGAACGAAGTTGTTTCATGGCAGGCACCTCCTAGAAGCGGAAATAGAGGAAGGGGTTGAAGGACCCGTCCACCAGGCAGGCCGTCACCAGCACCAGGCAGGCTCCCACGGCCAGAGGCTGGAGCACCGTGCCTATGCCCCGGACCTGGAGCTTCCGGGCCCAACGGGCGGGCCAGGGGGTGGAGCCCAGGGCGCAGAGGACGAAGAGCACCGCGTAGCTCCGGAGATAATAGAGCGCCGTGGCGTTGACCACCGGCAGGCCGCCCAGGCCGAACATCCGGCCGATCTCCGCGAGGGCGTCGGAGGCCGTGGCGCTGTGGAAGAGCACAAAGCCCAGAACCGTGGCCAGCAGCACATAGACATGGGGGAATACCGTTCCCTTGAGATACTTGCCCCAGAGGAGCTTTTCGGCCAGCAGGAACAGGCCGTAGTAGAGGCCCCAGAGCAGGAAATTCCAGCTGGCTCCGTGCCAGATGCCGGTGAGCATCCAGACCACCAGCACGTTGCGGACCAACTTCCACCGGCTGACGCGGCTGCCGCCCAGGGGGATATAGACATAGTCCCGGAACCAGCCGCCCAGGGTCATATGCCAGCGCCGCCAGAACTCGGTGACGGAGCGGGAGAGATAGGGATAGTCGAAGTTCTCCGGGAACCGGAAGCCCATCATGGCGCCCATGCCGACGGCCATATCGGAGTACCCGGCGAAGTCAAAGTAGATCTGGAAGGTGTAGGCGATGGCCCGGAGCCAGGAGAAGAGGACGCTGCCCTCGGGTACCGTCAGCTCGGCCAGCACGCCGATGGAGTTGGCCAGCAGCACCTTCTTGCCCAGGCCCACGGCAAAGCGGACCACGCCCCGGGAGAACTGCTCCGTGTCTACGGTCCGCTCCCGCAGCTCCCGGGCCACGTCGCTGTAGCGGACGATAGGACCGGCGATCAGCTGGGGGAAGAGGCAGAGATACGTGGCATAGGAGGCGAAATTGGCCTCGGCTTTACTGTCGCCCCGGTAGACATCCAGCACGTAGCTCATGTTCTGGAAGGTATAGAAGCTGATGCCGATGGGCAGCGACAGCCCCAGGGCCGGAATGGACGTGCCCAGCAGGGCGTTGACCGACCCGGTGAGGAAGTCGGCGTACTTGAAGAACAGCAGAAAGGCCAGATTGAAGACGATGGCGCTGACCAGGACCGGGCGGCACCGGGGATGGCGGGTCATATAGAGGCCGTGGAGCCAGCCCACCAGAGCCGAAAAGGCCAGCAGCGCGATATACACCGGCTCGCCGGAGGCGTAGAACACCACGCTGGCTGCCAGCAGCACGTGATTTTTCCACCGCCGGGGAACCAGCTGATGGAGGCCCAGGGTCACGGGCAGAAAGAAGAAGAGAAAGGTGATGCTGGAAAAGAGCATGGAATACCTCCTGAAGCGCTAAAACCCCTGCCGGGGCGATGTTCCGCGGCAGGGGGAAGGGATATGGCGAATTAGGCGCCGAACACCGTGTCGAAGTTGGCGGAGATGGCGTCCACCGTGGCCTGGCTGGACATGACCATCAGCACATACTGGCCGCTGGTCTTGACCATGGTAGCCTCGGCTTCCACGCAGATCCACTTGCGGGGGTCCATGTTCTCCTCGATCTCGGCAGCCACAGCGGCCACGTCGGCATCCTCAGGCAGCTTCAGCAGCACCACGGAGTGGGGGATGGAGCCGATCATGGCAGAGGAAGAGGCGGCGATGGAGCCCTCGATGTAGTCAATGAACAGATAGTAGGGGTACTGGTCGGAAGAGATGATGATGTTGTCACACATGATCTCGTCGGCAGCGCCGGCCACCAGCTGCTGCAGGGTGTCCAGCACCTCCTGCTCCTCGGCGGAGAGCTCCGTGGCGGTGTCGCCGGTGGTGTCGCCGGCAGCGTCGCCGTCGGAGACGGGCTCCTCGGGCGTGGCGGGCTGGTCGGCATCCACATCGATGTCGGTGTCCACGGGCTCCTCGGCGTCGGCGTCGGTCTCGGCGTCGGCGTCGGTCTCGGCGTCGGCGTCAGTGTCGGCGTCGGTGTCGGTCTCGGGGACGTTCTCGGTGTCGGTGATGGTCTCGTCCTCGGTGGTGTCCTCAGCGGGCTTGGACGCGCAGGCGGCCATGCTGAACACCAGGGTCAGAGCGAGAATGAATGCAATGATCTTTTTCATAGGTTCCTCCAAATTGGATGTTTTATGTGTTTTTTGCTCCGGCTGTGCCGTGCACCTGTTCAGACGGCGCGGGTTCCATTTTGTTCCCGATATTTTGAAAAAATTTTTTTGCCGGCATGTCCCTCTGCACTATGCCCAATATTCGAGCATATTTTATGCCCGTTATAACGAACATAATGAAATTCAGCAAGCAACATGGGAGGAAAAGGCCGATGATTGTCTATACGCCATTGTGGGAGACCATGCGCCGGAGAGGCATCACCACCTACACGCTCCGGGAGAAATACCGGATCAGCGGCAGCACGGTGCAGCGGTTAAAGAAGAACCTGTCCGTTTCCACCAATACCCTGTCGGACCTGTGCGCGCTGCTGGACTGCCGTCTGGAGGACGTGGCCCGCTATGAGCCGGACCTGTGACGGGGGCGGTTTACAGAGACCGGGTCCCGACTCGCGCCGGGGTTCAATGGTTCCGTTCGCCGTAGGGGCGTGCGTTCGGCGAGGGTGCATCCGACACGGGGGCATCGGGCGGATATAAAATCCGCCCCTACGGACCCGCCTTCGGCTTCCTCGTAGGGGCGGCCTGTATGGCCGCCCGGAACCAGTTTCCAATTCGTACCGGGGTTCGATGGTTCCGTTCGCCATAGGGGCGCGCATGGCGCGTCCGCATGCTTTCCGTGTGCAGCGCAGTCCGCTAACCGCTGGGGGCGTAGGGCGGCATGCCCACATGCCGCCGGAACCGGGTGTATCGACCGAAGGTCTTGCGAAAATCGCACCCGGTTTCGGACGCGCAATGCGCGCCCCTACGGCGGGTGCGTTGGGCGAGGGTGCGTTCGACGCGGCGGTGCGGCGCGGGCGGCCATACAGGCCGCCCCTACAGCCCCGCCTTCGGTTTCCTCGCAGGGGCGGGGTTTATCCCCGGCCGTACCTGGTCCCATTTTTCACCGGGCCTTGGTGGTTGCGGCGGCTGGGCCATGGAGGGAAAAGGGAAAAGGGAATAGGGAATAGGGAATAGGGAAGAAGTGCGCTTCGCGCTGGGGCTGGATGGGCGGCGGTTGTGTCCGGCGGAAAACTGTGGTATACTATGCCCGTTGAATTATAGTTCCGCCGCGCTGCGCGGCAGATGGAGGGCAAGATGGAACGCAAAGAAATTGTAACAAGAAGCGCCCAGAATCCGAAGGATTGCTGGGCTGTGGAGGATATCTTCCCCACCGAGGCGGCCTGGGAGGCGGAGCTGGCTGCCTGCCGGTCTCTGACCGGGGAGATGGCGGCCTACCAGGGCAGACTGGGCGAATCGGCCCAGACGCTCTGCGCCTATCTGGACCGGGTGGAGGCCGTCAACAGCCGGGTGGAGCGGCTCTACGTCTACGCCATGCTCCGCTCCGACGAGGACACCGCCGACTCGGCCCACCAGGCCATGAAGGGCAAGTGCTTCTCCTTCGTGGTGGAGCTGAACACCGCCATGGCCTTCGAGGGCCCGGAGCTGGTGGCCATCCCCGACGAGACCCTGGCGCAGTTCTATCAGGACTGCCCGGCGCTGGAGAAATACCGCCGGTATCTGGAGCTGGCCCGTCTGGCCAAGGCCCATATTCTCTCCCAGGCCGAGGAGCAGCTGCTGGCCGGCGCCGGAGAGGTGGGCTCCGCCCCCAGCGATATCTTCGGCGCCTTTACCAACGCCGACATGACCTTCCCCGACGCGGTGGACGGCGCAGGCCGGACCCATCCGGTGACCAACGGCTCCTATATCTCCCTGATGGAGAGCGCCGACCGCACCCTGCGCAAGAGCGCCTTCGAGAGCCTGTATCACACCTACGGCAGCTTCGAGAACACCCTGGCCACGGCCTACAACGCCGAGGTCCGCAAGAACCTCTTCTTCGCCAAGGCCCGGAAGTATGAGAGCGCCCTGGCCAGCGCCCTGGAGCCCACGGAGATCCCCACCGCCGTCTACCACAGCCTCATCGACACCGTCCGGGATAATCTCCCCCAGCTCCACCGGTATATGGGCCTGCGGAAAAAGATCATGGGCCTGGACGAGCTCCACCTCTACGACATCTACGCCAATATGATCCCCGAGGCCGAGACCGAAATCCCCTTTGCCGAGGCCAAGGAGAAGGTCATTGACGCCCTGGCCGTGCTGGGGCCGGAGTACCAGGCGGTGCTGAAGTCCAGCTTCGACCAGCGGTGGATGGATATTTACGAGAACAAGGGCAAGCGGTCCGGCGCGTATTCCTGCGGCTGCCCCGGCTGCCATCCCTTCGTGCTCCTGAACCACAAGGACACCCTGGACAGCGCCTTCACCCTGGCCCATGAGCTGGGCCACGCCATGCACACCTACCGCTCCGACCACGCCCAGCCGCCCATTTATGCCGACTACGTCCTCTTCGTGGCGGAGGTGGCCTCCACCTGCAACGAGGCATTGCTGATGCAGTACCTGCTCTCCCGGACCCAGGACAGAAAGCAGCGGGCAGTGCTGATCAACTACTTCCTCGAGCAGTTCCGCACCACCCTCTACCGGCAGACCATGTTCGCCGAGTTTGAGCTCAAGGCCCATGAGATGGCCGAAGCCGGCGAGACCCTGACAGCCGAGAACCTCAAGGCCATGTACCTCCAGCTCAACCGGGACTACTTCGGCCCCGAGACCGTGGTGGATGACGAAATCGCCATCGAATGGGCCAGAATTCCCCATTTCTACCGGCATTTCTACGTCTATCAGTACGCCACGGGCTTCTCCGCCGCCATGGCCCTCTCCAGCCGCATTCTCCGGGAGGGCGCACCGGCCGTGGCCGACTATCTGAAGTTCCTCTCCGGCGGCTGCTCCGCGGACCCGATTTCCCTGTTGAAAATCGCCGGCGTGGATATGAGCACCCCGGCGCCGGTGGCCCAGGCCCTGGCGCTCTTCGGCAGCCTGATCGGCCAGCTGGAAGAGCTGGTATCGTAAGGAGGACGCCCATATGGTCACCATGGCACAGAGAATTGAAGAACTGCGCACCAAGCAGGGGCTGACCCGTCCGGCCCTCTCCGTGGCCCTGGGCCTGCCCCGGAACGCCGTGGAGAAATTCGAGACCGGCCGCCAGACGCCCACCAAGGAGCAGCAGGAGAAAATCGCCACCTATTTCGGCGTGTCCCTGTTCTACCTCAAGGGCGAGAGCGACGATCCCACCCGGCAGGACAGCTGGATGACCGCCGCCCTCTCCGGCGTGGAGGAGGACGACGAGCCCGTCCGGCCCGTCCGCCGTCCGGCCCCCAAGGCCCCGACGCCGCCCCCGGCCCCCGGCGGCAACGGCGCGATTTTGGCCTCGCTGCTGCAAAACAAGGCCTTCCAGGACACGGTCCGCGCCATGGTCCTGGACGCCCTCCGCACCAAGGAGGGCCAGGACCTGCTGGCCCAGATCGTCCGCAAGGAGCTCACCCGGCAGGACCGTTGAGGGCCGCTCCCGCTCCCGTTATAAAAAACTGCCGCAGAGAATCGGTTGGATTCTCTGCGGCAATTGTTTTATTGCTTCGGCACTTGCAGGGCCCGCATGGCGTTGAGGATGGCGATGACGGCCACGCCCACGTCGGCGAAGACCGCGGCCCACATGCCCGCGTAGCCCAGCGCCCCCAGCAGCAGGACCAGGGCCTTGACGCCCAGGGCGAAGATGATGTTCTGCCGGACAATGGTCATGGTCCGCCGGGCGATGGAGATGGCCACAGCGATTTTCGACGGATGATCGTCCATCAGTACGATGTCGGCGGCCTCGATGGCGGCGTCCGCGCCCATGGCCCCCATGGCGATTCCCACGTCGGCCCGGGAGAGCACCGGGGCGTCGTTGATGCCGTCGCCCACGAAGGCCAGCTTCCCGGCGGCCTCGGCCAGCAGCGCCTCGGTGGCCTCCACCTTGTCGCCGGGCAGCAGCTCGGCCCGGTATTCGTCCACCCCCAGCTGGGCGGCGGTGTGGGCCGCCACGGCGTCGGTGTCGCCGGTGAGCATCACGATCCGGCGGACGCCCTGGGTCCGCAGCGAGGCAATGGCCGCCCGGGCGTCGTCCTTGGGCAGGTCAGAGATGACGATATGTCCGGCGTAGAAGCCGTCCACGGTGACGTGGACCAGGGTGCCGGGCAGCTCACAGGGCAGGGCGTTGACGCCCATGCGCTCCATCAGGCGGCTGTTGCCCACGGCCACGGTGTGGCCGTCCACCCGGGCGGTGACGCCGTGACCGGCGATTTCCTCCACTTCGGTCACCCGGGCCGGGTCCAGGGCCGCGGGACAGGCCGCCCGGAGAGATTGGGAGATGGGATGGTCGGACCACTGCTCCGTCAGGGCGGCGTATTCCAGAAGCTGGGCCTCGGAGATGCCCTGGGCCGGATGGACCGCGGTGACGGCAAAGATGCCCCGGGTCAGGGTGCCGGTCTTGTCAAAGACCACGGTATCGGCGTGAGCCAGCGCCTCCAGATAGTTGCTGCCCTTGACCAGAATGCCGCACCGGCTGGCGCCGCCGATGCCGCCGAAGAAGCTCAGGGGCACCGAAATCACCAGGGCGCAGGGGCAGGAGATGACCAGAAATACCAGGGCCCGGTGGAGCCACTGGGACCAGACGGTCCCGGCCAGAAAGGCCGGCGGCGCGGGCAGGAGCAGCAGCAGCGACGGTACGGCGAAGAGCGCCAGGGCGGCCAGCACCACACAGGGGGTATAGTACCGGGCGAAGCGGGTGATAAACTGCTCCGACCGGGATTTTTTCTCGCTGGCGTTCTCCACCAGATCGAGAATCCGGGCCACGGTGGACTCGGAGAAGGGCTTTGTCACCCGCAGGCGCAGCAGCCCCCGCTGGTTGATGCAGCCGCTGAGAACCGTGTCGCCGGGCTGGATCTCCCGGGGAGCCGATTCGCCGGTGAGGGCGGCGGTGTCCAGGGTGGAGCGGCCCTCCAGAACCAGGCCGTCCAGGGGCACCCGCTCGCCGGGCTTGACGACGATGGTATCGCCCACGGCCACGTCCTCGGGGTCCACGGCGGTGACGGTACCGTCGGGGCCCGCCAGATTGGCCACGTCGGGCCGAATGTCCATCAGCGCGGCGATGGACCGGCGGGATTTGCCCACGGCGTAGTCCTGGAACAGCTCGCCCACCTGGTAGAAGAGCATGACGAACACGGCCTCGGCGTATTTGCCGGTGAAGAAAGCGCCGATCGTAGCCAGCGCCATCAGAAAGTTCTCGTCGAAGACCTGGCCCCGGACGATGTTCCGCCCGGCGTCGTAGAGAACGTCCCAGCCGATGACGGCATAGGGCAGCAGGTACAGGAGAAAGGCCGGACCCACCGGCGGCAGCCGCCATGCCAGCACCAGCAGCACCGCCGCGGCCCCGATCCGAAGGAGCATCCGCCGTTCCTTCGCGTTCAACGCGCCCATGGTCCCCGCCTCCTCACCGCAGAATCCGGCAGTCCCGGTCCACCCGCTTGCAGGCGGCCTCGGCCTTTTCGAGGATCTCGTCAAACCGGTCCTCCTCGGCCTCCAGGGTCAGCTTCTGCGTCATAAAGCTGATGGTGCAGCTATGGACGCCGTCCAGCTTGGAGATGGCGGCCTCCATTTTGGCCGCACAGTTGGCACAGTCGAGATTTTCCATGGAAAAGCGCTTTTTCATGTTGTATTCCTCCCAGATTGACAGTTTTGAATCATCCTTATTCCTTTACATGGTCCAGGCCCTGGTTGATGATGGTCTTGACATGGTCGTCGGCCAGGGCGTAGAACACGGTTTTGCCCTCCCGCCGGGCCTTGACCAGCCGGGCGCTCTTGAGAAGCCGCAGCTGGTGGGACACCGCCGACTGAGTCAGCCCCAGCAGCGTGGCAATGTCGCAGACGCACAGCTCCGCCGAGAAGAGGGCGTAGAGAATCCGCATCCGCGTGGAGTCGGAAAATACGTGGAACAGCTCCGTCAGATCATAGAGCGTGTCCTCGTCCGGCATGGCCCGGCGCACCGCTTCCACCACGTCCTCGTGGGCGCAGAGCAGGTCGCAGCAGTCGATGGGTTCCAAATTGGTCATACAATCACCTGCACATATGATTATTTGTTCATATGTTAGTATAAGCAAAACCGGGCCTTCTGTCAAGGGCCCGGAAGAAAAAAACGCGCCGGACCCCACAGCGTCCGGCGAGAGTGCGGCGGGAATCGGGGGCGTTTTCGGGCGGATATATAATCCGCCCCTACAGGTGGACGCGCTGCCGTTTTCCGTTGTAGGGGCGGCTATTCGCACGTTTGCCGCTGCGATGGGGAAGGGCGGTTATACGTAGCCGTAGAGGCCGCGGACCGAGACCTCGCCAGCGCGGATGATTTCTCGGGTGCCGTCGGGGAGGCGGACGATCAGGCCGCCTTCGTCGTCAATGTCCTCGGCATGGGCCGGCCGCGCGCCGCCGCCCTGGAGAATCTGGACGTCCCGGCCCAGGGTGATGCAATGGCGGCGATAGCCCTCCAGCCACGGGGCGGGGTTCGTCAGCATGTCGTCCGCCGCCAGGGCGTATTGCCGGATCATCTCCGCCGCCAGGGCGCAGCGGTCCGCCGGGCCCTGCAGCGCCTGCTCCAGGGAAATGGCCATGGCCTGAATCTCCGCCGGGAAGTCCTCCGTCCGCTGGCCGCAGTTGACCCCGGTGCCCGGAATGACATAGCCCGTCAGCCCCGTCTCCGCTTCCAGCGACAGCTCCGTCAGAATGCCGCAGAGCTTTCGGTCCTGCAGCACCAGGTCGTTGGTCCACTTGATCTGGGGCTCCAGCCCCGTCGCCGCGACAATCGCCCGGCGCGTCGCCTCGGCTATGACCGCCGTCAGGTGCAGCAGCCTGTCCGGCGGTACGTCGTACCGCAGCACCACCGAGCAGTAGACCCCCATGCCCTGGGGCGACGAAAAGCTCCGGCCTCGGCGGCCCCGGCCGCCGGTCTGATAGTCCGACAGGATCACTGTGCCGTGGGGCGCGCCCTGGGCTGCCGCCGCCTTGGCCACGTTGTTCGTCGAATCCACCTCCGGCAGCACCTCCACCAGCGACCGCCACGGGTGATCCCCCAGCGCCCGCTCTACCCCCGCCTGCGTCAGCCGGTTGGGCGTCCCCGTCAGACAGTAGCCCCGGTTCGTCGCCGAGTCAATCGTATATCCCTCCGCCCGCAGCCGGTCGATGGCCTTCCAGATCGCGGCCCGGCTCAGGCCCAGCTGCTCGCTCATCCGCTGGCCCGATACGTAGCCGCCGCCTTGCAGCAGCGTTAAGACGTCTTCCTTTGTCATTGATTTTCCCCCTTGCCTTTTATCCTGGAACATTGTATACTCTAATTGTGAACTATAGTTTACAATACGGTAAACAATAAGGAGAGCAACCTATGTCCCAGACCAAGTCCATGATTCTGGCGGCGCTCTTTGCCGCGCTGACAGCGGTGGGCGCGCTGATCCGCATTCCCACGCCCATCTCGTCTTTTTCTCTACAGGTGCTTTTTGTAGCCATGTCCGGCGTACTGCTGGGCAGCAAGTGGGGCCTGCTGTCCCAGCTGACCTATATTCTGCTGGGGCTGGCCGGCCTGCCGATCTTCGTCAGCGGCGGCGGTCCGGGCGCTATGCTGCAGCCCACCTTCGGCTTCCTGCTGGGTATGGCGGCCATGAGCTGGCTGGTCGGCTTTATCATCGAGCGACGCGGCGCGAAATTCTTCACCATCTGCTGGGCCTGCGCCCTGGGACTGATCCCGCTCTACGCCATCGGCCTGCCCTACATGCACGTGATCCTCACCGTCTATATGAAGCTGGGCCAGACCATCTGGGACACGGTCTGGGGCGGCATGATTATCTTCCTGCCCTGGGACGCCCTGAAAATCGTGGTCACGGCGGCCCTCTGCGTCAAGCTCTACCCGGCCCTGCGGCGGCGGACGGCTTGATGGACTTATTGTAGGGCATCACCGCACAATTTGGCAAGAGCATTCGGCCAAAGATTTTGCCTCATACGAAAGTTATAAAAGGGCGGGAATACTGTATGTATTTCCCCCTTTTATAACTGCACGGATGGGGCAAAAGATTGGG
>DVFN01000112.1 GCA_018713205.1 Candidatus Avoscillospira stercorigallinarum | reverse complement strand
CGTGACGGAGAGGTGTGCCGCCCGCAGGGCGGCGGCGCGTCAGCGCCCTTTGCACAGGCCGATACCCTGCGGGAAGCCTTCGGTGCGGTAACACCTCTCAGGCGCTCCGCGCCAGCTCCCCTCAAGGGGAGCCTGCCCTCTCAGGCAACGGGCCTCAAAGCCTCTCCTTGAGGAGAGGTGGCACGGCGAAGCCGTGACGGAGAGGTGTGCCGCCGCACAGCGGCGGCGGCGCGTCAGCGCCCTCTGCACACGCCGATACCCTGCCAGAAGCTTTCGGTGCGGTAACACCTCTCAGTCAGCCTACGGCTGACAGCTCCCCTCAAGGGGAGCCTTCCCTCTCACGTAACGCACCCCTAAGCCTCTCCTTGAGGAGGTGGCACGCGAAGCGTGACGGAGAGGTGTGCCGCCGCACAGCGGCGGCGGCGCGTCAGCGCCCTCTGAACACGCCGAGACTCTGCGGGAAGCCTTCGGTGCGGCAACACCTCTCAAGGGGAGCCTTTGCACCTGCACGATATTCGCGCCCTTACAAGATAACCGCACCGCCGAAACCGGCAGGCAGAACCAGGAGGAACATACCATGCAGAAACCCAGGAAAGCGCCCGAGGGGCTCCGGTGCGCGATTTTTGATTTTGACGGGACGCTCTTCGACTCCATGTACGTCTGGGACGTGGCCGGGCGGCAGTATCTGCGCAGTCAGGGGCGGGAGCCCAAGCCGTCGCTGGCGGAGGATCTGCGGACCATGAGTCTCTATCAGGCGGCCTGCTATTTTCAACAGGAATACGGGCTGTCCCAGCCGCTGGAGGAGATTATGGACGGGATTAACCGGGCCGTGGAGGTCTACTATTTCCGGGACGTCCTGCCCAAGCCGGGGATTCCGGCCTTTCTCCAGGCGCTGCGGGAGGCGGGCGTCGCCCTGTGTATCGCCACGGCCACGGACCGGTACCAGATCGAGGCCGCGCTGACCCGGTGCGGCCTGTCGGAATTCTTCCCGGCGATTTTCACCTGCAGCGAGGTGGGCCGCGGCAAGGATGATCCGCTGATCTACCGCCAAGCCATGGCCCACTGCGGGGCGGACCGGAGCCATACGGTGATCTTTGAGGACGCCATTCACGCCGTGGAGACCGCCAAGGCCGACGGCTTCACGGTCGTGGGGATTCAGGACGACAGCGAGGAGCGCCAGACGCTGCTCCAGTCTCTGTCCGACTGCTATCTCCATGACTTCACAGACCCCGAGGCCTTTTGGGCCTTTCTCACCGAGGAGGCGAAACCATGACCCAAACAGCGCAGCGCTGCGTCATCATCGGCGGCGCGGATATTCAAACCTATGAACGGCTCCGGGCTCAGCTGCGGCCCGATGACTACTGCATCTACTGCGACAGCGGTCTGAAGCACCGGGAGGCCCTGGGCGTCCCGCCCAGCCTGATCGTCGGAGACTTTGACTCCCACGAAACCCCCCATGCGGACGTGGAGACCATCGTGCTGCCCACGGTCAAGGACGACACCGACACGGTCTACGCGGTCAAGGAGGGGCTTCGCCGGGGCTTTTCGGACTTTCTGCTGCTGGGCGTCGTCGGCGGACGGCTGGACCACACCCTGGGCAACGTCTTCATTCTCTACTACCTGGACCAGCAGGGAAAGCGGGGCCGCATTCTGGACGATTTCTCGGAGATGGAGCTGGTCTCCGCCCAGCCGGTCTCCATTCCGGACCGCTGCAGCTTCTTCTCCCTCTTAAATCTCTCCGGCCGCGCCAAAGGCGTGACCATCGAGCACGCCAAGTACTGCCTCCGGGACGCGGAAATCCCCTGTGAATACCAATACGGCGTCAGCAACGAGGTCCTGCCCGGCGAAACCGCCACGGTCTCGGTCCGGGAGGGCAAGCTGCTGCTGATCCGGGTATTCTGACTGGTGGAATAGGAGGACATCGTATGCAGAAAACACCCTTGCGGCAGCTGCCGGAGGATCTGCCGGACCGGTTTCGGCCCCTGGTCCAAGCCGCCGCGGTCTATGACAGCTCCTGTTCGCCCCAGGCCCAGGTGCTGTATCTGGACCGGGACGGCGGGTATTATCTGAAACGGGCCGATCGGGGCCGGCTGGAGCTGGAGGCGCGGATGGCCCGATTTTACCACGCCAAGGGTCTGGGGCCCGAGGTCCTGGACTACGTCTCTTCGGACCGGGATTGGCTGCTGACCGCCGCCGTGCCCGGCGAGGACTGCATCGCGCCCCGGTATCTGGAGGACCCGAAACGGCTCTGCGACACCATTGCCCTGGAGCTGCGGAAGCTCCATGAGACCGATTATACCGGCTGCCCGGTGCCGGACCGGACCGGGGACTATGTGGCCGCCGTGGAGCGCAATCGGGCCACGGGCCAGTTCGAGGGCGATCTGCCCCCGGACAGCTTCGGCTTTCGCACGGCGGACGAGGCCTACGCCCTGTTCTCGGCGGGGAAGGACGCCCTTCAAAGCAAGGTCCTGCTCCATGGCGACTACTGCCTGCCCAACATCCTGCTCCGGGACTGGACGCTGGCGGGCTTGATCGACGTGGGCTGCGGCGGCGTCGGAGACCGGCACATCGACCTCTTCTGGGGGGCCTGGACCCTGTGGTGGAATTTGAAAACCGACCAATACCGAAGCCGATTCTTCGACGCCTACGGCCGGGACGTGCTGGACGAGCCGCTGCTGAAGGTCGTCGCCGCCGCCGAGGTCTTCGGCTGAACCAAGGAGGACATCATGCAGAAAGTTCATGTGATCGGCTGCCCCGGCAGCGGGAAGAGCACCTTCGCCCGGCGGCTCCAGGCGCTGACCGGTCTGCCGCTGATTTATCTCGACCGGCTCAACTGGAACGCCGACAAGACCTGGGTCTCTCAGGAAACGCTGGACGCCCGGATCGAAACCGCCCTGTCCGGGGACCGGTGGATCATGGACGGCAACTACGCCCGGACCCTGGAGCTCCGGCTCCAGGCCTGCGACACGGTATTTTTCCTGGACTACCCGCTGGAGCTGTGCCTCCAGAGCGTAGAACAGCGGATCGGCACGGTGCGCCCGGACATGCCTTGGGTGGAGGAGGAGCTGGACCCGGAATTCGTAGACTTTATCCGCGCCTTCCCCGAGACCACCCGGCCGAAAATACTTACGCTGCTGGAGCGGTACCGGAACCGCGCCATTCATATCTTCCACAGCCGGGCCGAGGCCGACGCGTTTCTCGACCGGTTGTCCACAGGGAGGGAATAAACCTGTGATCTTTCTCAGAACCGACCGGCTGCAGCTGACCAATCTCCGCCGGGGCGACGGACCGGCGGTCCACCGCTACCGCACCGACCCGGACTGCGCCCGGTACCAGCGCTGGAACGACATTACCCCGGAAGCCATCGACGCCTACATCGCCCGCCACACCCTGGACGTCTTTCTCTCCCGGGCCGAGGAACAGCACTACGCCATCCGCACCCCGGACGGGACCTTGATCGGAGAGCTGGCCTACTTCGACAATCCCAAGGACCGCTGCATCACCCTGGGCGTGACCATCGCCCCGGCCCACCAGCGCCAGGGCTACGCCTATGAAATCCTCGCCGCCGTGGTACACGCGACCCGGGCAAAGCACCCCGCCCTGGACCTGGTGGCCCTGATCGACCGCGAAAACGAGCCCAGCCTCCGACTCTTTCAGAAGCTGGGCTTTACCGAGGAATGCTACGCCGACTCCATCGGCTCCTACGTCTATGTGATCCCGGCGGCGCAATAATCCCCGTTCGTTTACTCCGTTTCTCTGCTGTGGTCGGGGAACAGCGCTTCGCATTTCTGTTGTGCCAGAGTATGTCCCTGTCGAGCAGCAGCTTGATACCACAGTTTGGCCTGCTCTAAATCCGCCGTGACGCCAATCCCTTGCTCGTAAAATGTTCCCAGGTTATATTGTGCGTCCCAGTCTCCGTGCCGGGCTGCCCGCTCCGTCCAGAAAGCTGCCCGCTCAAAATCCTGGCAAACTCCCAACCCTTTTAAATAGGGCATCACCGCACAATTGTGTCTGCGGCCTTCGCCCAATCTTTTGCCCCATCCGTGCAGTTATAAAAGGGGGAAATACATACAGTATTCCCGCCCTTTTATAACTTTCGTATGAGGCAAAATCTTTGG
>DVFN01000111.1 GCA_018713205.1 Candidatus Avoscillospira stercorigallinarum | reverse complement strand
CCAAAGATTTTGCCTCATACGAAAGTTATAAAAGGGCGGGAATACTGTATGTATTTCCCCCTTTTATAACTGCACGGATGGGGCAAAAGATTGGGCGAAGGCCGCAGACACAATTGTGCGGTGATGCCTTTGGTTTCTCTTGTCCTTTCTATGATACAGGAATAGGGCAGTCTTGTAAATTGGGTCCATGGATCAATTTCAATCAGAAAAGTCTGTCACCTTTCTCCGCGGATTGCGTCTTATTGGATGACGGATGTCTCAAGGGAACCGGAGGCGTGCCCGTAGGGGCGGATTGCATATCCGCCCTTGCAGGCCCGCGCAACCACCGAGGCCTGGATATTACGCCACCGGGGTCGCGAGAGGGTCCGTAGGGGCGGCCTTCATGGCCGCCCGGACCGCACCGGCGGTTTGCCGCAGACCTGCCTCCTACGCACCCGCCCCGTAGGGGCCGATGCCCACATCGGCCCGCCAGGCCCGAACCACAACGCGCCCTACGCCCACCGCGGCGATCGAACTTCGCTGCACGCGGAGGCTTGCCCGGGGCGGAGGTCGGACGCGCCTTGCGCGCCCCTGCGGCGGGAGCGTCCATCGGGCCCCGGCGGGAATCGGCGGCTGCTTCCGGGCGGGCATAAAGCCCGCCCCTACGACAGGGCCGCAAGCGGGTCCGTAGGGCCGCCCGCCGCGAGGGCCGGCGGCAAAGGAGAGAGAGGAGGGTCAACATGGACGACCAACAGATTGTAGCGCTCTACTGGCAGCGGTCCGACGAGGCCATTGTCCAGTCCGACGCCAAGTACGGGCCGTACTGTCACACCGTCGCAAGCCGCATCCTTGAAAACGACCAGGATGCCGAGGAATGCGTCAACGACACCTGGCTGCGGGCCTGGAACGCCATGCCGCCCCAGCGGCCCAGCGTCTTGCGGATGTTCTTCGCCAAGATCACCCGGAATCTGTCCTTTGACCGGGTACGGAGCCGGACGGCCCAAAAGCGGGGCGGCGGCGAGCTGCCGCTGGTACTGGAGGAGCTGAGTCAGTGCATCGTCCGGGAGAGTCCCCTGGAGGACGCGGTGCTGGCCCAGGAGCTGGACCGGTCGGTCCGGGCCTTTCTGCGGACGCTGCCGGACCGGGAATGCGACGTCTTCCTCCGGCGGTACTTCTTCACCGAGCCTCTGGCCGACATCGCCGCGGGCTACGGTCTCAGCCGGAACCACGTGTCGGTCCTGCTCCGCCGGACCCGGTCCAAGCTCCGGGATCACCTGCAAAAGGAGGGCTTTCTCGATGGATAGAGACGATTTATTCCGCGCCGTCGGCGCAGCGCCCAACGCGTTATTGGAGCGCAGCGAGCGGCGGAAGGGCCGCCATCGCCGGTGGCTGCGGCCGCTGGCGGCGGTGCTGGCGCTGGCGCTGCTGGGCGGCATAGGCCTATGGCTGGCCCCCCGGCCCGCGGTAGACCCCGCCGACACCTCCACTGACACCTCCACCGGCCCGGGAAATCCCTTCCTGCTCCAGGTCTCGGCCCTGGCCGAGCCGGAGTATCCCGAGATGGCCCCCTATCCCGACTATACGGACTATGAAGACGACTGGGACGGCTACAAAGCGGCCAGCAATGCCTGGTACGATTCCCGGGCGGCTTTGGAGCAGCCCGAGGGCTATGCCCACGGCCTGGAGGACTTCTTCACGGCCACGTTCCGGCAGTTCCTCTCCGGCGAACCGGAAAACCGGGCCTATTCGCCGCTGAACGTCTACTTCGCCCTGGGCATGCTGGCGGAACTCACCAACGGCCAGAGCCGGGCCCAGATTCTCGGCCTGCTGGGGTCCGATTCCATCGAGGCCCTGCGGACCCAGGCCCGGGCCGTGTGGCTGGGCCAATACCGGGACGACGGGGCCACGGAGACTATTTTGGCCAGCTCCCTGTGGCTGGACGCGGGGCTTTCCTACACCCAATCCACCCTGGACCGGCTGGCCGACACCTACTACGCGTCCTCCTACCAGGGCGAAATGGGGTCCGAGGCCATGAATCAGGCGCTGCAAGCCTGGCTCAACGACCAGACCGGCGGGCTGCTGGAGGACCAGGTCGGGGGTGTGGAACTGAGCCCCCAGACGGTGCTGGCCCTGGCTACGACGATCTACTATCGGGCCAAATGGGTGGACGAATTCTCTGAGAGCGCCACCGCTCCCGGCGCCTTCCACAGCCCCGCCGGGGACGTGACCTGTGACTTCCTGCACCAGAGTCAGCGCAGAACCTACTACTGGGGCGATACCTTCAGCGCCGTGGGTCTGCCCCTGGAGAACGACGGCGGCGCCCTCTGGCTGCTGCTGCCCGACGAGGGCGTGACGGTTCAGGACCTGCTGGACGGCGGCGAGGCCATGGCCTTCCTGAGCGCGGGGGGCGATTGGGAAAACCGGAAGGACCTGACCGTCCATCTGTCCATGCCCAAGTTTGATATCTCCGCCCAGGCGGATCTCCGGGAGGGTCTCCAAGCCCTGGGCGTCACCGACGTTTTTGACGCTGCCGCCGCCGACTTCTCCACGGCCCTGGACCAGGCCGAGGGCCTGGCGGTGTCCCAGGTGAAGCACGGCGTCCGGGTGGCCGTGGACGAGGAGGGCGTCGCCGCCGCGGCCTATACGGTGATGCCCGTAGAGGGCGCAACCGAACCGCCGGAGGACGAGGTGGACTTTGTGCTGGACCGGCCCTTCCTCTTCTGCCTGACCAGCGCGGACGGCCTGCCCCTCTTTGCCGGGACCGTCGCCAATCCGGCGGCATAGGGGTCTCCGCCCCATTCCCGGCCCTTCCATTTGCGTCAAAATGGGGCTGGACAAACTCATCGGGTGTGATACAATAATCCGGCGCGGCCTCAGGGCCGTGCCGGATTATTTGTGGCAGCACCGCACAATTTGGCAAGAGCATTCGGCCAAAGATTTTGCCTCATACGAAAGTTATAAAAGGGCGGGAATACTGTATGTATTTCCCCCTTTTATAACTGCACGGATGGGGCAAAAGATTGGGCG
>DVFN01000110.1 GCA_018713205.1 Candidatus Avoscillospira stercorigallinarum | reverse complement strand
GAGGCTCTTAAGAGCTGCCTTTATATACCGAATATCAGTTTTTCCTTCTGTTACAATGAGAGGTTTATCATTAGCAAAAAGATATTTATAAAAAATAAACGCCTGATACTGTCTCTCACGACCGTTGAGATGAAAAGCGTCATGCTTAATCTCCTGTGGATCAAGAATGTTGTTATAATGATCCAGATGGTCAATAAAGGAAAAACGCCCTTCGAGTTGCCTAATTGTTCCTGGCACGCCATCAATAAGGTATTCACCTGTAGAGTAGAGCTGATGTGCCATTGCTCTTGTTTTACGCACATAGGCGTGATTAACATTCAGCTTCTTGTTCACAATCAGGCCCGTAACTTCCTGGCGTGAATCTCTAAATTGAAGACGGGTTTTCTTTTCATTAATAGAGAAACCAGCCCGTTTTATTGCTGCGATAGCTTCTGCTAAGAATTTCTCCTGCTTTTCGACAAAGTGTCTGTCGTTGGTAGAGAAGGTTAAGTCATCAGCATATCTGGTATAGTCCAACTTATATTTCTTGGCAACTCTTAACAGATAGATGTCCATGGCCTGGCAGATCAAATTTGTGATAATGGGAGAACTGGGTGCGCCCTGTGGCAGGCGCCCTTGATAACATGTTAGCTGAGCCAGGATAACCGCAACTTCATGTGGTAGTTTAAAGTTGCAATTTTTTTCAAAATAGCCTTGAACACGACCAAAATGAAAGCTATCAAAAAAGTTTTCTAAGTCCAAATTAAGGACGAAACGCTTGTTTCTATGAATTTTCGCATTAGTAATAATGCTTTTCTCCTTCTCAAATGCATGAGAAATATTAGGTTTTATACCTTTCTCTTCCCAAATGCTTTTCTGATAGCTCCACAACAGATTTGTGAGTTTTACTTGTAGAGTCTTCAGATCACCAGAAGGGGCGCAAATAGTGCGTGGGTCACCATTGCGCTTTGGGATCTCAAAAGTAGTATAATAGCTATCCGGCTTTTTGCCGTAAAGAATGTGCGTTAACTTACGATGAGGAATACCTAAGCAATCCGCCAAATTATTTCTTGATTGAATATCACAAAATTTTTTCATGGGGCACCTCCCAAAAGGGAGAGCGTGTGGCAACTCATTGTGCGGACGGATTAGTCAACATGATGAACACGAGTAACATCATGGCAGGAAAGGGCAATACGCTAAAGCACCACCCAGTTTGGTCAACACTTGCGAAACACAAGTACAAAATCTTGCCACACGCTCATTGCAGACATTCAGTCTGCAGACACATTATACTTTGTTTCGATTATTTTTTCAATTCAAACATCTAACCCTATATTTGCAGAGTAATTCCTGCATATATCCCCGTTAGGGATGGGTTAGGGATTTAGCGGTTTCGGCGGCTATCCTCGCTCATGCTCACGCCGCTTTTCTGCCCCTGAAACCACCGCTGAACAGCGATTATCCAAACTGCAAAAACAGAACTAAAAACGCAGAAAAACCGCCTAAATAGGCGGTTTTTCTAAGAAAGGTGGTCCGAGTGACAGGATTCGAACCTGCGGCATCCTGCTCCCAAAGCAGGCGCGCTACCAACTGCGCTACACCCGGATATGAAGTTGTGGGGTGGCCTGGGCGGATTCTCCCAAAGCAGGCGCGCTACCAGCTGCGCTACACCCGGATAGGCTTCGGCTGGAAGCGAAACCATTATACCGTAGACCCGGGTAAAATGCAAGAAAAATCCTTTACCGGGGCGGCGTCCTCTGCTATAATTGGTTGCAAAAACTGTAAGGTGAGGAGTAACCCTATGAGAATGCGCAAAAAGAGAAATCTCGATCCCCGGATGGAGGCTTGCTCCGAGTATTGGATTCGCGACCCGGAGACCCATCGCGGCGCTTGGCGGGAACTGATGCCTCAGGCGAAGGCGCTGCGGGTGGAGGTGGGCTGCGGCAAGGGCAAGTTCACCGTGGAAACCGCCGCCGCCGAGCCGGATATTCTGCTGATCGCCGTGGAGCGGGTCAAGGAGGCCATGGTGGTGGCCATGGAGAAGGCCAAGGCCATGGGCCTAAAAAACGTCTATTTCATCGACATGGACGCCGCCGCCATCAACGACTGCTTCGCCGACGACGAAATCGACCTCCTATATATCAACTTCTGCGACCCGTGGCCCCGGAGCAAGAACGCCAAGCGCCGCCTGACTTACCGGACCTTCCTGGACAAGTACCGCCGGGCCTTGAAGCTGGGCGGTGAGATCCACTTCAAGACCGATAACGAAAAGCTCTTTGCCTTCTCCCTGGAGGAATTCGCCGCCAGTGACCTGGAGATCCGCAACGAGACCTGGAACCTCCACGAGCACGGCCCCGTGGGGATTATGACCGGCTATGAGGAAAAGTTCTACGCCCTCGGCACGCCGATCCACCGCTGCGAGTGCATCGTCCGCAGTAAACCCGTACCGGCGGAGCCAATTCCTGAAACAGAGATGGATTCCGCGGAGAATTGAAAATTTTCTGTGAACCCCTTGCAAATTTTGTCCGGTGCGCTATAATGATGTTAGCACTCATAGATAAAGAGTGCTAATGCTTTGCGGAAAGGACATGTACCATGGAAAAGAAAGAGTTCCAAGCTGAATCCAAGCGGCTGTTGGATTTGATGATTAACTCTATCTATACAAATCAGGAGATTTTCCTCCGGGAGATTATCTCCAACGCTTCGGACGCCATCGACAAGCTGGCCTATCAGGCGCTGACGGACCAGAGCGTGGGTCTGAACCGGTCGGACTTCGCCATCACCCTCAAGGCCGACGAGAAATACCGGCTGCTGACCATTTCGGACAACGGCATCGGCATGACCCAGGAGGAGATGGAAGAGAACCTGGGCACCATCGCCAAGAGCGGCTCCCTGCAGTTTAAGAAGGATCTGGCCGCCGACGCCGATGTGGATATCATCGGCCAATTCGGCGTGGGCTTCTACTCCGCCTTCATGGTCTCCGAGGCGGTGACCGTGATTTCCAAGAAGTTCGGCTCCGACCAGGCCTATATGTGGCAGTCCTCCGGGGCGGACGGCTATACCATCACCCCCTGCGAGCGGGACGGCGCGGGTACCGATGTGATTCTCAAGCTCAAGGCCGACACCGAGGACGAGAACTACTCCCGGTTCCTCAAGAGCTACGAGCTGCGGAGCCTGGTGAAGAAATACTCCGATTACATCCGCTATCCCATCAAGATGGACGTGGAGACCCAGAAGCTCAAGGAACAGCCCGAGGGCGAGGAGAAGAAAGAGGACGCCAAGCCCGAGTATGAGACCGTCGTCGAGACCGAGACCTTCAACTCCATGGTGCCCCTGTGGCAGCGGAAGAAGAAGGACATCACCGAGGACGAATACGCCCAGTTCTATCGGGACAAGTTCTTCGACTTCGAGGCTCCGCTAAGCACCATCCACTTCTCGGTGGAGGGCGCGGTGACCTACCAGGCCATGCTGTTTATCCCGGCCCGGGCTCCCTATGACTACTACACCAAGGACTATAAGAAGGGCCTGCAGCTCTATTCCTCCGGCGTGCTGATTATGGAGAACTGCGCCGACCTGCTGCCGGAGCACTTCCGCTTTGTCCGCGGCGTGGTGGACTCCCAGGATCTGAGCCTGAATATCTCCCGTGAAATGCTCCAGCACGACCGGCAGCTGAAGATCATCGCCAACAATCTGGAGAAGAAGATCAAGGCAGAGCTGGTTCGGATGGAGAAGGACGACCGGGAGAAATACGAGAAGTTCTTCGCCGCCTTTGGCCGTCAGCTGAAATACGGCGTGGTGGCCGACTACGGCACCCACAAGGACCTGCTGCAGGAGCTGCTGCTGTTCTGGTCCAGCAAGGAGAACAAGCTGGTCACGCTCCAGGAGTATGTGGACGCCATGCCCGAGGACCAGAAGTTCATCTACTTCGCCGCCGGCGAGAGCCGCAGCCGCCTCCAGCAGCTGCCCCAGGCCGAGCCCGTCCAGGAAAAGGGCTATGATATCCTGTTCTTCACCGACGAGGTGGACGAGTTCGTGGCCCAGACGCTGATGAAGGTCGGGGAGAAGGAGTTCCGCAATGTGGCCGCTGACGACCTGGGCCTCCAGACTGAGGAGGAGAAGAAGGCCGCTGAGGAGACCGAGACGGAGGCCAAGGATGTGCTGGACTTCCTCAAGGAGACCCTGGGCGAGAAGGTCAAGGAGGTCCGCCTGAGCAAGGCCCTCAAGTCCCATCCCGTTTGCCTGGCCCCCGACGCGGGCATGAGCTTCGAGATGGAGAAGTATATGAAGCGGGTCAACCCCGACTTTGCCTACGAGGCGGGCCGGATTCTGGAGATCAACGCCGGACACCCGGTTTTCGCCGCTCTGCGGTCGGCCATGGAGTCCGACCCGGAGAAGGCCAAAAAATACGCCCGGCTGCTCTACAGCCAGGCGCTGCTGATGGCCGATCTGCCGCTGGAGAATCCCACCGAGTACACCGATCTGGTGTGCAGCTTGATGCAGTAATAGCCCCATCAGAAGCCGGGACACGCAATGTGTCCCGGCTTCTGCGCGTTGAAAAGGCCGCAACGGAACCATCGAACCCCGGCGGGAATCGGCGCCCGGTCCGGGCGGATATACAATCCGCCCCTACGAGAAAACCGAGAGCGGGTCCGTAGGGCGGGGTGCCCACACCCCGCCAAACCAGGCAGCCGGGACCACCGGCCTGCGATCATCGGAACCTGGTCATGGCGGCATGAGGGCATGCCGCCCTACACCCACAGCGGTCATCCGAGTACCACGCACCCGGGTGGCAAGCGGACGCGCCGCTTCTACGGACCCGCCCCCGGTCTTCTCGTAGGGGCCGATGCCCACATCGGCCCGCTAGCCGCCGGGTGCAAAGCACTTCACCGACCGCTAAGGCCCCAAGCCTCCCCTTGGTGACCAAGGGGAGGTGGCACGGCGAAGCCGTGACGGAGGGGATCAGAACCGGCAGTGACCGGGGGCTAACAATCCCTCAGTCACGCTGTGCGTGACAGCTCCCTTTGCACAAGGGAGCCTGCCCTCTCGGGCATCGGGGCTGGCCGCGTCCGGCGAAGGTGCATGCGACGCGGCAGTGCGGGCGGCTAATAGCCGCCCCTACGGACCCGCTTTCGGCCCCTACAAACCGTGCTGGATATTCTTTCTCTCAATGGGAGTTTTACAAAAAACCGGGACACATTGCGTGTCTCGGTTTTTTACGCAGCTTAGGCGGCCATGCTGCCGACCTGCTGCTTGTAGACGTGGCGGAAGTAGGCGATCTCCGCCAGAGCGGTGATGGTCCAGGAGCAGATGTAGACCAGGTACAGCGAGGTGATGGTGCCGAACCAGGCAAAGACGGTGTAGACCCAGATGATCCGCAGCACGCAGGAGCCCAGAATCACCACCACCGTGGGAATGAGGCTCTTGCCCAGGGCCCGGGAGGCGGCGATGGTACAGTCCATAAAGGCCGAGAAGCCGTAGGAGAAGCCCATGATGGTCAGCCGGAACATGCCGGCTTCGATGACGTCCGCCTCAGGGGAGAAGAGGTGGAGGAACTGCCGTCCGAAGAGGACCAGCAGGAAGCCCAGAATCAGACCGATGGCGAAGGAATAGGCCAGACTGATAAAGTAGCTCTTTTTGACCCGTTCCCGGTTGCGAGCGCCGTAGTTCTGGCCCATAAAGCTGGCACAGGCCGTGTAGAAGGCGGCCATGACGTCGTAGATCAGGGAGTCGGCATTGGCGGCGGCGGAGTTGCCGGCCACCATGGTGGAGCTGAAGGAGTTGACGCCGACCTGAATAAAGAGATTCGCCAAGGCAAAGATGCAGTTTTGAAGTCCGGCGGGGATGCCCAGGCGAATGATTTCCAGGGCGCTGTCCCGGTGGAGCCGGAGCTGCGACCGGCACAGGGCAAAGGGCGCGTCATTGTGGATCAGGGCCAGCACAATCAGCACCGCCGAGAGATATTGGGAGAGGATGCTGGCCAGCGCCACGCCGGCCACGGCCATCTTGACCACCAGGACGAAAAAGAGGTTGAGAATGACATTGAGGATTCCGGCCAGGGTCAGGAAACGCAGCGGCCGCCGGGTGTCGCCCAATGCGCTCAAAATGGCGCTGCCGTAGTTGTAGACGGCCAGACCCGGCATGCCCAGCAGGTAGATTCGCAGATACAGCACTGCGCCGTCGATCAGATCTTCCTTGGTGCGGAGCAGCTGGAGAATGGGCCGGGTCAGCGTCACGCCCAGGATGGAGAGCAGGATACCCAGCCCCAGGCTCAGCAGAGCCGCCGTGTGGAGCAGCTGCCCGAAGCGCTTGGTGTCCCGCGCGCCGTAGAAGCGGGCGGCCAGCACATTGATTCCGCCGCCCAGGCCGATGAGAAAGCCGGTGAACATGGTGACCAGCGTCGTAGTGGAGCCCACGGAGCCCAGAGCCTGGGAGCCGACGAACTGACCGACCACGGCCAGATCTGCCAGGTTGAAGAGAACCTGCAGCAGATTGGAACAGATCAGGGGAAGACTGAACAGGAGTATTTGCTTTGCCAGGGGTCCGTGTGTCATGTCCTGGCGGGAGAGGGACGCCATACCATTGCCTCCTAAGGGTGCCGACTGCGCGGCTGGTTTATCCTGGGGATTATACAATAGGAATGGGGAAATAACAATAGGGACCAGGCTTTTTTTCGCCCCTCTATTGCAATTGACCGGGAGAATTGCTAAAATATAGCGATACTAGAAAAGTGGAGAAGTGTAAGCGTGTATCTGAAATCTCTCGAAATCCAGGGCTTCAAGTCTTTCGCGGACAAGACCGTCCTCCGATTTGACAGTGATATCACAGCCATTGTCGGCCCCAACGGCAGCGGAAAATCGAATATTTCCGACGCCATCAGCTGGGTGATGGGCGAGATGAGCTCCAAAGCCCTGCGGGGCGCCAAGATGGAGGACGTGATCTTCGGAGGCACGGAGAAGCGCGGGCAGGTCGGGTTTGCCGAGGCCTCGCTGGTGCTTGATAATTCCGATGGATCGCTGCCGGTGGATACGCCCGAGGTCATGGTGACCCGGCGCTATTACCGCTCCGGCGAGAGTGAATACTATATTAATCGTCAGTCCGCCCGGCTCCGGGATATCTACGAGATGTTTATGGATACCGGTCTGGGCAAGGAGGGCTATTCCAATATCGGTCAGGGCCGCATTGACGAGATTCTGGCCGTCAAGAGTACCGACCGCCGGGAGGTCTTTGAGGAGGCCGCCGGCATCTCGAAATACCGCCACCGCAAGGAGGAGACCGAGCGCCGTCTGGCGTCCACCGAGGACAATCTGCTCCGCATCAACGACAAGATCTCGGAGCTGGAGCTGCAGGTGGAGCCCCTGCGGGCCCAGGCCGAGAAGGCGAAAAAATATCTGGCCTTTCGGGCCGAGCTCAAAGGACTGGAGATTGCGGTCTGGCTCAAAAATCTCGAACGGCTGGCGGCGGCGGCCCAAAAGGCCGAAGCCGACTACACGGCCGCGGCCCGGGAGCTGGAGCAGCGCCACGCCGAGCTCAACGCCCTCTATCACCGGTCCGACCGGCTGGCCCTGGAGCTGAATCAAAAGAATTTGCTCCTGGAGCAGCAGCGGGAGGAGATCACCCGGCAGGAGGACGCGCTGCACCAGCAGGAGCGGGAGATTGCCGTCAGCCGCGGCAGTCTGGACAATACCCGGCGCAACATCCAGCGGGTCCGGCAGGAGCTGGAGGATCAGGACAGCCGCAGCGGCGGCATTGTGGGGCAGATCGCCGAGCAGGAGGCCCGGATTGCCCAGCTGGGCGAAGCGCTGACCGGCCTGCGTCAGCAGCTGGAAGCAGCCCAGCAGAGCGCCGCCGCCCTGGTATCCTCGGCGGGCGAGGCGGAGCGCAAGACCCTGGGACTTCGGGCCCAGCAGGGGCTGTTCCAACAGGAGGCCGCCCAGAAGCGGGCGGAAATCGCCTCGCTGACGGCCTCGCTGGACCAGGTGGCCCAGCACCGCGAGACCATTGAAACAGATTTGAACGCCGCCCTTTCCCGCCGAGAGACCCTTTCCGAGCAGGCAAAGGCCTATGAGGATAAGCTCCGGCGGGCCAGGGAAGAGGTGGACCGCTGTCAGAACGCCGACGCGGGTTACGCCCTGCGGATGAAATCCCGGGTGGAGCGCCGCGACAGCTTACAGAAGTCTCTGGACACCCTGCGCATCGAATTGCAGACCAACCGGTCCAGAGCGAAGATGCTCCAGGAGCTCCAGCGCGACTATGAGGGCTTCTCCAAGGCCGTGCGTCTGGTGATGCAGGAGGCCCGGAGCGGGCGGCTGGGCCGGATCTACGGTCCGGTTTCCTCCCTGCTCCGGACCCAGGATGCCTATACCGTCGCCATTGAGACGGCGCTGGGCGGGGCTATGCAGAATATCGTCGTGGACAGCGAAGCCGACGGCAAGGCCGCCATCCGATTTTTGAAGCGCTGCGACGGCGGCCGCGCCACGTTCCTGCCGAAGAGCACCATCCAGGGCAAGACGCTCCAGGAGCGGGGGCTGGATCAGTGCGCCGGGTTTGTGGGCGTCGCGGCCGACCTGGTGGAGGCCGACGGGGCCTTCCAGGGCATCGTCCGCAATCTGTTGGGGCGCATCGTTCTGGTGGAGAACCTGGACGACGCCGTGGCTATGGCCCGGCAGTTTCAAAATCGATTTAAGATCGTCACCCTGGACGGTCAGGTGATGAACCCCGGCGGCTCCATGACCGGCGGTTCGGCCAGCAAAAGCGCCGGTATCCTCTCCCGGGCCAATGAGCTCCAGCGGCTCCAGACCCAGGCACAGAAGATGGAGGCCGACTGCAAGGCCCAGGAGGCCCAGCTGGCCGAGGCAGCCCGCACCGTGGCCCAGGCCGAGTTCGAGCGCTCCGCTCTCCAGGGGAAGCTCCGGGAGGCAGAGGACGGCGTGCTGCGGGCCGAGGGCGAGACCCGGCAGGCCCAGGCCCTGCTGAACGCATTGACTGAGACCATCGCCGGCTACCGCCGGGAGCTGGACAGCCTCAGCAGCCGCACCGGCGGCGACGAGGGACGGCTCCGGCAGCTGGAGTCCGACGCCGCCCAGGCCGAGGCCGAGGTGGCCCGACTGGAGCGGGAGCTCTCTCAGCTGGCTGAGGCTCAGTCGGATCTCTCCCGCCGGGCGGCGGAGCAGAGCGAGGCCATTACGGCCCTGCGCATGGACACGGCGGCCAAGGAGGCCGAGGAGACCACGGCACGGGAGAACGTGCAGCGGCTGCGGGCCCTTTCCGAGGCCATGGAAGGCGACCGCAGCCAGAAGGAACAGCTGATCGAGACTTATGAGGCCGAGGCGGTCCGGCTGGAGCAGGAGATCGAGACGGCGGAGACAGCGGCCCAGGCCCTGCGCACTGCGGTGGAAAGCGCACGGTCTTCGCTCCAGGCCGCCATCCAGGCCCGGGCCGAGACCGAGGCCCTGCGCAATAAGACCGACAAGGATGCCCAGGAGAAAAACAAGCAGATCGTGGACATGGAGCGGGAGACGGCCCGGCTGGAGCAGAAAAAAGCCGCCGCCGCCATGGAGGAGCAGCAGATTCTCGACAAGCTCTGGGAGTCCTACGAGCTGACGCCCTCCACCGCCGCCCCGGAGCAGGCCGAGATTGAATCCGTGGCCGCCGCCTCCAAGCAGATCACCGATTTGAAGCGCAGGATCTCCGCCCTGGGCGCGCCCAATTTGGGGGCCATTGAGGAATTCGAGCGGGTCAACGACCGGTATTCCTATCTCACCGGCCAGCGGGACGACGTGCTCCACGCGAAGAAAGAGCTGGAGAATATCATCAAGACCATTACCCAGGAAATGACCGAAATCTTCGTCCGGGAATTCGGCCGGATCAACGAGTATTTCGGAGAGACCTTTCAGGAGATGTTCGGCGGCGGCAAGGGCCAGCTGATTTTGGAGGACCCCGCCGAGCCTCTGAGCTGCGGCATCGAGATCAGGGTCCAGCCGCCGGGCAAGCAGGTCAAGACCATTACGCTGCTCTCCGGCGGCGAGAAGGCCTTTGTGGCCATCGCCCTCTATTTCGCCATTCTGAAGGTGCGGCCCACGCCCTTCTGTCTGCTGGACGAGATCGACGCGGCGCTGGACGACCGGAACGTGGAGCGCTTCGCCTCGTATCTCCACAATTTCAGCAAGAAAACACAGTTTTTGATTATCACCCACCGGCGCGGCACCATGGAGGCCGCCGACGTCCTCTACGGCGTGACCATGCAGGAGCAGGGCGTCTCCAAGATCCTCCACCTGGACCTGAACCAGATGCAGGCCGAGCTGGGCATTACGGACTGATCCAGAGTCCCAAGGAAAGGAACCGAACTTTATGGGCTTTTTTGACAAAATCAAGCAGGGCCTCAGTAAGACTGCGGCCTCGATTTCCAACGTGTTCACCGGCTTTTCTGAGATTGACGACGATTTCTACGACGAGCTGGAGGAGAGTCTGATTCTGGCGGACCTGGGCATGGACACCACCATGAAGGCCATGGACGGCCTCCGGGCCAAGGTCAAGGCCGGACATCTGAAAACCACCGAGGAGGCCCGCACGGCCTTGAAGGATGTCCTCGCCGAGATGCTCCAGGTGGGCGACACGGCGCTGAATCTCTCCACCCGTCCCTCGGTGGTGCTGGTGATCGGCGTCAACGGCGTGGGGAAGACCACCACCATCGGCAAGATTGCCCACCAGCTCCGGGACCAGGGCAAGAAGGTCCTGCTCTGCGCCGCGGACACCTTCCGGGCCGCCGCCGCCGACCAGCTGGAAATCTGGGCCGGCCGCGCCGGGGTGGAGATCATCCGCCAGGACGAGGGCGCGGACCCTGCCTCGGTGGTCTATGACGCCATCGCCGCCGCCAAGGCCAGGGGGACCGACGTGATCCTCTGCGACACCGCCGGGCGGCTGCACAACAAGCAGAACCTGATGAACGAGCTGGGCAAGATCAGCCGGATCATCGACCGGGAGCTGCCCGACGCCGCCAAGGAGGTCCTGCTGGTGCTGGACGGCACCACCGGCCAGAACGGCCTTCTCCAGGCCAAGCAGTTCCAGGAGATCGCCGGCGTCACCGGCATGGCCCTGACCAAGCTGGACGGCACCGCCAAGGGCGGCATCGTGGTGGCCGTGGCCGACGCCCTGCAAATCCCGGTGAAATACGTGGGCGTGGGCGAGCAGATGGACGATCTGATGCCCTTCGACCCCAAGGCATTCGCGGAGGCGCTGGTATGAAGCTTGTATTGGCCAGCAAGAACCCCCACAAGCTCCGGGAGATGGAGACCATCCTCTCCCAGCTGGGCCTGGAGGTGGTGCTGGAATCGGACGTGGGCGTCGATGTGGACGTGGAGGAGACCGGCACGACCTTTGCGGAAAACGCCCTTTTGAAGGCCCGGGCCGTCATGGAGGCCAGCGGCATGGCCGCCATCGCCGACGATTCGGGGCTGATGGTGGACGCCCTGGGCGGCGCGCCCGGCGTCTATTCGGCCCGGTACGGCCATCTGGACTCCGACCAGGCCCGGACGGCCTATCTGCTGCACAATCTGGAGCAGGTCCCGGCAGGGGAGCGGTCGGCCCGGTTTGTCAGCGCCATCGCCTGCGTGCTGCCCGACGGCAGGACGGTGACGGCCCAGGGAAGCTGCGAGGGAGAGATCCTCTTTGCCCCCCGGGGCGAGAACGGCTTCGGCTACGATCCGGTCTTTTATGTGCCGGAGCTGGGAAAAACCTTTGCCGAGGCCGCACCCGACGAGAAAAACGCCGTTTCCCATCGGGGACGGGCATTACACGCATTTTTATCCGCTTGGAAGGAGAACCTACATGCTGAATAGCAAAGAACGGGCCGCGCTGCGGGCCCGGGCAAACGGACTGGATACCACGCTGATGGTAGGGAAGGGCGGCGTCTCCGACGCGGTCCTGGAGGAGGCAGAGACGCTGCTGGAGGCCCGGGAGCTGGTCAAGGGCCGGGTCCTGGAGAGCGCCCTGCTGACGGCCCGGGAGGTCAGCGACGCCATTTGCGAGGCCACCGGCGCCGACGGCGTCGCCACGGCCGGCAGCACCTTTGTCATCTGGCGCAGGTCGAAAAAGCTGGAGGCCGAACGGCAGCGCAAGGCGGCCGCGGCGAAGAAGCTCCAAAAGAAGGTCAATCCCGTCAAGGTAGGCCGTCAGCGCCGCCGGGCCGCCGCCAAGGCGGAACGGGAGAAGCGCGACCAGTATTTCCACGACGAGGCGGTCAAGGCCGCCATTGCCCGCCGGCAGCAGATGCAGCGGCGGGATGAATCCGACACATAACGGAGAAATTGTAGGGAGGGAGCACCATGGCAAAAATCGGCATCTATGGCGGTACGTTCAACCCGCCCCATCTGGGGCATATTCTCGCGGCCAAGGAGTTTCAGCGGGTCCTGGGACTGGATCTATTGTTGTTTGTGCCGGTGTATCTGCCACCCCACAAGGTCCTCCCGCCCGACACCCCCGACGCCACGCGGCGGCTGGAGCTGCTGCGGCTGGCGACGGAAAACGTGCCCTTCGCCCTGGTGGATGATCTGGAGTTCCGCCGGGCCGGCGCCAGCTACACCGTGGAGACGCTCCGGGCCCTGAAGGAGCGCTACCCTCGGGATAAGCTCTATCTCTGCATGGGCACTGATATGCTGCTGTCCTTTGACAGCTGGTATCATCCCAAGGAAATCTGCGCCCTGGCCCAGGTGGTCATGGCGCACCGGAACGACGCCGACGAGTCCACCCTGGAGGACTATGCCCATACCTTTAAGAAGCGCTACGGCAAAGCGCCCCTGTTTATTCCCAACGATTTTCTGGAGATGTCCTCTACGGCGGTGCGGCGGCTGCTGATCCTCGGCGGCGCGGAGGCTGATTTGGACCCCAAGGTCTACCGGCGAATCCACGAGCTGGGCCTCTACGGCGTGAACCGGAACCGGAAAAACCTGCCCTTCGAGCAGCTGAAGCAGGAGAGCCTGCAGCTCCACAATGAGAGCCGGGTCAACCATGTCATCGGCTGCAGCGAGACGGCGGTGGAGCTGGCCAAGGTCCATGGCGCCAACGCCGAGGACGCGGCCCGCGCCGGTATTTTGCACGATGTCACCAAGGCCCTGAGCGGCGCGGACCAGTTGCGTCTTTGTGAAACTTATGGTATTATAATCGATGATTTCCTCCGCACCCACACCAAGCTCCTCCACGCGCCCACGGCGGCGGCAGTGGCAGAGCATGTGTTCGGCGAGAATCCGGCGGTCTGCGAGGCCATCCGGTGGCACACCTCCGGCCGGGCCAACATGTCTACCCTGGAGAAAATCATTTACGTAGCAGACTATATGGAGCCCAACCGCGACTTCCCCGGCGTGGAGGAGCTGCGGCGGCTGGCATATTCTGACTTGGACGCGGCGCTGCTGCTGGGACTGGAGATGACCCAGGAGCATCTGGCGCAGCAGCACGCGCCTATGGGTCAGGCCTCGCAGGAGGCGATGGCTTTTCTCCGACAAGGAATGAAGAATACTTGAGATGTCGGCTCGAGCCGAACTTCAAGAGGCAAAGCGCCTAGAACTTCGTTATCCGGCAAATTTGGAAAGGATGCACGATGAAACTATTTGGAAGTAAGCACGGCGGCCGGTTCGCTTCCGCCGGCCGCAGCAAAACTCAGCCGGCTCGCTCCGCCTCCGGAGCCGCACCGCAGCCCGATGTATCGCGCCCGGTGCGAAAGCACCGTCTCACCGGCGTCCAGCGCGGCGCGATCCTGCTGCTGGCCAGCGTGGTGATTTTGGCCGGTACGGTGGTAGCGGTCTATCGGGACTTTGTCAAGCCCCAAGCGGTCAAGCAGCCTACGCTGCCCACCATCAGCGACGACACCGATTTGGACGGCGAGGACGTTTTCATCCCGCCCACGACCATTGAGATCGAAACCCAGATCGACGAGGAGACCGGCGAAGAGGTGGAGCTGGAGGTGGAGGTCCCCGCCAGCCACAAGGAGGGCTTTTACAACATCCTGATCTGCGGCACCGATGACGACGGCGGCCGCACCGATACCATAATGATTGCCCGGCTGGACACCAATGACCACACCGTGGCCTTGATGAGCGTGCCCCGCGACACCCTGATCTCCGGCAACTATTCTGTGCCCAAGATTAACTCCATCTACGGCGCGGGCGGTCAGGGCAAGGAGGGCATGGAGGCCCTAAAGACCAAGCTGGCCCAGCTGCTGGGCTTCGAGGTGGACGGCTATGTGCTGGTGAAGCTGGACGTCTTTATCGAGCTGGTGGACCTGGTGGACGGCGTGGAGTTCGACGTTCCCATGCGGATGTACTATTCCGACCCGACGCAGGATCTGTATATCGATCTGCAGCCCGGCCTCCAGACCCTCAACGGCGAGCAGGCCATGGGCCTGGTTCGCTTCCGGAAGGGCTATGCCACTCAGGATATCATGCGTACGCAGGTGCAGCAGCAGTTCCTTCAGGCGCTGGCCAAGAAATATCTCTCCATGACCACGCTGACCAAGCTGCCGGAGCTGGCCAATCTGTTCTTTGACAACGTCATCACCGATATGACTGTGGGCAATATGGTCTACTACGGCCAGGAGCTCCTCAAGTGTGACTTTGACGATATGTTCACCTACACCCTGGAGGGCGAGGCGGTCATGGTCAACGGCGCGTCCTGCTATGCCATCTACCAGAACAAAACCCTGGAGGTGGTCAACGAGTATTTCAATCCCTATGACGTGGAGATCACCGCCGCCAATGTGAGCATCCGCACGCCGGAATCGGTCTATGCCGGTACCTCCAGCACCACCAACTCCTCGAGTACGGACACGACGGTTGATTCCTCGACCGATGAGACCGGCGGCACAGACAGTGAGGATACCGCCGGTGACGTCTCCTCCGACACCAGCCCTGACGACGAGCAGGACCCCGCGGTGACCGATCCCGACGAGAGCACGGAGCTGCCGTCGGACCCGCTGGACCCGCTGGCCCCTTCCTCGGACGAGACCCTCTGGCCCTGAGACTGAGTAAGAGATTAGACGCCGGTGAAGCCGCCTCTTCCGCCCGGCGCAGAAAGGACGAGCCAAAATTATGATGACACCCAAAGAAGTTGCCGCCGTGGCGGCCAAGGCATTGGATGACCGCAAGGGCGTGGATATCTCCCTGCTGGAGATCACCGACGTCACCACCATTGCCGACTACTTTTTGATTTGCACCGGCACTTCCAGCACCCATGTCAAGAGCCTCTGTGACGCCGTCGAGGAGGCCATGGACAACGCCGGGGAACCCGCCCTCCGCCGGGAGGGTCACCGCAGCGGCACCTGGGTCCTGTTGGACTACGGCTGCCTGGTGGTCCATGTGTTTACCGAGGAGACGCGGCAGTTCTATGACCTGGAGCGGCTCTGGACCGACGCCAAGCGCGTGGATCTCAGCGAGGTCCTGGCCCCGTAACGGCGGCGTCCCTGCCTGTCAGCAAAGACTTTGTATAAAAGGTGAGATAGAAGCAATGAAGTACGATTTTACCCGTATCGAGCACAAGTGGCAAAAGATCTGGGAGGAGCAGAAGCCCTATGCCGCCGTCACCGGCGATCCCCGGCCCAAGTTCTACGGCCTGATCGAGTTCCCGTATCCCTCCGGCCAGGGCCTCCATGTAGGCCATCCCCGGCCCTTTACGGCCATGGATATCATCTGCCGGAAGAAGCGGATGGAGGGCTACAACGTCCTGTTCCCCATCGGCTATGACGCCTTTGGCCTGCCCACGGAGAACTATGCCATCAAAAACCATATCCACCCCGCCATCGTCACCAAGCAGAACATCGAGCGGTTCCGTTCCCAGCTGAAGATGCTGGGCTACTCCTTCGACTGGGACCGGGAGATCGACACCACGGACCCCAGCTACTACAAGTGGACCCAGTGGATCTTCCTGAAGCTGTGGGAGAAGGGCCTGGCCTACAAGGCCACCATGCCGGTCAACTGGTGCACCAGCTGCAAGTGCGTCCTGGCCAACGAAGAGGTGGTCAACGGCGTCTGCGAGCGGTGCGGCAGCGAGGTCATCCGCAAGGAGAAGAGCCAGTGGATGCTGCGAATCACCAAGTACGCCCAGCGGCTGATCGACGATTTGGACGATGTGGACTTTATCGAGCGGGTGAAAATCCAGCAGAAGAACTGGATCGGCCGCTCCACCGGCGCGGAGGTCGATTTCCAGACCACCGCCGGCGATGTGCTTCGGATCTTCACGACCCGGGCCGACACCCTCTTCGGCGCCACGTACATGGTCATCTCTCCCGAGCACCCCTATGTGAAAAAGTGGGCCGACAAGATCGAGAACTATGACGCGGTCCAGGCCTACGTGGACGAGGCCGCCCGGAAGTCCGACTTTGAGCGGTCCGAGCTCAACAAGGAGAAGACCGGCGTCATGCTCCAGGGCGTCCGCGCCATCAACCCTGTCAACGGCAAGGAGATCCCGATTTTTATTTCCGACTACGTCCTGGTCACCTACGGCACCGGCGCCATCATGGCGGTCCCGGCCCACGATGACCGCGACTGGGAGTTCGCCAAGAAGTTCGGCTGTGAGATCATCGAGGTGGTCCAGGGCGGCGATGTGGAAAAGGCCGCCTTCACCCTCAAGGATGACACCGGCATCATGGTCAACTCCGGCTTCCTCAACGGCCTGACCGTCAAGCAGGCCATCCCCACCATGATTAAATGGCTGGAGGAGAAGGGCATCGGCGCCGAGAAGGTCAACTACAAGCTCCGCGACTGGGTCTTCTCCCGGCAGCGGTACTGGGGCGAGCCCATCCCCATGGTCAATTGCCCCAAGTGCGGCTGGGTGCCCCTGCCCGAGAGCGAGCTGCCCCTGGTGCTGCCCAACGTGGAGAGCTACGAGCCCACCGACACCGGCGAGTCGCCCCTCTCCAAGATGACCGACTGGGTCAACTGCAAGTGCCCCAAGTGCGGCGGCGACGCCCAGCGGGAGACCGATACCATGCCCCAGTGGGCCGGTTCCTCCTGGTACTATCTGCGGTATATGGACCCCCACAACGACAAGGCGCTGGCCTCCAAGGAGGCTCTGGACTACTGGAGCCCCGTGGACTGGTACAACGGCGGCATGGAGCACACCACGCTCCACCTGCTCTACAGCCGGTTCTGGCACAAGTTCCTCTATGATATCGGCGTGGTGCCCACCAAGGAGCCCTACCAGAAGCGCACCAGCCACGGCATGATCCTGGGCGAGGGCGGCGAGAAGATGTCCAAGTCCCGGGGCAACGTGGTCAACCCCAACGACATTGTCGATCAGTACGGCGCGGACACCATGCGCCTGCATATCATGTTCATCGGAGACTTTGAGAAGGCCGTCTCCTGGTCCAACGAGGCCGTCAAGGGCTCCAAGCGGTTCCTGGACCGCTGCTGGAATCTGGCCGAGGCCTGCTCGGACGACGAGGCCGTCTCCGCCGCCAATGAGTCCATCATCCACAAGACCATCAAGAAGGTCACCCAGGATATCGACGAGCTGAAGATGAACACCGCCATCGCCGCGCTGATGACCATGGTCAACGAGTTCTATGCCAACGGCTGCACCAAGGGCGACGTAGAGCAGCTTCTGCTGTTGCTGAGTCCCTTTGCGCCCCATATGGTCGAGGAGCTGTGGGAGAACAAGGGCTTTGCCGCCAAGTACGGCAAGATGGCCTGCCAGATGCCCTGGCCGGAGCATGACGAGAGCAAGACCGTGGACGCCAAGGTGGTCATGGCCGTGCAGGTCTGCGGCAAACTCAAGGGCACCGTGGAGGTCCCCACCGACAGCGACCAGGATACCGTCGTGGCCGCCGCCATGGCCCAGGACAAGATCGCCCGGCTGGCCGAGGGCAAGACCCTGGTCAAGACCATCTTGGTGCCGAACAAGCTGGTCAATCTGATTTTGAAATAATGCTTGACAAATTGCGCAATTTTGACTATAATCACTGTGCTGTTTGAACAGCCCTGAACGTATCCTGGATTGAGCCGGATACATGGAGGGAGGGAAATCATCAATGTCTGAAATTCACGTAAAGGAAAATGAATCTCTGGAGTCCGCACTGAAGCGCTTCAAGCGCAGCTGCGCCAAGGCTGGCGTTATTCAGGAGGTCAAGAAGAGAGAGCATTATGTGAGTCCCAGCCTGAAGCGGAAGCAGAAGTCCGAAGCTGCCCGCAAGAACAAGAGAAAGTTCTATTGATTTTCTCCCTGTGACGCACACAACGCCCCGATCCATCCGGATCGGGGCGATTTTCGTAGATACAGCCTGCCGCTTGAGAAAGAGAGGAGTCCTATGGACCAGCGAATCATCGTCTTCGATGTGGAGACGCCCAATGCCTGCAACGACCGGATGAGCGCCATCGGCCTGTGTGAGATCGTGGACGGGGAAATCACCCGGGATCTCTATACCCTGGTGAATCCTGAAACCCATTTCGACGCCTTCAACGTGGCCCTGACGGGCATCACGCCGGAAATGGTGTCCAACCAGCCCACCTTTGACCGGCTGTGGCTGCTGCTGGAGCCGCTGTTCCAGGGGAGTCTGCTGGTGGCCCACAACGCCACCTTTGATCTGACGGTTCTGGCCCGGTGCCTGCGGGCCTACGGCATCGTCTGGCAGCAGTATGTAGACTATGCCTGCACGGTGCAGCTGAGCCGCCGGTACATGCCGGGCCTGCCCAACCACAAGCTCAACACCCTCAGCGACGCCCTGGGCCTGGAGCTCCGGCACCACCACGCCGGGAGCGACGCCCGGGCCTGCGGGGAGGTGCTGCTCCACTGCCTGCGCCAGGGGGCCAGCCTCCGGCAGTTCCGGCGGATCTACGACCTGGACGCCTGCCGGACCTGCCGCCGTTAGCTCACCGGACCCGCAGCTCCCAGAAGGCCACAGCGCTGGCCGCGGCCACGTTGAGCGAATCCACCCCATGGGCCATGGGGATTTTCGCCGTATAGCTGCATTGGGCGATGGTCTCGTGACAGAGGCCGTCGCCCTCTGTGCCCAATACGATGGCCAGCTTTTCGGCGGTCCGCAGCCGGAGATCGTCGATGGAGCAGGACCGGGCCGTCAGCGCCATGGCGGCGGTCTCAAAGCCCAGGGCGTGGAGCCGGGAGAGACCGGCCTGAGGCCAGTCCGCCGCGCTGCTGCCCAGATACGTCCACGGCACCTGGAACACCGTGCCCATGCTGACCCGGACCACCCGCCGGTGGAGGGGATCACAGCAGGTGGGGGAAAGGAGCACCGCGTCCACGCCCAGGGCGGCCGCCGAGCGGAAGATGGCCCCCACGTTGGTGGAATCCACGATTCCCTCCAGCACCGCCACCCGGCGGGCGTCCCGGCAGATGTCCTCGGCCCGGGGCAGGACGGGACGGGCCATGGCGCAGAGGATGCCGCGGGTCAGGGTGTAGCCGGTCAGCTGGGCCAGCAGCTCCCGGTCGCCGGTATAGACGGGAATGTCGCCGCACCGCGCCAGCAGGGCCGCGCCCTGTCCGGTCAGGTGCCGCCGCTCCATCAGCAGCGACAGGGGCCGGAGCCCCGCGTCCAGGGCCGTGACGATGACCTTGGGACTTTCCGCGATAAACACCCCCAGCTCCGGCTCCAGCCTGCTGCGCAGTTGTGCCTCGGTGAGCTGGGCATAGGCCGCCACCGCCGGATCGTGGAGGGATGTGAGTTCGATAATCTGCGCCATGGAGTGCCTCCTGCAATCTTTTTCCCCATTATAGCGGACCCGGGGCGGAAAGGCAATCGCCCGCGGGTCATTTTCTCCTTCGCCCGTATCCGACCCGGTTCGCGCGGCATACACTGGACGGGAGGGTAGAGCAATGTATGACTATTATTTCACCTTTCGTTCCATGACCCAGGCCCAGCGGGCGGTCAGCGCCCTGCGGCAGGCCGGGATCTTCGCCGCGCTGATTCGCACGCCCCGGGCCATTTCTACCAAGGGCTGCGGATATTCCATCCAGGTGGGCGGCGATGTGGTATACAGAACCGCCGAGGTCCTCCGTGCCAATCTGATTCTCCATGAAAAGGCGTACCGGATCACAGCCGGGGGCCGGGCAGAGGAGGTATTCCCGTGATTTATCTCGACAACGCCGCCACGACCATGCCGAAGCCGGAGGCGGTCTACCGGGCGGTGGAGGAGACCATGCACACCTGCGCCAGCCTGGGCCGCAGCGGCCACCCGGCAGCCCAGCGGGCAAGCGCCGTGGCCTATGCCTGCCGCGAAGCGGCGGGGCAGCTCTTTGACACGCCGCCGGACCAGGTTGTATTTACCTCCAGCGCCACCCACGGCCTGAACATCGCCATCAAATCTCTGGTAAATCCCGGCGACCGGGTGGTCGTCTCGGGATTTGAACACAACGCGGTGATCCGGCCGCTCCACGCCCTGGGCGCGGACCTGGTCATTGCCGGGCGGAAGCTGTTCGACCCGGCGGATACGCTGGCCGCCTTTGCGGCCGCGGTCACGCCCGAGACCAAGGCGGTGGTCTGTACCCATGTCTCCAACGTCTTCGGCTATATTCTGCCGGTGGAGGAGATCGCCGTCCTGTGCCGGGACCGGGGCGTGCCGCTGATCGTGGACGCGGCCCAATCGGCCGGCGTGCTGGAGGTCTCCTTGGCCCGATGGGGCGCGGCCTTTGTCGCCATGCCCGGGCATAAGGGCCTCTACGGGCCCCAGGGCACCGGGCTGCTGCTCTGCGGCCGGGTTCCGAAGCCGCTGCTGGAGGGCGGGACCGGCAGCCAGTCCGAGCGCTGGGATATGCCGGATTTCCTGCCCGACGCCGCCGAGGCCGGAACCCACAATGTGCCCGGAATCGCCGGGCTGCTGGAGGGAATCCGCTATCTCCAGAGCCGGGGCCTCGCCGCCGTCGCCGCCCATGAGGGCCAGCTGATCGGCCGGCTGGCGCGGGCGCTCTCGAACCATCCGAATTTGACCGTATACCGCGGCCCGGCGGCGGCGCAGAGCGGCGTTCTGTCGGTGTCGGCGGCAGGGCTGGACTGCGAGACCGTGGCCCGGCGTCTGGGCGAGGCCGGCGTCGCCACCCGGGCGGGCCTCCACTGCGCGCCGGTGGCCCACGAGAGCGCCGGTACGCTGCGGAGCGGTACCGTGCGTCTGAGTGTGTCGGATTTTACCACCGAGGCCGAAATCGACGCCGCGGCAGGCATTTTAGGTCAAATCTGCCAGCTCTGAAATTCTTGCCCATTTCCCCTTGCCAACGCCGTCGTTCTGGGCTATAATTACAATGATTATGTATAGATATCAGAATGGTGGTGTGGACCATTGAGCGGAATAGCCAATTTCTTTCAGGAAGCGCTCTACGCGTTTATGAGCATTCGGATCAAGGATGTCCTGGATATTCTGATCGTTGCTTTTATCATATATAAGATTTTTGATCTGGTGCACTCCAGCAGCGCGGCCCGGGTGGCGAAGGCCATCGTGCTGCTGCTGCTGGCCACCTGGCTTACGGGCCTGATCGGCATGGAGATGCTGAACTTCGGCCTCAATAAGATCCTGGAGCTGGGCGTCATTGCCCTGGTCATCATGTTCCAGCCGGAGCTCCGACGGGCGCTGGAGCGCTTCGGCGGCAAGAGCGTCAAGGAGCTGCTGGGCGGCAAGTCGCCCCGTGGGGAGATGGCCGAGGCCATTCTCGCCACGGTCTCTGCCTGCGAGATCATGAGCAAGGAACGGGTCGGCGTGCTGCTGATCTTCGAGCGGGAGTCCTCCCTGGAGGATTACTTCAAGACCGGCACGCTGCTGGATGCCCGGACCTCGGAACAGCTGCTGCGCAACCTGTTCTTCCCCAAGGCGTCGCTCCATGACGGCGCGGTCATCATCCGCGGCGGCCGGGTGGCGGCGGCGGGCTGCGTCATGCCTCTGTCGGAGAATCCGCACCTGAGCAGCGACCTGGGCACCCGCCACCGGGCCGGCGTCGGCACCAGCGAGGTCTCCGACGCGGTGGTGGTCATCGTCTCGGAGGAGACCGGCACCATTTCCGTGGCCATCGGCGGCATGCTCAAGCGGCACTTGGCCCCCCAGACCCTGGAGCGGCTGCTCACCGCCGAGCTGATCCCCGACGAGGAGGAACAGAAGACGCTGATGAGCCGCCTCAAACAAACCTTTGTAAAGAAGGGACGGTCCGATGCGAAATAAAAAAATTCTTTCCATGCTGCTGGCCGTGGTGATTTCCCTGGGAATCTGGCTGTACGTGGTCTTGGTGGAAAACCCGGAGAAAACGGCGACGCTGTACAATATCCCCGTCACCTTCAGCGGCGAGGATGTTCTGCGGGAGGACTACGACCTGATTATCGGCTCCACCAACGTCGAATCCGGCGTCACCTTGGATTTCCGGGGGCGCCTGTCCGAGCTCAATAAGCTCCGGGACGACAAGTCCGAGCTGGAGGTCGTGATCGACGTATCCCGGCTCCGCACCGCCAGCGAGCAGTCCTTCACCTATGATCTGTCGGATATCACGCTGCCGGCCTCGGTGTCCAGCCAAAACCTGTCGCTGATCGGCCGGGACCCCAACAAGATCACCGTGACGCTGGCCCAGCTGGCCAGACGCACCATCGAAGTCAGGGTTTCCGCCGACATCAAGGCGGCGGAGGGCTATTTGGCCGACCGCGCCACCCAGGATTACAGCGAAATCGTCATCGAGGGTCCCCAGGACCTGGTCAATCAGGTGGACTACGCGCTGGTGACCCTGAGCCGCGAAAACGTGGACCAGACCATTACGTCCAGCCTGCCGTATACCTTGATCGACTATGACAGCAATGTGATCGACAGCACCGAGATTTCCTCCGATGTGACGGAAATCCAAGTCACCGTGCCGGTGTCCATGTTTAAGGATGTGCCCCTGGAGCTGCCCACCATCGACGGCGGCGGCGTCACCAGGGACGATTGCGTCATTCTGGTCGAGCCCGAGACCATCCAAATTTCCGGCGATGCCTCCATTCTTGAGACGATTCCGAGTATCCGCCTGAGCAGCGTGGATTTGGGCAGCATGGAGAGCAATACCCTGACCACGACCCGGGCGATTACGCTTCCCGAGGGCTGTTCCAACGTCAGCGGCGTCCAGGAGGCCAAGGTCACGATCCAGATTAAGAACAAGGCCATCCGGCAGATGCAGATTCCCAGCACCAACTTCCAGTTTATCAATGTACCGGACGGATTGATGCCGGAGAGCCGGACGACGATGCTGCAGGTGTCCATCCGGGCCAATGAGAGCGACATCGACGAGATCACCGAGGACAATATCCGCGTGATCGCCGATTTCTCGAGCTTCACCTCGGCTGACGCGGGGACTGCCGTGACGGTGCCGGTCCGGATTTATCTGGACGGCTTTGAGGGCGCTGGCATCATCACCAGCAAAGAATACAGCATTGTGGTGGACCTGGTCGCCATAGACGGCTAGCCGCCGAAACAGATTTCACTCGGGCTGTATGCGGACACCCCGTATGCAGCCCGCCCCTTGCGTACCGGGCGATGCAGCCCGGCCGATTCCGCTTCTCCATGGAGGTACCGACTGTGATAAAAAGCATGACCGGTTACGGCAGAGCGATTCAGACCTTTGAGGATCTGGAGATCACTGCGGAAATCCGGGCCGTCAATAACCGCTATCTCGACTGCACGGTCAAGCTGCCGCGGCTCTACGCCTATGCCGAGGACCGCATCAAGCAATGCGTCAAGGCCCAGGTGAGCCGGGGCAAGGTGGACGTCTATTTGACCATCAACCATCCCGGCGGCGACGTGGCCGTGTCCCTGAACCGCCCTGTGGTGGAGGGATATCTGACCGCCATGGGCGCCATGGTCTCCGAGTACGGCGTCCGGGATGATATCTCCGTGTCGGTGCTCTCCCGGCTGCCGGACGTCTTCCTGGTGGAGAAGCCCGACGAGGACGAGGAGGCCCGGGCCGCCGCGCTGACGGATGCGGTCGCCGCGGCGCTGGAGCAGTTTAATGCCATGCGCACGGCCGAGGGCGCGGCGCTGGCCGCAGACGTGCTGGCGCGGGGCGAGACGATCCTCGGCCTGGTGGAGCAGGTCGAGGCCAGAAGCCCCCAGACCGTGGCGGAATACCGGGCCAAGCTGCTGGGAAAAATGCAGGAGGTGCTGGCCTCCACTTCCATCGACGAAAACCGGATTCTCACCGAGGCGGCCATCTATGCCGATAAAGTGGCCGTGGACGAAGAGACCGTCCGGCTGCGCAGCCATCTCAAGCAGCTGCGGTCCATGCTGGCGTCCGGCGGCCCCATCGGCCGGAAGCTGGACTTCCTGCTCCAGGAGATGAACCGGGAGACCAACACCATCGGCTCCAAGTGCTCCGACCTGGAAATCACCGAAATCGTGGTGGAAATCAAGGCGGAGCTGGAAAAAATCCGGGAGCAGATCCAAAATATCGAGTGAGGAGGGCGCTATGCGGCTGATTAACATAGGCTTTGGAAACATGGTGTCCTCCAGCCGCCTGCTGGCCATCGTGAGCCCGGAGTCCGCGCCGATCAAGCGGATCATCCAGGAGGCCCGGGACCGCAGCATGCTCATCGACGCCACGTACGGACGAAGGACCCGGGCCGTGATTATCATGGACACGGACCATGTGATACTCTCCGCCATCTTGCCGGAAACCATCGCGGGACGGGCCTCCGGCAAGGCCGAGGCGGGGGAGAGAGAGGAGACGGAATCATGGGAGGAAAGCTGATTGTACTCTCCGGCCCCTCGGGCGTCGGGAAGAGCACCGTGGTCAAGGGCGTCATGGCCCGCAGTCAGACGCTGCAATTCTCGGTCTCCGCCACCACCCGGCCCATGCGCCCGGGCGAGGTGGACGGCAAGAACTACTTCTTCGTGAGCCGCGACCAGTTCCGGCAGATGATCGAGCAGCAGGCGCTGCTGGAATATGCCCAGTATGTGGGCAATTACTACGGCACGCCGGAGGCGCCGCTGAATGAGGCGCTGGAGGCCGGACGGGATGTACTGCTGGACATCGAGGTCCAGGGCGCGCTGCGGGTCAAGGCCCGCCGTCCCGACGCCATTCTGATTTTTATGCTGGCCCCGTCCTTCCGGGACATCGAGGCCCGGCTCTTCGGCCGTGGCGATACCGCGCCGGAGCTGATCCGCGAACGCCTGGAGCGCGCCCGCTGGGAGTATACCCAGGCCGGTCAATACGACTATCTCGTCGTCAACGACAATGTAGACAAGGCCGTTTCCGAGATCCTCTCCATCATCGAGGCGGAGAAGTGCAAAACCTCTGAACGGCTGCACCTTTTGAAGGAGGAACTCTAATTATGCTTTACCCCCCCATGTCCGAGCTGCTCAAGCACATTGACAGCCGGTATCTTCTTGTCAACGTGGTGGCCCGCCGGGCCCGTCAGATTTCCATTGAGGCCGAGCAGGAGGGCTATGCCCTGGACGACAAGCCCGTCACGCTGGCCATCCGGGAAGTGGCTGAGGGCAAGCTGTCCGCCGTGACCAAGGAAGAGTATCTGCGCTGATCTGCGCAGGAGCGTCTCTTGATTGCCCAGATTGCCGTCTCGGCGGCGATATATGCCATTGACAAGCCCTATTCCTATTGGGTTCCGCCGCAGCTCTCCGTTGCGCCGGGCATGCGGGTCCTGGTTCCCTTTTCCCAGGGAAACCGCCGGGTAGAGGGCATGGTGCTGGCGGTGACGCCCGGCGAGGAGACCGGCCTCAAATCCGTGGCCGCGGTGCTGGACGAGACGCCGGTGCTCTCCGAGTCCCTGCTCCATCTGGCCGCCTTTCTGCGGGAGCGGTACTTCTGTACCTTTTATGACGCGGTCAAGGCCATGCTTCCGGCCGGCCTGTGGTTTTCGGTCCAGGAGGAGTGGACGCTGGAGGTCCCGGTGGACGAGGCCAAGGTGGCCAAGAGCCATCGGGACGCGCTGGCGATTCTCCAGGCGGCCGCCGACCGCGGCGGCGTGATCCGTGCCCAGGAGCTGCGCCAGGCCGTCGATCCGGCGCTGCTGGAGCGGTATCTCCCGTATTTGCAGAACAAGCATTACCTTCGTTCCAACCGCACCTTTGACCGCCGCGTCCGGGACAAGTCCGAGGAAATTGCGTCTCTGGCTGTGCCCTGGGAGGAGGCGGTGCAGTACGCTCAATCCAAGGCGCGGTCCGCGCCCATGCAGCGAGAGGTCCTGACGCTCCTGACCCAACTGGGCTCTGTCAGCGCCAAGGAGCTCTGCTATTTTACCGGCGCTACCATGGCGACGGTTCGCCGTCTGGAGCGGCTGGGTTTTCTAAGCCTGTCTCTGCGGCCGGTGTTCCGCACGCCGCTGCCGCCGCCCGGAGATCCGGTTCCCCTGCCCGTGCTCAATGAGTCGCAGAACGCCGCCTATACGGGGCTGGCGGCGCTCCAGGACCGGGAGAAGCCCGGCGCGGCGCTTTTGTACGGCGTCACCGGCAGCGGCAAGACCTCGGTCTATGTCCGGCTGATCGCCCGGACCCTGGAGCAGGGGAGAAGCGCCGTGCTCCTGGTGCCGGAGATTGCCCTGACACCCCAGCTCATTGCCACGCTGGTGGGCTACTTCGGCAAGACCGTGGCCGTGCTCCACAGCGGGCTGCGGGTCACCGAGCGCTATGACGAGTGGCGGAGAATCCGCCAGGGCGGCGCTCGGGTCGTCATCGGCACCCGCTCGGCGGTGTTTGCGCCGGTGCAGCAGCTGGGCCTGCTGATTGTGGACGAGGAGCAGGAGCACTCCTATAAATCTGAAAATTCGCCCCGGTATCACGCCCGGGAGGCGGCGCTCTACCGCGGCGCCAAGGAGGGCGCGCTGGTGCTGCTGGGGTCGGCCACGCCCTCGGTGGAGACCATGTATCTGGCCCGGCAGGGGACCTATGCCCTGTTCACCCTTGGGCAGCGGTTTCACGGCGGCGCGCTGCCCGAAGTCCGGATTGTGGATCTGAAGGAGGAGCTTCGCCGGGGCAACGGTACCTCCATCAGCCTGCCGCTTCAGGAGGCGCTGCGGGAGACCATGGACCAGGGCCGCCAGAGCATCCTGTTTCTCAACCGCCGCGGGGCGGGCCAATATCGAATCTGCGTCCAGTGCGGCGCGGTGCCCACCTGTCCCCGGTGCAGCGTCAGCCTCACCTATCACGCGGCCAATCACCGGCTCCTGTGCCACTATTGCGGGCACTCGGAGCCGGTGCAGGACCGCTGCCCCCAATGCGGCGGCATGGTGAAAACCATGGGCGTCGGCACCCAGAGAATCGAGGCGGAGCTGCGAACGCTGTTCCCCGACCGGGAGATTCTCCGGATGGATGCCGATACCGTCTCCGCTACCAACACCCATGAGGATATTCTCAGCCGGTTCGAGCGGGAGAAGATCCCCATTCTGGTGGGAACCCAGATGGTCACCAAGGGGCTGAATTTCGAAAATGTCACCCTGGTCGGGGTGATTGACGCGGATCTCTCCCTGTATGTCAATCACTTCCGGGCCGCCGAGACCACGTTCTCCCTGCTGACCCAGGTGGTGGGCCGGGCTGGACGCGGACAGCATCAGGGCCGGGCGCTGATTCAGACTATGTCGCCGCAGCACCGGGTCATCGAACTGGCGGCCCGTCAGGACTATGACGCCTTTTTCTCGATGGAGCTGTCGCTGCGGCAGCTCCAGGGCCTGCCGCCCTTTCGGGATCTCTTTACCGTGACGTTCCTCAGCCGCATCGAGGGCTGGGCCGTCAGCGGCGCGGCCCGGTTCCGGGCCATGGTATTGCGGCAGTCCCCCGGCTGGGGCACGGCCCTGACGGTGCTGGGCCCGTCGCCCGCGCCGGTGGTCAAGGTCAATAATACGTTCCGGTACCGGCTGGTGCTGCAAACCAGCGGCAGCCGTCCCCTGCGGCGGCATCTGGCGGCGGTGCTCAAGGCCTTCCTCCAGGACCGCGCCAACCGGGGCGTCACCGCCTATGTGGATATCAATTCATACGAATAGAGGGATTAGCATGGCATTGCGCAATATTGTCACCGAGGGCGACAGCGTTCTCACCAAGGTCAGCCGTCCGGTGACGAAATTCGACCGCCGTCTCCACGTCCTGCTGGACGATATGACCGATACGCTGGTGGACGCCGGCGGCGTCGGCCTGGCCGCACCCCAGGTGGGCGTGCTGCGCCGGGCGGTGGTGGTGGATACCGGCGAAGACGGTATTCTGGAACTGATTAATCCGGAAATCATCGAAGAGAGCGGCGAACAGACCGGTCTGGAGGGTTGCCTCAGCGTGCCGGGCAAATACGGCATCGTCACCCGGCCCAACTATGTCAAGGTCCGGGCTCAGGACCGGGACGGCAACTGGTTCGAGGCGGAGGGCGAGGAGCTCATTGCCCGGTGCTTCTGCCACGAGCTGGCCCATCTGGAGGGGCAGCTCTATACGGCCGTCGCGGAGCGGATGCTGACGCCCGAGGAGCTCAAAGCCATGATGGAAGAGGATGAGGACCAATGAGACTCGTGTTTATGGGCACGCCGGACATCGCCAGAACGTGTCTGGAGGCCATTTACAACGCCGGGCATGAGATTGCCGGCGTATATACCAAAATCGATACGCCGAAGAACCGGGGCATGAAGCTCTCGGTGTCGCCGGTGAAGGAGTTTGCCCTGGAGAAGGGGCTACCGGTCTTCCAGCCCCGGAATTTCAAGGACCCGGCCACGGTGGAGGAGCTGCGCGCTCTGCGGCCGGAACTGATCGTGGTGGTCGCCTACGGGCGGATTCTGCCCCAGTCGGTGCTGGACGTACCGGAAAAGGGCTGCATCAATATGCACGCCAGCATCCTGCCCCAGCTCCGGGGCGCGGGCCCGATCCAGTGGTCCATTCTCAACCACTGCGAGGAGACCGGCATCACCGCCATGTATCTGACCGCGGGCATGGACGAGGGCGATATCATTGAAATCCGCCGCACGCCCATCGACCCCATGGAGACCGGCGCGGAGCTGATGGCCCGGATGGCTCAGATCGCCGCGGGGCTGGCCTGCGATACCATCGCGGCCATTGAAGCCGGTACGGCCACGCGGACGCCGCAGAATCACGCCGAGGCCACCTATGCGCCCATGCTCTCCAAGGAGATGAGCCCCATTGACTGGACCCAGCCGGTGCGCTACGTCATCGACCAGGTCCGCGGCCTGATTCCGTGGCCCGTGGCCACGGCGGAGCTGGGCGGGACCCAGTTCAAGATTTTTCGCGTGGAGGACGCCGGGAAGACCACCGGCCGGGCCCCCGGTACGCTTCTCGCCCTGACCAAGCAGGGGCTGGAGGTGGCCTGCGGCCAGGGCGGCGTGGCGCTGGTGCGGGAGCTCCAGGCCCAGGGCGGCAAGCGCATGGCCGCCCCCGACTACTTCCGCGGCCATCCCATCCAAATCGACTGAGTTTCTCCAGGGAGGCAGTATGAACGCCAGAACCACCGCGCTGTCCGCGCTGATTGCCTGCCGCCGGCAGGGCGCTTGGGCCGACGGGGCCCTCAAGGAATATATCGCCCGGGACGGCCTGGAGAGCCGGGACGCTGCCCTGGCCACGCGGCTGGTTTACGGCGTGATGCAGAACCGGCTGCTGCTGGACCATTGGCTGGACGGCCTGGTCAAGGGCGGCACGGCGCGACTCCAGCCGGTGGTGCTGGATATTCTCCGGCTGGGACTCTATCAGATCCGGTTTCTGGACAAGATTCCGCCCTCTGCCGCAGTCAACGAGGCGGTGGACCAGGGCAAGAAATACGCCAACCGGCAGGCTGCGGGGCTGATTAACGGCGTGCTCCGCAGCGCCCTGCGCCAGAGAGACCAGCTGACGCCGCCTGCCGACCCGGCTTTGCGCTACAGTCATCCCCAGGCCCTGACCCAGCTGCTGGCTGGGGAGGTGGGGGATGCGCTGCCGGAGCTGCTTCAGAGCCACAATGCGCCCGTACCGCTGACGGTGCAGCGAAATCCGCTGGCCTGTTCCGAGGCGGCATTTCTCGAAGCCCTTCGGGACGCCGGTGTGGAGGCCCAGCGGCATCCCTGGTGTCAAAACGCATGGATTCTTCAGGGCGTTGGCAGCGTGGAACGGCTGCCGCTCTTTGCCCGCGGCTGGTTCTACGTCCAGGACCCGGCGGCCCGGCTGGCCGTCACCGCGGCGGGCTTGGAGCCCGGCATGCGGGTGCTGGATGTCTGTGCCGCCCCGGGCGGCAAGAGCTTCGCCGCGGCCATGGATCTCCATAATACCGGGGAAGTGATCTCCTGTGATATTCATCCCCATAAAATCACCCTGCTGGAAAAGGGAGCGGCCCGGCTGGGCCTCTCCTGCATAAAGCCCCGGCTCCAGGACGGCAGCGCCTTTGTGCCGGAATGGGAGCGCGCCATGGACGCCGTGATTGCGGACGTGCCGTGCTCCGGCCTGGGCGTCATCCGGAAGAAACCGGATATCCGCTATAAGAGCCTGGACGATCTGGCGCGGCTGCCGGAGCTTCAGAGCCGAATCCTCGCCAATGCCGCCCGGTATGTCCGGCCCGGCGGCGTGCTGATCTACAGCACCTGCACGATTCTGCGCCGGGAGAACGAAGCGGTGGCCCAGGCGTTTTTGGAGGCCCATGGCGCGTTCGAGCCGGAGGCCATCCAGCTGCCCGAGGCGCTGGGAGAGGCGGACCGGTCCATGGTGACGCTCTATCCCCACCGCCACGGAACCGACGGATTTTTTATTTGCAAGCTGAGGAGGCGGCCATGAACCGAGATATCAAATCCATGGATCTGGCCCAGCTGACCCAGACGCTGGCGGAGCTGGGCGAGCCCAAGTTCCGCGCCAAGCAGATTTATACCTGGCTGCACCGGGGCGCCCGGACCTTTGACGAGATGACCAATCTCTCCAAACCCCTGCGGCAGCGGCTTTCGGAGACCTTTGATTTGACGCCGCCGGAGGTGGTGCGCAAGCAGGTCTCCCGGGCGGACGGGACCGTCAAATACCTATGGCGCCTGTCGGACGGCAACTGCGTGGAGACGGTGCTGATGCAGTACCACCACGGCAATACCGTCTGCATCTCCTCGGAGGTGGGCTGCGCCATGGGCTGCGCCTTCTGCGCCTCGACGCTGGGGGGGCTGGTCCGTCGGCTGACACCGGCGGAGATGCTGGATCAGGTTCTGTTTACCCAGCTGGATTCCGGCCTGCCGGTGTCCAATATCGTCTTAATGGGCATCGGGGAGCCCCTGGACAACTATGACAATGTTCTCCGGTTCCTCCGCCTGGTCAACAGCCCCGAGGGGCTGAACATCGGCATGCGCCATATCAGCCTTTCCACCTGCGGCCTGGTGCCTCGAATCGAACGGCTGGCCCAGGAGAATTTACAGCTGACCTTGTCTGTATCGCTCCACGCGCCCAACAACAAGCTGCGCAGCTCCATCATGCCGGTGAATAAGGCCTATCCGGTGGAGACGCTGATGGCCGCCTGCCGGCAGTATTTTGAGACCACCGGCCGCCGGATCTCCTTCGAGTACGCCATGATCCGCGGCGTCAACGATACGCCGGAGGTGGCCGAGGAGCTGGCGGCGCTGCTGCAGGGGCTGGCAGCCCACGTCAATCTGATCCCCCTCAACGACGTGGCGGAGAGTCCGCTGAAGCCCAGTACGCGGGCTGCGGTGGAGGCGTTTCAGCAGCGGCTGGAGCGCCACGGCATCACCGCCACGGTCCGCCGCACCCTGGGGAGCGACATCGACGCGTCCTGCGGCCAGCTGCGGCGCAAGTATGAAAAGGAGGGAAGACCATGCAGGCATGGGGATTGACAGACCCCGGAATGGTACGCAGCCAGAACCAGGACCATTATCAGATTGTGAAACTGAATCGGGAGCAGCTGCTGGCCATTGTCTGCGACGGCATGGGCGGCGCCCGTTCCGGCAACATTGCCAGCCAAATGGCCGTGGAGGTCTTCGTTGAAGAGGTCAAGCGCACGGCCCGGTCCAATATGAAGCCCGAGCGCATCGACAATATGCTGGAGCAGGCGCTGGAGCTGGCCAATAAGGCGGTTTATGAGCAGTCGCAGCTCAGCGACGAGTACCGGGGCATGGGCACCACGCTGGTGGCGGCCTATATCCAGAAGGACCAGCTGACCGTGGCAAACGTCGGCGACAGCCGGGGCTATCTTTTGAATAAAGAGGGCATCAAGAGCATCACCACCGACCATTCGCTGGTGGAGCTGATGGTGCAGCGGGGCGAGCTGACCCGGGAGGCGGCCAAAAACCACCCGGGCAAAAATCTCATCACCCGCGCCGTGGGGACCGAGGCCCAGGTCACCTGCGACCTGTTTCATCTGCGGCTCAGCCGGGGCGACAGCGTTCTGCTGTGCTCCGACGGCCTTTCCAATTTGCTTTCCGACCAGGAGATCCTGTTTGAGGTGATCCATGGCGTCAATAAAAACGATTGCTGCCAAAGATTGATGAGCATCGCCAACTACAGAGGTTCCCCCGACAATGTGACCGTCGCTTTAATCGCGGTATGACCTCTACCTCACTTCGGCGCCCGTCTGCCGCAAATCGACGGGTCGAGCAATCGGTAAGGAGCTACGTATGGAGAATTACATAGGGAGGCTTTTGGACCATCGGTATGAGATTCTCGAGGTCATCGGCACCGGCGGCATGGCCGTGGTCTATAAGGCCCGGTGCCATCGTCTGAACCGGCTGGTGGCCATCAAGATCCTCAAGGATGAGCTGTCGGAGGACGCCGAGTTCCGCCGCCGGTTCCATGCCGAGTCCCAGGCCGTCGCCATGCTCTCTCATCCCAATATCGTCAATGTCTATGACGTGTCTCACTCCGACAATCTGGACTACATCGTGATGGAGCTGATTGACGGCATTACGCTCAAGCAGTATATGGAGCAGAAGGGGATTCTCAACTGGCGGGAGGCGCTGCATTTTGCCACGCAGATCGCCAAGGCGTTGGAGCATGCCCACAGCCGCGGGATCATCCACCGGGACATCAAGCCCCACAATATCATGATCCTCAAGGACGGCAGCGTAAAGGTGGCCGACTTTGGCATTGCCCGGGTGTCCTCTGCCCAGAGTACCCTGACCCGGGAAGCCCTGGGCTCGGTGCACTATATTTCCCCGGAGCAGGCCAAGGGCGGCCGGATCGATTTCCGGTCCGATCTCTATTCCCTGGGCGTCGTCATGTATGAGATGCTCACAGGGCATCCGCCCTACGACGGCGAGACGCCGGTGTCGGTGGCCATTCAGCATATCAATGCCAAGGCCATCCCGCCCCGGGTCCTGAATCCCCAGATTCCCGAGGGCCTGGAGCAGATCACCATGCACGCCATGGCGGCTGATGTGGACGAGCGCTATGAGAGCGCCACCCAGATGCTGCAAGACCTGGATGAATTTCGCAAGGACCCCCACATTACCTTCCGCTTTGACAATGCCCCGCCGCCGGTGGTCCCCAGTGACCGCAGCAGCCAGCCGCGCTCTGCCGCCGAACGGGCCGTCCGCGGAAAGGGAGAGAGCGTCCGCCGCCGCCCGACCCAGCAGCCGGTGAAAAAGAAGAACAATGCCGCCGGATTGATTGCAGGCTTTATCGTCATCGCGCTGGCCTTGACGGCCATCGGCGTTTTCCTCTATTCCTTCTTTTTTGCGGAGTTCTTTACTTCCACGGAAGAGGTGGCCGTTCCCAGCTTTGTGGGCATGTTTGCCGACGAAATAGACGTGGGCGCCTATCCCAATTTCCAAATTCGATTTGGGGACCGGATCAATGACGATACCGTGGAGCAGGGCCGGGTCATCAGCCAGGACCCCGCGGCCGATCGCATGGTCAAGAGCGGCACGGTGATTACCCTGACCATCTCCGCCGGACCTTCCACGGATTCCATGCCGGACGTGATCGACTATACCCAGGCCAATGCCGAAATGATCCTCGGAAATCTGGCGCTGAATCTCCAGATTATCATCCAGGAGGAGAGCAGCGACCAGCCTGCCGGAACGGTCATCCGCACCGATCCTGTCAGAGAGACAGCCCTTACGGCCGGACAGACCGTGGTGCTGTATGTCTCCACCGGCCCGGAGATCAAGCTGGTGGAGGTGCCGGGGCTTCTGGGACTGACCCGGGAAAAAGCCGTGGAGAAGCTGGAGGAGAGAGGCCTCCTCTATGAGATCACCGAGGTGGACGGCGAAGAGGCAAAGGACACCGTGACCTTTCAATCCATTGAGCAGGGCCAGGAGGTCAAGGAGGGAACTACCATCAATATCCAGGTATCCAAGGGACCGGAGGACCCGCTGGATTCCGAGGAGGATGACGAGGACAACGAGCCTGATGTGACCATCCCCGGCTTCCCCCAGACCCGCTTGATTACCATTAAGCTCCCCGAGGGCGCCACGGAGACCATGGAGATCACCGTGAAGATGGACGGCGTGGTACAGGACAGCTGGACCATCGACCCGGAGACCGTGAACGCCCAGAATGAGACGTCCATCTACCTCAGCGGCATGGGCGTGCACCGCATCGATGTCTATATCAACGGTATCATCATGTCCACCATGAACTATGATTTCGACACCGGCACGGAGGCTGTCGAAGTGGACGAGGTGGACGAGGAATGAACCAGGGCAGAATTGTCAAAGCCCTCAGCGGGTTCTATGATGTGGACCTGGGGGACCGGGTGGTGACCTGTAAAGCCAGGGGGCGGCTCCGGAAGTCGGAGCAGAGTCCTCTGGTGGGAGATATGGCCGTCATAGACCAGGGCATGGTGCAGGAGATTCTGCCCCGGCGCAACTGGTTTGTCCGGCCCGCCGTGGCCAACCTGGACCTGCTGATCCTGCTGGCCTCGGAGGTCATACCGGTGACGGAGCCCTTTCTCATAGACCGCATCACCGCCATCGCCGGGGACCAGAATGTCCCCGTGGCCATCGTGGTCAACAAGACCGACCTCTCCGGGGAGGGACCGCTGACCCGAATCTACCGCCATGCGGGCTATCAAGTCATTCCCACCAGCGCCGTCACCGGCCAGGGCATCGAGGAGCTGCGGTCGCTGATTACCGGGAAGGTTGTGGCCCTGTCCGGGAATTCCGGCGTCGGCAAGAGCAGCGTGCTCAACCGTCTGGCCCCGGAGCTCCATCTGCCCACCGGCGAGGTCTCGGAGAAGCTGGGCCGCGGCCGCCATACCACCCGGCATATTCAGCTTTTTACCCTGCCGGGCAATACCTATGTGGCCGATACGCCGGGCTTTTCCTCCTTCGATACGGAACAGATGGAATGGATTCTCAAGGAGAATCTGCCCTATGCCTTCCCGGATTTCGCCCCCTATCTGGGGAAATGCCAGTTCCACGACTGCGCCCACCGCAAAGAGCCGGGCTGCGCCGTCACCGAGGCATTGCGCCGCGGCGACATCGAGCCGACCCGCTACGAGAGCTATGAAAAGCTCTTCGACCTGGCCGCCGCCCGCAAGCCCTGGGAGCAGAAATAGAGCGTTGGTCCCGACGCAAAACCGATTCTTTTTCCATATACGCAGAGAATGACCGTGAAACTCCAGTAACGAAGTTTCACGGTTTTTTTATGCTATCATCCGATCCGGTCCGTAGAGCGGGGTGCCCACACCCCGCCAAACCAGGCCCCCCTACGACAGGGCCGCGCACGGGTCTGTAGGGGCGGATTTCATATCCGCCCGGAACCGGGTGCGTTCTGTTCCGGGCTCCGGTGGTTGCTGGGGTTGGGCATGGGCGCATATACAATGCGCCCCTCAGCGTGTCGAAAAAGTCTTTTCGCCACGCTGTGCGTATTTTTAAACTTTCTAAAAAGTTTAAAAATACGTGTCGATTGAACGTGAAGGGGGCTTTTTGCCCCCTTCACACTTCCCCCGCTGCTCTGTCACAGACATCTTCAGCGAGGTTTTTCGACAGTCTGAGGGGCGCATATACAATGCGCCCCTATGGCGGAGGAACCATCGAACCTTGGCGGGAATCGGAACCATGCGATTCGGTTACGTAATACTGGGCCTGGGCGTCCCAGAGGCGGCGGTAGAGGCCGGAGCTGTCCTGGAGCAGGGCCTCGTGGGAGCCCCGCTGGACGATATGGCCCTGGTCGAAAACAGCGATCTCGTCGCAGAACTTGCAGGAGGACAGGCGGTGGCTGATGTAGATGGCCGTGCGGTCACCGGCGATTTCATTGAAGCGGCTGTAGATATCGGCCTCGGCGATGGGGTCCAGGGCCGCGGTGGGTTCGTCGAGGATGATAAAGGGGGCGTTCTTGTAGAGCGCCCGGGCGATGGCGATTTTCTGCGCCTCCCCGCCGGAGATCTCCACGCCGTTTTCCGCGAAGTCCTTGTAGAGCTGGGTATCCAGCCCCTGGGGCATGGTCTGAAGCCGCTCCCCGAGGCCCGCGTCCTCCAGGGCCCGGCGTACCCGGGCCCGGTCATATTCCAGGGTACCGGCCACATTGCTGCCGAGGCTCTGGGAGAGAAGCTGGAAGTCCTGGAAGACCACGGAGAAAATCTGCATGTAATCCCGGTAACTGTATTTGCGGATGTCGATGCCGTTCAGAAGAATCTGCCCCTCCTGGGGATCGTAGAGGCGGCACAGCAGCTTGATAAAAGTGGTCTTGCCGGAGCCGTTCTCTCCGACAATGGCCAGCCGTTTGCCGATCTCGAATTTGAGCGACACATCCTGCAGCGCCCAGTTTTCGCTGCCGGGGTAGCGGAAGGACACGTGGCGGAACTCCACCTCGTACTGCCGGTCCGAGCGCTTTTCGGTGGTCAGACTGCCCTGATACATGGCGTTGGGCAGATCCAGGAACTGAAAGGTCTGGTCCAGATATCCGCAGTTGGTCCGCATCTCTCCCACGCGGACCCAGACGCCGTAGACATTCATGGCCAGCGCGGTAACGGCGCCCACGTACTGGGTGACGGCGCCGATATCAAACGCGCCGCCCCAGGCCTTGAGGCAGACGAAGACATAGATCAATCCGGTGAGAACGGCGAATATGGCCTGACTGAGACCGGCATATATACCGGCCCTCGCCTTGGCCATGGCGGCAGCCACGGGGCCGTCGCAGCCGAACACGGAATTCCCGTTCCAGTAGGCGTCCACCAGCCGCTGCTGGCCGTAGATCCGCATATCCGCGGCCCGTCCGGTATGAAGACCGATGAAGCCAAAGAAGCCGAACACGCGATTGCCGAAGGTGGCTTCCGCTCGGACCGAGGACCAGCCATGCAGCACCCGGCTCTCCCAGCGGCCGCCCAGGGCGCTGATGCCCAGCAGAACGGCGGCCAGCAGGAGGATAAAGACGGGATGGTTCAGCAGGGTAAGCCCTCCGGCGGAATCGGGGACCGGCTGGAGAAAGAGCGGGACGGTCAGCGCAATGCCGCTGCAAATGCCGATGACGGCTTGGACGCCCTCTTCAAAGATTTGGGGCGTGCGCATCAGGCCCCAGCCGGACCAGCCCTCGTTCTGCTGAAGCTGGGCCCGGAGATCCTGGATCTCTCGATCCTCCAGAGACGCGTAATCCATGGAGAACATTTTCCGAACGAAAAGGATGTCCTTTCGGTCGAACAGGTCATCCAGCAGCGTATCCTTCCGCTGGCAGAACAGGGCCTTGAGGATTTGGAGCAGTCCGATGACGGCCACCGTAATCGCTGCCCAGGTCCAGAGGGCCGCTGCCTGCCGTGCCCCGGCCAATTCGCTGAGAATCCGGGCGGAGCAGTACACAGTGGCGTAGGGGCTGAGCGCCGCCGTCAGGCAGTAGAGGAACAGGGTGGGGAAGTACCCGGGACAGATGCGGTGCAGCAGCCGAATGGCCCGCAGCTGCTGCTTTAGGGCGTAGAGAACGGACGTTTTCTGGGACTCCATCAGAATTCCCTCCCTTCCTGGTAGTACCGGCTCTGCACGGCAAACAGGCTGGCGTATGCGCCTCCTGCCGCCAAGAGACTCTCATGGGTCCCCTCCTCGGCGATGCCGCCGTCGGCCAATAGAATGATCCTGTCACAGAACCGGGTGGAGGCCAGTCGGTGGGAGATGAACAGCGAGGTCTTGCCCGCAGTCATATCGTTGTATTTCAAATAAATATCGTTTTCCGCCAGAGGGTCCAGGGCCGCCGTGGGCTCGTCGAGAATCAGAATGGGACTGTCCTTGTAGAGGGCCCGGGCCAGCATCAGCAGCTGGGTCTGGCCGCCGGAGAAGAGAACGCCGTCCAGAAACACCTCCCGGCCCACGTAGGTCTGCGCGCCCTGGGGCAGCTGCGCCACTGCCTGGGTCAGACCGGCCTGGTCGATGCAGGCATTTACACGCGCATCGTCGATATTCGCTGTGTTTTGGGCGATATTCTCCGCGATGGTCACATTGAGAATGGAGAACTCCTGGAATACGGCGGAAAAGAGGCCGTAGTATTCCTGCCGGTTGAACTGCCGCACATCGACGCCGTTGAGCAGAACCCGGCCCTCGGTGGGGTCCAGCAGGCCGCACAGCAGCTTGACCAGGGTGGTCTTGCCCGCGCCGTTGAGGCCCACAATGGCCAGCTTTTCCCCGGGGCGGATGGACAGATTCAGATGGCGGAGGGTGTCGGTCTCCGCGCCGTCGTAGCGGAAGGAGACGTCCTCCAGCGTTAGCTCATAGGGGCGGCGGTCGGGGAGCGCCGCGCCGCCTGAGAACCGGAAGGGCTCCGGGTAGTCGAGGAATTCCCGAACCCGGGAGATATCCAGGCTCTGGGTGTGCAGCTTCAGAGAGGCCTGAAGAATACCCATGACCCACTGGGTGAAGGTGGAGATGGCGGTGAAGTACAGCAGAAATTCCCCCACGCTCAGGTGCTCCAGGAGGGCCATTTGGATGAGGTACCCATAGGCGATGCCGTTGCGGGCCATGGTGAGGACTGCCTCGGTCAGCTCCGCCAGCAGCTTGACCTTCTCCGCCCGGAGCCGGAAGGCCAGATACACGTCGTGGACACTGGCATAGAGGTCATTGATCCAGTTTTGCAGCCCGAAAATACGGATGTCCTTGGCCACGGGGACGGATTCGGCGACGCGGTGGATATAGCGCTTGCGGGTGATATACGCCTCTTCCTCGTCCCGGTGGCGATAGATCCAGCCGCTGGTGCGGCGGGCGATCCAAAACCCGGCCAGACAAGTGGCGATGGTCACCAGGAGCAGAATCGGGTCCAGATGGGAGAGAATGGTCAGGTAGACCGCAAAGCCGCCCACGTTTTTGCAGAGCTCGGTCAGCGTATGCCAAATCTGCTCCGTGGCTTCCTGGTTTCCGTCGGAGGCGGTGTGAGCCACATCCCGGAGCTTGATAAACTCCGGTTTCAGCGTGTTGGGGTAGGAGGTGGTGTTGCACTTCCGGCCCAGAAGCCCGATGATGACGGAGCGGACATCGATTCGCGCAAAGAGATCAATCTGTTCGAGATATCCGCGTCCAAAGCGCAGGGCGAATAAAGCGGCGGTAAAGAGGGCGATGGTGCCCAGCAGCGTTTGCAGGGCGGCGGCCTCTTCCACCAGCGTGAGAATCCGCGGCGCCAGGAAGAGCTGGATCAGCTGATACAGAATCTCCAGAGCGGCAGAGAGACCGCAGAAGAAGAGCACCCGCCTGCGGTGCTTCCAGGCAAGGGAGCACATCCAGGCGACGTTCTGGAATACATGATAGGTTGACTTGTCGGCACGCATTGGTTTCACCTCACGGAGATACTATAGCATAGAATCTCGCCTGTGGGGCCCATGGGGGACGAATTGTCGTCTGCGGGGGACGAATTGCATCCCCGGCATCAAAACCGGGGATCAGCGGCGGTCACAGCAAGCCCGATTCGGTTTCCCGGATCAGGTGTACCGGGCGGCGCTTGGTTTCGAGATAAGCTGTTCAAATCCATCACGGTGGACAACGGCTGTGAGTTTCAAGACTTCGAGGGCATCGAGGCGGCCCACCGGCGCAAGGGCAAGCGGACCATTGTGTTTTTCTGCCATCCATACAGCGCCTTTGAAAGAGGCTCCAATGAGAACATGAACCGACTGCTCAGACGTTTTTTCCCCAAGGGCACCAGCTTTGACACCGTAAAGCCGGAGGAGGTGAGGGCGGCAGAGAGGTGGGTGAACATCTACCCACGCAAGCTGCTGGGGTGGAAGTCGGCTGCCATACTCTTTGAGAAAGAGCTCTTGACCGCCTGACGATTGGCGGCACATAAGGAAATAGCAGCCGAATGGGATTTACCCATCCGGCTGGCTTGCTATGTTATTTTGTTGTGAAAACGCCCAATAGAAGCGCTTTTTATTAGTGCGGATTGCCGTTTTTTCTTGCTTTATGCAAATTTCTATTGACTTTTAGCCGACTTTCCACGGCGCATACTCCGGTAACAGACAGGCCCGGACGGCATAGACTGGGAGAAAGGGGGGAGGCGTATGTGCCGCAGGAATCAGGCCGTTTCGGCCATACTCATCGCACTGGGGCTGGGGCTGATTGTCTCATGCTTTTTTGAGAGTGTGTTTCTCCGGCTGGCCCTGGGCGCGGTCCTGGCGGCGCTGGGTCTGCTGCTGCCCCGGCGGCGCTGAGGCATATCCCGGACGGGCTGGGCGTATAGATAGAACAAACAACCAAAGGAGTGAGCCTATGGAGCTGATGCTGCAAACCAATCCTCTGTGCTATCTCAAAACCGCCGTCCGGGAGGTCCGCTGTCAGGAGGAGACAGGCGAGACGCTGGTCCCCGACGGGGAACCCGATATCGCGACCCTGGCCGACTGTGCCGCCGAGGTCTATCTCCGGGGCAAGGACTTGCGGGAGGGGACCGTGACCGTGGCCGGAGGCGTCAAGGGGACGGTGCTTTACCTGCCCGAAGACGGGACCACGGTCCGGTGCCTGGAATGCTATCTGCCCTTTACGATCAAGGTGGAGCATCCGGCCCTCACCGACCGGTCGGACGTGTGCTGCGAATTGCGGGTCCGGTCGGTGGACGCCCGGATTCTCAACGCCCGGAAGGCGCTGCTGCGGGTGAATTTGGCCTGTGCCGTGACGGCCTATCAGGCGGCGGCGGAGACCTTCGCGTCTATGGAAAGCGCCATCCCCGGGGTGGAGATCCGAGAGACCGTGACCCAGATGGAGCTGCCCCTGGAAATGGCGGAGCGGGCGTTTGTCCTCAGCGACGCCCTGGAGCTGCCGGCGGGACGGCCGCCCATCGAGACCCTCTGCCGCAGCCGCTGCGACCTGCTGGTGACCGATCAAAAGATTGTCGGGGACAAGGCCCTGTTCAAGGGGACGCTGACCTGCAAGGTCCTCTACCGTGCGCCGGATGGGAGCCTGCAGCGCGTGAGCCAGGCGCTGCCGTACTCCCAGTACTGCACTCTGGACCGGGAATACGACCAGGAGACCGTAGCGGTGCTGCCGCTGCTCACCGGCTGCGACATAGAGAGCGAAGGCGGCGCCGAGCCGAGAAGGGTGCTGCTGACGGCCCATATTCTGGCCCAGTGTCTGGTGTCGGGCACGCGAACGGTGCGGGTGATCGAGGATGCCTATGCCACCGACGGGCAGCTGGAGCCGGAATGGACCTCGGTGGTGCTGTCGCCGTGTCTGGACCGCCAGAGCCGGGTGGAGACGGTGCAGGCAGCCCTGGCCGCGCCTCTGCGGGACGTGGTGGACGCGGAGGCCTACGTGGATTTTCCGGCCCAAAACCGTCAGGAGGGGGCAGTGAGCCTGCGGATGCCGGTCCAGTTTCGGGTCCTGGGCTATGACGGAGACGGGCGGCTCACCGCCGTAACCGCCCAGGGCGAGGCAGGGGAGACCATGGCCTTGGCCGGGAATGCCGACTGCGTTACGGTCTGCCGCCTGGCCGAGGGAGCCGAGAGCATCGGCGTCTCCGGAAATCAGGTTCGCTGTACGCTGCGGGTGGACTCCGCCGCCTATGCCCAGCAGCCCATCTCCTGCCTGCAGGCCGCCCAGTGGGAGCCCGAGGCGGAGACAGGAGAGCGGCCCTCTGTCATTCTCCGGTCCGTCCCGGCGGACACGGCCCTCTGGGATCTGGCCAAGTCCTGCCGCGCTTCCGCCGCCGCCATCCGTGCGGTCAATCACCTGGAGGGCGACCGCATCAGCAAGGAGACCATGGTGCTGATCCCGGTGGGATAGCCTGTATACCCCCATAAACGATCAAGAGCCCCGCTGCCGGCCTGCAAGCCATGGCAGCGGGGCATTGTATGCGCCGGGGGGATTTCTCTCCGCCCGTGCGCAGCCGCGTTGGACGCATCTTCGCCGAACGCACTCCGTAGGGGCCGATGCCCACATCGGCCCGCTCGGTATCGACAACAAAAGCACCATCGGCGAACGCTACCAGCCCCGATGCCTGAGAGGTGTTACTGCCCCGAAAGCTTTCCGCAGAGGCCCGGCCTGTGCAAAGGGCGCTGACGCGCCGCCGCCGCTATGCGGCGGCACACCTCTCCGTCACGGCTTCGCCGTGCCACCTCTCCTCAAGGAGAGGCTTTGGGGCCTGGCGCGTGAGAGGGCAGGCTCCCCTCGAGGGGAGCTGGCGCGGAGCGCCTGAGAGGTGTTACCGCACCGAAGGTTTGCCGCAGGGTTTCGGCGTGTGCAAAGGGCGCTTCCGCGCCGCCGCCGCTATGCGGCGGCACACCTCTCCGTCACGCTTCGCGTGCCACCTCCCCTCAAGGCAATGTCATCAACTTAAGCAAAATCAAACACGCTTTCTATTGTGAGAAAACTTTGCAGTCACGTGTTTTTTCTTACGAGGCAGCGAGAGCCCTTCTCGGATGGGACAGACCGCTCTCATAAGACGACGGGCAATTTTCTGAAAAAGCACTTCACGCTGCAATCGAGAATCTGTAATCAGCATCTCTATGACGTTCCGTTTGAGTTCAGAAATAGTGGCA
>DVFN01000109.1 GCA_018713205.1 Candidatus Avoscillospira stercorigallinarum | reverse complement strand
GACAGAGCAGCGGGGGAAGTGTGAAGGGGGCAAAAAGCCCCCTTCGCGTTCAATCGACACGTATTTTTAAACTTTTTAGAAAGTTTAAAAATACGCACAGCGTGGCGAAAAGACTTTTTCGACACGCTGGGACGCCGCTTCAGCGGCGTCCTTTGAACCGTATGCTCGACGCATGAAAAAAGGCCCGTCGCAGAATTGAAAAATTCTGCGACGGGCCCTACAGACCCGCCTTCGGGGGTTTTCGTAGGGGCCGATGCCCACATCGGCCCGCAAGGCTCCGCGTGCAGGGCAGTCCGTCGAACCGTATGGTTTCCGACGCCTGAGAAAAAGGAGGGATTGTAGGCCGCCGGTCATCGCCGGATCTGATCCCCTCCGGCAGGCCTTCGGCCAGCCACCTCCCCTTGGTCACCAAGGGGAGGCTTTTCTGCGTGCGATCAGCGAGGGCGCTTTCAGCACTGCGGTGCGGTAGGGGCGGGGATGGTGCATTGGGCAGATTACGCCTTCTTGTTGGCGATATAGGGCTTGATGACCCGGTAGATTTCGCTGGTCTTTTTGTTGTCGAACTGCTTCATCAGGGCGTTGTTGAGGCCCTGCTTGGTCTTGTACTTGTCGATCATGCCCATGACCACCTGGACGTCCTTTTCCTCCAGCAGCTCCCGGAGCTTGGCGGTCAGCTCCTGGTCCTGGCGGCAGGTCTTTTCCACATCGAGATTCGAGACCCGGAGGACCTTGATGTTCTGCTTTTCCCAGAAGTGGCAGACGCTGTCGAAGCCGCTGTCCTTGGAGATGATATGGTAGACGGCGGCTTGTCCGTGCTCGTGGACCATATAGCCCAGGAAGGACACCAGCTGGAAATCCAGCGCATTTTTGGTGCCGGACTCCACCTTGTAGTACCGGACGCGGGCGCGGCTTTCCAGGAGCCGCTGATGGGCGTCAAAAGTCAGACGGTCGGCGTTTTCCGTATAAAAAATATAGACGACATCCTCTTCCGTCAGCTTTTCCAGGCCGGACAGGCCGGAAGCGCTGACGTTTTCGTAGTCAACCAGAAATAGGGACATAAAAAACATACCTCCAAATTTGTACGATCTGTCCAAAAGAAACGGAGCAAGAAACATTGAATGTTGCCGGTTTTCATGGTAAAATGAATAAAAAATGGGGGGGTCGAACCAGATGCAAGAGGGAAAGATCATTCAATCTGTTGCAAAGGCCATGTGCCTGCTGGACCTGCTGGCAGCCTCGGAGCGCCCCATGACGTTGGCGGAGATCAGCGCTCAGACAGGCTGGCCCAAAAGTACCGTCCATGGACTGCTTTCCACCATGCGGGAGTTTTCCGCGGTGTCGCAGGACGAGGATGGGCGATATTTGCTTGGCATCCGCCTGTTTGAATATGGCTGTACCCTCAGCAACTCATGGACGATCATTGAGATTGCAAAGCCCTACATCCAGCACATTTCCTATGAAACCGGCGAGACCGTGTTCCTGTCCATCCTGGACCGGGGCGAGGTCATCACTTTGGACCGGGCCGACAACCGCACCGGGCTCAATACCACGGCTGAGGTCGGCTGCCGTTTGCCGATCCACTGTACGTCCCAGGGCAAGCTGTTCCTGGCCTATATGCCGGAAGCAGAGCGGCGGAGCATCCTCAGTCAGGCCAAGCTCGAACCGTATACGCCGCTGACCATTACCTCACCCGAAGCGCTGAATCGGGAGCTGCTTCTGATCCGCTCCCAGGGCTATGCCATTGAAAACGGCGAATATAAAACCGGCCTGCGATCGGTGTCCGCCCCGATTTTCGACCATGCCGGCGCGGTGCCCTACGCCATCGGCATCATCGGCATGTTCCGGCAGATCGAGTCCGAGCAGTTCAGCCGCGCCACCCGCGTTGTGGTGGAGACAGCGCAGAAAATCTCCAAGGCCCTGTGAAATGAAAAAAATGGAACCCCTCTTCCGGCATAACCGCCCCGCGTTCGGGGATACTAAGGCTATCACCGACGAAGGAGGGAAACCATTATGAAGACCCAGGCCAACAAGTCCATCGAGTGCACTGTGAACCAGTGCGCGCATCACTGTGATCTGGAGAACTACTGCTCTCTCAACAAGATCAAGGTCGGCACCCACGAGTGCAACCCCACCATGGATCAGTGCACCGACTGCCTTTCCTTTGTGCGCAAATAAGTGTTCCCTCGGAGCTTGCCGTTCGGCAGGCTCCATTTTTTTCAGCAGAAGCAGCACAGGCCGGGATAGCAGGAGAGAAGATTGGAGCAGATGCAAAGTCCCAGACAGGCCTGCCAGGGGTCCATATTGAAGTGGAAGCCCTGCTGCTGGGCCTGATAGGCGGTGCCGTATCGCTCGACCTGCTCCCGGACTGATTGATATTCCGGATTGTCCGGCGCCATCCGGCAGGCCTGGTTGATCTGCTCATAGGCCAGAATCCGGTTGCCCATATTGAGATTGACCAGGGCGCTGAGATAGTACCACTCTGCGGACCGCTGGCCGGTGGGCACGTTGTGCAGGACATAGGCGGCGTCCTGGAACGCGCCCATCTGGATGTAGTGCCGGGCTGCCTGGAACTCGGTGTTCTGAGACTGACCTGGGTCCTCCCGCCGCTGCCAGCCCGCGAAGGGATCATAGCTGTTCTGGGTGGTGGTCTGCCGGGGCGGGTTCTTGATTTGATCGTAGGCGGCGTTGATATCGTTCATCATTTTGGCGGCATAGGGGTCGCCGGGGTTCATATCCGGGTGATATTTCTTAGCCAGCTGACGGTAGGCGCGCTTGACCTCCTCCTCGGAGGCGCCGGGCTTCAGCCCCAGGATACGGTACGGATCGTCAAACATGGTCGGCCTCCTTGCCGCTTCGGTTCAGGGCGTGGTACCGCGCCCAGACGCCGGAATAGAGTATGTTGCGCATCAGCCCCACATCCTGTACCAGGGGCAGACGTTCAAACGCATCGGTACATTCACCCATGAGAATCTGAAGCACCGGGAGCAGAGTCTCCCGCGTGAGTCCGGCCTCGGCGCGGCTGCGCAGGGGATTATACCGGTTTTTGCGCAGATCCTCGGGCAGATCCGCCAGAGCATCCAGCAGGTAGATATACCGCCCCAGCGCCTCGCCCATCTGCTGCAGCAGCGGCGTCCACCGGTCCTGCCGGGGGGTAAAGAGGGCGGCCATCAGGGCTCCGAAGGCGGCGGCAGGCTGGTCCGGCTCCTGGACGTCCTGGAGCTCCAGCGTTCTTAGCCTGTCCAGCGCGTCGGTGATGGCCTGGAGCTGCCGGGGATAGGCCGCTTCGATGGCCGGAATGCTGCCCTGAAACATCCGGCTCTCGGCCCAGGCCAGCGGGGCGTGATCGTCCGTCCAGTCGTCCAGCCGCTGGTAATAGGCCAGCGCCACATTCATGGCGGCCGCGTAGCCGGTGAATTCGCTCTGCCACTGGCCGTGGCGGCGGAGGGGATGGGCCAGGCAGCGGCGCTGGGCCTGGGTCTCTGGGGGCTCGTAGAGGGAGGAGAGCAGCAGCACCAGAAACGTCAGGTCGTAGCTCAGCGCGAAGCGCTGGGGCTGCCCATAGGCGCGGCCAATGGCATGGCAGAGTCCGCAGTAGCAGCCGCGATAGCGTGCGAGCTCCGCCTCGGACAGGGCCTGGCGGTTTGCCAACACATAGCCAAACATGGCGCTCGACCGTCCTTTCCAGGAGATTCTCTTTCAATTCCAATTATTCTACCACAGAATTCCTGGAAAACCAAATGAACTTTTCATTAACGCCGGGAAAATGTCTCCCGCAGGATGGAAATGGGGTGATAGGCGCCGTTGTGGAGCAGACTGGCGGTCAGAGCCCCGTAGAGAAAGAGCAGGAGGCAGATATGGAGCCAGATGCACGTCAGCAGCAGCAGGCCGATGCCGCCGTATAGCTTGACGTATCCGGCAAAGTGATTGACATAGATCGAGAACGCCCAGGAAATCAGCAGCCAGCAGCCGGAGGTGGCCAGGCCGCTGACCAGGCACCAGCGGAAACCGAGGCTCCGCCGGGGGAAGAAATAGAAGATCAGGGCAAAGAGGAGCCCGAAGAGGAAAAAGAGGTAGGGCGTGCGCAGATAGTAGATCAGCGCGGCCACGCGGACCGCGGCGGGGAACCAGCGAATACAGGCGGCCAGCAGGGACTCGCCGAAGACGTGGAGCAGCAGCATGGTCAGCAGGGCCACGGCCAGGATCAGAAAATAGAGCACCGAAAAAAGGCGGCGGAGCAGGTATCGCGGCTCCCGGGGGCGGTTCAGCACCGCGTTGAGCCCGTCGGTGATGGCGAGAATGCCCTTGGAGGCGGACCAGAGCGTCGTCACGGCGGAGACGGAGAGCAGCGTGATGGTGCTGCTGGTGCGCACGGTGTCAAACACATAGCCCACCACCGGATGAAAGGGATTGGGCACAACCTGCTCCAGCGCGTCCAGCAGCGCGTCCAGAGAGAGGGGCAGATAGGGCAGAAGAGAGAGAAGGAACAGCGCCGCCGGAAACACCGACAGGAGGATGTAGAAGGAAGAGCTGGACGCATAGAGAGAGGCCCGGCAGGCGGTAAAGGGCTCCCAAAGCCGGCGCAGAGATCGGATTCGGGCCACAGTATACACCTCCTATCGCAATAGACAAATCCATCGTCTCTATGATATAATATGGACGCAAGCTTGTAAAGAGAAGGGAGCATTCTTATGAGATGTCCTTACTGTGGCTACCAGGAGAGCAAAGTGGTGGATTCCCGCCATTCTGACGACAACACATCGATCCGCCGCCGGCGGGAATGCCTGTCCTGCCAGAAGCGCTTTACCACCTATGAGACCGTGGAAAGCCTGCCGATGGTGGTGGTGAAGAAAGACAACAGCCGCCAGTCCTTTGACCGCAATAAGATCCTCAACGGCATGGTCCGGGCCTGTGAAAAGCGGCCGGTGTCCATGGCGGATCTAGAGCAGGCCGTGGATGAGATCGAGCAGATCATCCAGAACTCTCTGGACCGGGAGGTGTCCACCGAGCGCATCGGCGAACTGGTCATGGAACGGCTCAAGCCCCTGGACGAGGTGGCCTATGTCCGCTTCGCCTCGGTGTACCGCCAGTTCAAGGACATCAACAGCTTTATGCACGAGCTGACAAAAATCCTGGAAGAGCGCTGAGTCTCTGCCCCGTGCCGCAACCCGGCACGGGGCGTTTATACAATCAAAAGAGATTGGCGAAGACCGGCAGCTCCATATCCCGCACGTGGTCCAGGGTCTCCAGCAGCGCGGCGCAGCCGGGGAGAAATTCGTCCTGGTCTCCGGCCTGCACCGTCACTTGCAGCCGGGCGAACTCCTCCACCACGCCGTCGATTTCGTTGTGGCGCAGCACCGTGCCGAAGTAGCCGCCGTACCGGTCCCAGGTGTCCGACGCCGCCTGGACGGCGGCCTGGGCCTGGGAGAACTGCTCCGCCTCGGCGGCCTCGTAGGCCGCTTCCAGCAGCCGGGCCGTCTCCTCCACAGCGCCGCGGACATAGGAGGCCGACCACAGACAAAAGCCCATCACGGCCGCCACCAGGCTCAGGCCGATCAAAAGATGCTTCATTCCTGCCCCCGGACGCTGAGATAGATCTGCCCGCCGGGCTCCACGGTCAGCAGATAGACGTCTCGGACGCGGCAGCGGTGGTCCCGCAGCACGCCCTCCACCCAGTCCTCGGTCCGGCCCGCCACCGGCAGGTTTTCCCGGAGCAGCCGGCCGCTGCTGATGATCGTCACCGGAAAGCCCATGGGCTGCACCGGGATTCCGGCCTCCCGGGCCGAGGCGGGCTTTTCCTCCGGATAGACCAGGGCGCTGATCTGGCCGTTGGTTTCGAGGATGGCGTACTGGACCGTGCGCAGATCCACCACCTCCTTTTCCCGCAGCAGCTCCGTCAGCTCGTCGGGTGTGATGCGGGTCTTGGAGAGGTTCTTCTGGAGCAGCGTGCCGTTCTCCATCAGGATGACCGGCTTGCCGCTGAACAGCCGCCGCCACATCGGAAACCGGTAGCACAGCACCGACAGCAGAAGCTCCGCCGCCAGAATGGTGAGAATGGGGATGATCCCCGAGAGCAGGGGAATGGCCAGATCCTGCATGGGCACCGAGGCCAGGTCGGCAATCAGAATGGCTACCACGAATTCCAGCGGCCCCATTTCCCCCAGCTGCCGTTTCCCCATCAGACGGATGACGAGGATCAGCAGGGCGTAGAGAATGACCGTGCGGAACAGACAAATGAGCATCGGCGTACCTCCTCCATATAGCTGCCGGAAGTATGCCCCAAACCGGTCCGCTCCATGCACCGCCGGAAAATAACGCTGGGATTTCGAGAGTTGCTATGGTATAATACATAAATAGCGACCCAATCGAAAGGATGAGGAATATGGATCATACGCCGGAGAATCTGGAGCATTTCAGCGCCCAGCAGCAGGAGCTGGAGGAGCAGCAGCCCAGCTACACGCCCCGGCCCCTGCACCATCGGGTATTGGCCTGGGTGCTGATCGCGGTGGTGCTCTTTGCCATCCTGGGCACCTGCCATTGGATGGTCAATTTCCGCTGAGCCATGCGCATTCTCGGGATTGATCCCGGTTATGCCACCATCGGCTTCGGCGTGGTGGAGTCCGGGCGGGGCATGCTGACGCTGCGGCAGTACGGCACCATTACCACCCCGGCGGAGATGGCCTTTCCCCAGCGGCTTCAGACCATTTACCATGATATGCAGCGGCTGATCGACACGGTAAAGCCCGACGCCATGGCCATTGAGGAGCTGTTCTGGGGCCATAACGTCACCACGGGAATCGGCGTCTCCCATGGCCGGGGCGTGATTCTGCTGGCCGCCGCCGAGAATCAGCTGCCGGTTTTTGAATATACGCCCATGCAGATCAAGCAGTCCGTGGTGGGCTACGGCAACGCCACAAAAAAGCAGGTGATGGACATGACCCGCCGCCTGCTCCGGATGGAGCGGGTGGCCCGGCCCGACGATGCCGCCGATGCCATCGCCGTGGCCCTCTGCCACGCCCGGTCCGCCACCAGCCTGCTGCATCGCATGAACAACTAGGAGGGACGGCTTTGTTTTACTATCTCAACGGCACCGTCACTGTGCTGGAACCCAATCTGGCGGTGCTGGACGTGGGCGGCGTGGGCTATGCCTGCCACACCACCGGCTATACCTTGTCCCAGCTCCAAAAGGGCAGGCAGCAGAAGCTCTATACCTATTGTTATATCAAGGAAGAGGCCTTCGATATTTTCGGCTTCTCCACCCGGGAGGAGCAGAAGCTCTTCCTTCACCTGATTTCGGTCAGCGGCGTGGGTCCCAAGGCCGCGCTGTCGATCCTCTCGGCCACCACGCCGGACCAGTTCCTGCTGGCGGTGATGACCGGCGACGAGAAGACCCTGACCCGTGCGCCGGGCGTGGGCAAAAAGCTGGCCCAGCGGATCATTCTGGAGCTTAAGGACAAGCTGACCGGCCAGCTGCCGGAGCTGGAGAGCGCGTCCCCCGCCGTCCTGGCGGCGGTGCCCGGCGGCAAGGCGGCGGAGGCGTCGGCCGCCCTGGCCGCCCTGGGCTATTCCCAGAGTGAGATCGGCGCGGCCCTCAAGGGCGTGGACGTGGAGACGCTTTCGGTGGAGGAAATCATTCGCGCCGGCCTGCGGGCCATGGTGCGGCAGTAAAGGAGGGGCCATATGAGCTTGGATTTTTCACAGGACTACGAGGCACCTCTGGTGACCACCTCGCTGACGCCCCTGGACGACGGCGAGCTCAGTCTCCGGCCCCGGCTGCTGGCCGATTATACGGGACAGGAGAAGGCCAAGGGCAATCTCTCTGTTTATATCGAGGCAGCCCGGCGGCGCAATGAGCCCCTGGACCACGTGCTGCTCTACGGCCCGCCCGGCCTGGGCAAAACCACCCTGGCGGGGGTCATCGCCAATGAGATGGGCGTGCAGATCCGCATTACCTCGGGCCCGGCCATCGAGAAGGCGGGGGATCTGGCGGCGCTGCTGACCAACCTCAACGCCGGGGATATTTTGTTTATCGACGAGATCCACCGGCTCAACCGGGCCGTGGAGGAAATTCTCTACCCGGCCATGGAGGATTTCGCCATTGATATCATTGTGGGCAAAGGCCCCTCGGCCAATTCCATCCGTCTGGACCTGCCGCGCTTTACGCTGATCGGCGCTACCACCCGGGCCGGGCAGCTCTCCAGCCCCCTGCGGGACCGGTTTGGCGTGCAGCTGCGGCTGGAGCTCTACACGACCGAGGAGCTGGCCCGGATTGTCACCCGCTCCGCCGCATTGCTGGGCATGGACATCGATCCCGAGGGCGCGGCGGAAATTGCCTCCCGCTCCCGGGGTACGCCGCGCATCGCCAACCGGATGCTCCGCCGGGTCCGGGACTTTGCCCAGATCTATCACGACGGCGTCATCACCCGGGCCGCTGCCGACCATGCCCTCAGCTGCTTGGAGGTGGACCGGCTGGGCCTAGACGCCATCGACCGTCGGATGCTCACCTCCATCATCGAGAACTACAACGGCGGCCCTGTGGGCCTGGAGACCCTGGCCGCCACCATCGGCGAAGAGGCCGTCACGCTGGAAGATGTCTATGAGCCTTACTTGATGCAGATTGGCTTCCTTACGCGAACACCCCGCGGCCGCTGCGTCACGGAACGGGCCTATGCGCATCTTCATCTGGAAGCGCCGAAACGCGAACCGGAACAGCTGCGTTTTGACGGCGCGTGACGCAGTTTTACCCGGAATTGTAAAGAATGTGGAAGATACCGTCGAAATCACACAAAAATAAAATTCAACTTGAAATCAGTTTTATTATTATTGACAAATCCATTTCATGTGCTATAATGGGTGCAGTTCATACAAGACCTACGTTGTGAACGTTCGACTGTCTGTGCGGCAAGCATCATTCCAGCTCAGCTGGCAATTCCGCGTTCTTTTACTTCTACTTTGGCGGGAACTTTTTTTCTTCTTTTCTTTTCCCAGAAGCGAAAGCCTTTGCGTGTACTTGCGGGTCGTCTTATCGCGAACGAACGTCAATCAGAACCCCACTCCACACGCGGTGTGGAACCTTCCCGATGGGAAGTGCCGAAAGGCGAGTACAGCGTTTCGCTGTTCGCAAATATCATGCCCTGACCGTAGCTTCATGATTTTGGGAATACTGCAGGGAAGAACAATTGCTAAAGAGAGGTAACATCATGTACGAAGACAAGACTTTAGTGTGCAAGGAATGTGGCGCCGAATTCGTGTTCACCGCCGGTGAGCAGGAGTTCTATGCCGAGCGCGGCTTCCAGAACGAGCCCCAGCGCTGCAAGGCTTGCCGCGACGCCCGCAAGAATGCGGCCCGTGGTCCCAGAGAGTATTTCACCGCCACCTGCGCTGCCTGCGGCGGCGAGGCGAAGGTTCCCTTCGAGCCCAAGTCCGACCGTCCCGTCTATTGCAGCGAGTGCTTCGCCCGCATGAAGGGTCAGGCCTAATTCCGCTTTCTCGACCGCTCTGCTCCGGCAGGGCGGTTTTTTTCTGCTCTTGGCATCTTGTCCCGCATATCCCGGACGGGCCGGGCATAGAGATAGGGTACAAGTATTGCGAAACGGAGGAGCGCACATGTTGGGAACTGCCACGAATTTATATCGGGATATGGCCGAGCGCACCGGCGGGGATATTTATATCGGCGTGGTGGGACCGGTCCGCACGGGCAAGTCCACCTTTGTCAAACGGGTGATGGAGGCCTTGGTTATCCCTCATATTGAAAACGTGTACCAGCGGGAGCGGGCCCGGGATGAGCTGCCCCAGAGCGGGTCCGGCCGGACCATTATGACAGCCGAGCCCAAGTTCGTCCCCGAGGACGCGGTGACCATTTCGCCGGACGGGACGGCCCAGCTGTCGGTACGGCTCATCGACTCGGTGGGCTACCTGGTCCCCGGAGCCCTGGGGGCGGAGGAGGAGGGACAGCCCCGGATGGTCACCACGCCCTGGTATCCGGAGGCCCTGTCCATGAAGGAGGCCGCCGAGCTGGGCACAAAGAAGATCATGGAGGAGCACAGCTCCATCGGGATTGTCATGACCACCGACGGCTCCATCACCGACATTCCCCGGGAGGACTATGTCGAGGCCGAGAGCCGGGCCATTGCCGATATGCAGGCCACGGGCAAGCCCTATCTGGTGCTGGTCAACTCCACCGACCCCGGCGGAGAGGCGGCCCAGGCCCTGTGCCGGCAGATCGAGCGAGACCACGGCGCATCCTGCATGGCGGTGAACTGCCTGACCCTGGATGAGCAGACGCTGCGGGAGATTCTGAGCCATGTGCTCTATGCGTTCCCGGTCACGGAGATTCAAATCTATCTGCCCCGGTGGCTGGACGCGCTGCCGGTGGATCATCCCCTGAAGACGGCCCTCTATGAGGCCATGACCCAGTGCGCGGCCCAAATCGGCACCCTGCGGCAGGCGGAACCGGCGCTGCAGGATCTGACGGAGCTGGAGACCGTGGAGCGGTTCCGTATGCGGTCCCTGGACCCGGGCACCGGCACGGCGGTCTGCGAGGTGGTCATGCCGGACCGGCTGTTTTATGAGATCCTCAGCGAGCAATCCGGCTTCCAGGTGGGCAGTGACCGGGACCTGCTGGCGCTCTTGGAGGAGCTGTCCCAGATGAAGCACCGCTATGACAAGGTGGCCGCCGCCCTGGACCAGGTGCAGGCGACAGGCTATGGCATCGTCATGCCCACCCTGGAGGAGATGCACCTGGAGGAACCCCAGATCGTCCGCCGGGGGACCAACTATGGCGTCCGTCTCCGGGCCAGCGCGCCGTCGATCCATATGCTCCGGGCCGATATCGAAACGGAGATCAACCCCATTGTCGGCGACGAAAAGCAGTCGGCGGAGCTGCTGCAATACCTGCTCAATGAGTATGAGGGCGACACGGAGAAGCTCTGGGACAGCAATATCTTCGGCAAATCGGTCTTCGAGCTGGTCAGCGACGGTCTGGGCAGCAAGCTGAACCGGATGCCCGAGGAGGCCCGGATGAAGCTCCAGGCCACCCTGAGCCGGATCATCAACGAGGGCAGCAGCGGCCTCCTGTGCATCATCTTTGCCTGACCGCCCCATGGAATCAAAATCACCCGCTGTGCGAGAAGCACAGCGGGCGTTGCTATTGTGCATGGACGCGGGCTCAGCCGCCCAGGCGGGCGATGCCGTCACGGATGCGGGCCAGGGACTTCTCCTTGCCAAGGAGGGCGCAGAGCTCCGTAGCGCCGCCGGGGGTCGAGGCCTTGCCGGAGACGGCCACGCGCAGAGGCCAGAGGACCAGGGCGTTTTTCCAGCCCTGGGCAGCAGCCAAATCGGAGAGCGTGGCATAGAGGGCGTCGTTGCTCCAGTCCTCCTGGGCCTCCAGAACAGGAAGCACGGTCTGGAGAGAGGTCAGGGAGTTCTCCAGGGTGGTCTTGGACTTCTTGTGGACGTAGAGGGCGGTGTCATAGTCCGGCAGCTTGTCCAGGAAATCCACCCGCTCGGGCAGATCCGAGAGGATCTCGCACCGGGACTGGACCAGAGCGGCTACGGCGTGGAGGTCGATGTCGGGATCGGAAATGGCCTTCCGGAGCCAGGGCTCGGCTTTTTCGTAGAATTCGGCAGGGGAGAGCTTCTTCATATATTCGGCGTTCATCCACCGGAGCTTCTGGATATCGAAGATGGCCGGGGACTTGGAGATGCCGGTGAGATCGAAGGCGTTGACCAGCTCGTCCAGGGTGAAGAACTCCTGCTCGGCCAGGTCGCCCTTGGGAGACCAGCCCAGCAGCGCCACATAGTTGAGCACGGCCTTGGTCAGGTAGCCGTCGGCAATCAGATCCTCGTAGCTGGGGTCGCCGTGGCGCTTGGACATTTTGTGCTGGGCGTCCCGCATGACCGGGGAGCAGTGGACGTAGGTGGGGATCTCCCAGCCGAAGGCCTCGTAGAGCAGATTGTACTTGGGCGCGGAGGAGAGGTACTCGCTGCCGCGGACCACATGGGAAATGCCCATCAGATGGTCGTCGATGACGTTGGCGAAGTTATAGGTGGGCAGGCCGTCCCGCTTGATGAGCACCTGGTCGTCCAGGGTGGAATTTTCCACGGTGATATCGCCGAAGATGGCGTCGTGAAAGGTGGTGGTGCCCTCCTGGGGGATCTTCTGGCGGATGACGTAGGGCATACCGGCGTCCAGCTTGGCCTGAATTTCCTCGGGGGAGAGCCGGGAGCAGCGGCCGTCATATTTGTGGATGGAGACGCCCTCGGCCACCTCCTGCTCCTCGCTGTCCTCCTTGTCGCAGAAGCAGCGGTAGGCGGCGCCCTTTTCGATCAGCAGCTCGGCATATTTGCCGTAGAGGCCCTGACGCTCGGTCTGGATATAGGGGCCGGTGGGGCCGCCGACATCGGGACCCTCGTCGTGGGTCAGGCCGCACTCGGCCATGGTCTTATAGATGACATCCACAGCACCCTCCACCAGACGGCCCTGGTCGGTGTCCTCGATCCGCAGAATAAAGGTGCCGCCGTAGTGCCGGGCAATGAGCCAGGTGTAGAGCGCGGTGCGCAGGTTGCCCACGTGCATATAGCCGGTGGGGCTGGGGGCAAACCGGGTGCGAACCTGTCCCTGGGGGATGCGGGCCTCCATTTCTTCAAAAAAATCCATCAATTGTTCCTCCATGTATGGTTCGCCAGCGTGGCGAAAAAGTCTTTTCGCCACGCTGGGCGTATTTTCAAACTTTTGAAAAAGTTTGAAAATACGTGTTGATTGAACGAGCAAGGGGTCTTAACCCCTTGCACACATTCCCCGCTGCTCTGTCACATCAGCTTTCAGCGAGGTTTTTTGACAGTCTGCGCTCTGCCGGGGCAGAGTCGTTGTTGGTTTTCGTCGCTCCTATCATATAGATATTTTTCTCATCCGTCAATGATTGATTGCGAAATTGGGCAATTTATGATAAAATGCAAGTACCTATGACCACACCAGATAAAAGAGGTAACAATTATGGAAGCGAAGAAGCGCATTTTTTCCGGCATTCAGCCCAGCGGCGAGCTGACTCTGGGCTCTTACATGGGCGCCATCAAGAATTGGGTCGCCCTGCAGGACGAGTATGATTGCCTGTACTGCATTGTCGATATGCACGCCATCACCGTGCGTCAGGTCCCGGCGGATCTGCGGCGGCGGTCCGTGGCCCAGCTGGCCCAGTATATTGCCTGCGGCCTGGACCCGGAGAAGAATATCATGTTTATCCAGAGCCACGTGCCCCAGCACGCGGAGCTCTCCTGGGTCCTGGGCTGCTATACCCAGTTCGGCGAGCTGAGCCGGATGACCCAGTTCAAGGATAAGGCCAAAAAGCACGCCGACAATATCACCGCGGGCCTCTTCACCTATCCGGTGCTGATGGCCTCGGATATCCTGCTCTACCAGTCCGACCTGGTGCCCGTGGGCGACGACCAGCGCCAGCACGTGGAGCTCTGCCGGGATATTGCCACCCGGTTCAACAACTGGTTCCCCGACACCTTCACCATTCCCGAGGCCTTTGTGCCGAAAATGGGCGCGCGGGTCATGAGCCTGGGCCAGCCGGAGAACAAGATGAGCAAATCCGAGCCCGACGGCTGCGTCTTCCTGATGGACAAGCCCGAGGACATCATGCGCAAGTTCAAGCGGGCCGTCACCGACTGCGAAACCGCCGTCCGCTATGACCCGGAGAACAAGCCCGGCATCTCCAACCTGCTGACCATCTACTGCGCCGCCACCGGCAAGACCATGGACGAGGCGGAGGCCGACTTTGAGGGCAAGGGCTATGGCATCTTCAAGCCCGCCGTGGGCGAGGCTGTGGTGGAGCTGCTGCGGCCCATCCAGGCGGAGGCCACCCGGCTGATGGCCGACAAGGCCTACCTCGAATCCGTCTATACCCAGGGCGCGCAGCGGGCCCAGGCGCTGGCCAACCGGACCCTCCGCAAAGTCTATAAGAAAGTGGGCTTCGTCCCGGCAAAGTGAGGTAGCGCCATGCCCGATTTGAGTTTTATGCTGCGGCTGACGGCGGCGCTGCTGGGGTCCGGCCTGATCGCCTTTTTGGCCACGCCCCTGGTCAAGAGCCTGGCCTATAAGGTCGGCGCCATCGATGTGCCCAAGGACAACCGCCGGATGCACAAGGAGCCGATCCCCCGGCTGGGAGGCCTGGCGATCTTTATCGCCTTCCTCTTTTCCACCATTGTCTTCGGCAATATCGACCGCACCACCCAGGGCATTCTCCTCGGCGCCATTATGATCGTGGTCCTGGGCGTGATGGACGATATTATGACGCTCAACGCGCTGCCCAAATTCCTGGTGCAGATTGCGGCGGCCGGCGTGGCGGTCTATCACGGCTGCACGATCCAGTTCCTCTCCAATCCCAACGTCTTCAGCGATATCTCCTACCTGGACCTGGGCTGGCTCTCGATTCCGGTGACCATCATCTGGATCGTGGCCATTACCAACGCCGTCAATTTTATCGACGGCCTGGACGGCTTGGCCGTGGGTGTGTCGGCCATCTCCACGGCGTCCCTGCTGATTATTGCCCTGATGGTGGGCGAGCTGTCCATCGCCATCATTCTGGCCGCTCTGCTGGGCTCCTGCCTGGGCTTTATTCCCTATAACAAAAACCCGGCCAAGATTTTTATGGGCGATACCGGCGCGACGTTCCTGGGCTTTATCCTGGCCACGCTTTCGGTCCAGGGTCTCTTCAAGCTCTACGCCATCATTTCCTTTGCCGTGCCGTTCCTGGTGCTGGGCATTCCGATTTTCGATATCTGCTTTGCCTTCCTGCGCCGGGTGGCCAAGGGGCAGAACCCCATGCACGCCGACCGGGGCCATGTCCACCACCGGCTCATCGATATGGGCTTCAACCAGAAGCAGGCCGTGGCCATCTCCTATATGCTGACGGCCATTCTGGGTCTGGCCGCCGTGCTGCTGACCTCTTCCGGTGAGCTGCGCGCGCTGATTCTCATCGGCTCGGTGATTATCGTCGGCGCCATCGGCGTGCGGATCATCTTCAAAAAGCCTCACCATCCTGAACCGCCCAAAACTGAAACAGAGGACCAAAACCATGAAGAAGTTTAAAATCATGTCCGTTTTCGGCACCCGTCCCGAGGCCATCAAAATGGCGCCGCTGGTCAAAGCGCTGGCCCGGTGCCCCGATCTGGAGAGCATCTGCTGCCTGACGGGCCAGCACCGGGAGATGCTCGATTCCGTCATGGAGATCTTCAACCTCCGCGGCGATTTCGACCTCAATATCATGGAGCAGCGGCAGACCCTGTCCACCATCACCACCAAGACGCTCCTGGGCATGGAGCAGGTGATGGAGCAGTGCCGGCCGGACATGATTTTGGTCCACGGCGACACCTCCACCACCTTTGCAGGCGCGCTGGCGGCCTTCTACCACCAGGTCCCCGTGGGCCATGTGGAGGCCGGCCTTCGCACCTATGATAAGTATTCGCCCTTCCCCGAGGAGATGAACCGCACCCTGGTGGGCGATATCGCGGACCTGCACTTCTCTCCCACGAAGGCCAACGCCGAGAATCTGCGCCGGGAGGGTATCCGCGGCGAGATCTTTGTCACCGGTAATACCGCCATCGACGCCATGGGCTATACGGTCAAGGAGGGCCGCCGGTTCCAGACGGCGCTGCTCAACGACCTGGATTTTGACCATCACCGAATCATCGCCGTCACCTGCCACCGGCGGGAGAATTACGGCCGGCCCATGGAGGAAATTCTCTCCGCCATTGCCGAGGTGGTCCGCACCCACGAGGACGTGGAGGTGGTCTATCCGGTCCACCTGAGCCCCGTGGTCCGGGAGTGCGCGCAGCGGTATCTCGGCGGGAAGGACCGAATCCATCTGATCGACCCCGTGGACGTGGAGGAGATGCACAACCTTCTGGCCCGGTGCTATATGGTCATGACCGATTCCGGCGGTCTCCAGGAGGAAGCCCCCGCGCTGGGCAAGCCCGTGCTGGTGATGCGCCGGGAGACCGAGCGGCCCGAGGCCATCGCGGCCGGGACGGCCAAGCTGGCGGGCGTCACCTATGACGGCGTGCTGGCCGAAGCCAACCGGCTGCTGGACGATCCGGCGGCCTACCAGGCCATGGCGAAGGCGGTCAACCCCTATGGCGACGGCCATGCCTGTGAGCGGATTGCCCAGGCCATTCGCTGGCACTTCGGCCTGACGGACCAGCGCCCCAGCGACTTCCTGGGAGAATAAAGAAAGGACGCAGGATATGGACCGCAAACCCTTTTCCCGGCGAACCGGGTGGCTGGCCGCCGCGGCGGCCCTGCTGGTGGTGGCGGTACTGGTGGCGGTGTTTATCTTCAGCCAATCCCGCGCCCCTCAGGAGGGCATTGTCCTCCCGCAAGAGCCGGTCACCGAAGCGCCGCCTATCGTGACCCCGGAGGAGTCGCAGACGGATAGCTTTGTGCAGATCACGCCGGAGAATGTTCTCCCGGTATTGCAGGAAACCCTTGATAAACCCACCGCCTATCATCAGTCCTACACGGTTTCCGTGGGAGCGGACGACGCCCAGTCCCAGCGGTCGGTGGAGCTGTGGGTCAACTGGCCCCTGATGCACGGGGAGGTGTCGGACAAGAACCGCACCAAAACCGTAATCAGCGATGGGGAAACCGCCTATCTATGGTATAACTCCGATCCGAACTATATCACTGTGCCCTTAACGGATTCGGTGGAAATCTGGGATCTGCTGGGGCTGCCTGCCCATGATTATCTGGCGGCGCTGGCGGACGCGGAAATCACCGATGCCGATTATCTGGTGCTGGAGGACCCCCGCGTCCAGTGCGCCTATGTCTGCACGCAGGCAGGGGATGTCACCTGGCGCTATTGGGTGGAGCTGGACAGCGGCCTGCTCTATATGACGGATGTCCTGGAGCGCAGTACCCAGGTCTATCTGGTTCGGCAGACGTATCTGGAGCTGCTGGCCCAGGAAGACGAGAGCTTTTCCGGCCGTTTCCAGCTGCCGGACGGCACTCGGCCCTTCGCGGCTGAGGAGGAATAGCGCTATTGCAGCAGCAGGAAGGCCGCGGCGGTCAGCAGCAGCGGCAGGACCTCGTTTTCCTCGGCGTCCAGCAGCAGCAACCAGATGACTGCCAACAGCAGCAGATCGCCCTGGTCCAAGCCAAAGAGGGTCTGCTGCTGCTTCTGTTCCCGGGCCGGACAGGGGGGCGGCGCTTCCTGGGCCGGACACGGTTCCGGCTCCGCCGGAGGGGACGGCTCCTGAAACGGTTCGACCACGGGATGGCACTGATAGGAGCCGTCGGCTCCGGGGATGTAGCGGTTATACATGGTCATCCTCCTTCGGTTGGGCGGTCAGACCGGCCTGCTGGAGCAGACTGCCCAGGTTGGAGAGCTGCGCCACCTGAATGGCCCGCTGGAGCCGCTCCCGCCGTCCCGGCCTGAGATAAGGCAGCAGCGCCTGCACCAGGGCGGCCTGACGGCTGCTTCTTCGAGCGCCCGACGGTCCCGCGGAATCGTCCGGCGGCTCCGCGCCCAGGCTCGCGGCCAGGTGCATCACCTGCTGCATCTTCTCCGGATTGTTGAAGATCTCCTGTATTTTTTCACCCAGCTCATCCACGGCGCGCCGCCTCCTCTCCCAGGCCTCGGGCCTCCAGATAGGGCTTGAGCAGGGCCAAGGCCCGCTGATACTGCCCGGCCTTTACCGCTGCCAGCGCCTGGGTGACGGCCTCATCCTGATTTCCCTCCAGCAGCGCCAGCAGCGCCTTTCCGCGGCTGGAGCCCAAAACTGCCTGCATTTGCGCGGGGTCCACGGGCAGACGATCTGCCAAGGAAACCGCCTCCTTCCAACATCAGGTTCGTTCTCTCTATCCTATGCCGCACAAGGAAACAAGGTGACAGTTTGAAAGTTTTAATTTTATCCGATTCCCACCGCCGGGTCGAGCCCATGGCCGAGGCGGTGCGGCTGGCCCAGCCGGACTATGTGATTCATCTGGGCGACATCGCCCCCGACGCCGCCGCGCTGTCGAAGAAATTTCCGCTGCTGCCGCTGATCTCGGTCAACGGAAATTGTGATTTTACCGACTACAGCCGTGAGACCCGGATTGTGGAGCTGGGCGGAATCCGCTTTTTCCTGACCCACGGCCACCGCTACGGCGTCAAGCAGGACCTGCTGCGGCTGAGTCTGGCGGCCCGGGAGGCCGGGGCGCAGGCGGCGCTCTTCGGCCACACCCACCAGGCGCTGGCCGAGCAGCGGGACGGCCTGTGGCTGATTAACCCCGGGACCTGCGGTCCCACGGTCCGTCCCACCTGCGCCGTACTCAACCTGGACCGGTCCGGCCTCCGGTGCCGGATACAATCTATCTGCGATTGGAGCGAGGAACCATGATTTTAGCCGTCGATATCGGCAACAGCAACATCGTCCTGGGCTGCATCCAGGGCCAGACCATTGAAAAGGAGGCCCGCATTGCCACGGACCTCATCAAGACCTCCGACCAGTATTGCGCGGAGCTGAAAAATATGCTGGACCTGCTGGAGGTGCCGGTCAGCTCCATTGAGGGCAGTATCATTTCGTCGGTGGTGCCGCCGCTGCTGAACTCCTTCAAAACAGCCATCCGCAAGCTCACCGGCCTGACGCCGCTGGTGGTGGGCCCGGGCATCAAGACCGGCCTCAATATCCTCCTGGACAATCCGGCCATTGCCGGCGGCGACCTGATCGTAGGCGCCGTGGCAGCCTTGGCCGAATATCCCGCCCCCATGCTGATTATCGATATGGGGACAGCCACCACCATTACCGCCATTGACGCCAAGGGCAACTACCTGGGCGGCTGCATCTGCCCCGGCGTGAAGATCGCCGCGGAGGCCCTGAGCTCCCGGACGGCCCAGCTGCCGGCCATCAGCCTGGAAGCGCCCAAGAAGGCCATCGGCCGTAATACCGTCGACTCCATGCGCTCCGGCCTGATGATGGGCTCCGCCGCGCTGCTCGATGGGATGATCGAGCGCATGGAGGCCGAGCTGGGGCAGGAGACCACAGTCATCGCCACCGGCGGCATTGCCCGCTTCGTCATTCCCATGTGCAAGCGGAAGATCCACTATGACAAGGACCTGCTGCTCAAGGGCCTGCTGCGGCTCTATGAGAATAACAATAAGCCCGGAGGCCGCTGAGCATGGATCGGGAATATCTGCCGGATCTTCTGCCGGTTCCGGCGGAGGCGGTGGCCGCCTGGGCCAAGACCCATGGCACGCCCTTCTACCTCTATGACGAGGCCGGACTGGAGGCGTCGATTTCGCGGGTACAGACGGCTTTGGGCTGGAATCCCGGATATGTGAACTATGTTCGGCTGCGGGAGAATCCCAATCCGGCGCTGCTGCGGCTGCTGTATGACGGCGGCTCCGGCGTGTCCGTGTCCAACGGGCTGGAGCTCCGAGTGGCCCGGCAGTGCGGCTTTTCCGGCGTCAGGCTGCTCTATGCGCCGACCCGGCGGGACCCGGAGGCGGAGGCGCTGGCCAGATCCCTCGGCGCGGCCTGGCTGATTCATGCCCAGGCCCTGCTGCCGGATGCGCCGGTGCCGGTCCTCTATCTGCGGGCCGTCCGGGACAGCAGCTATATGGAGCCTGCGGCCCGACGCCGCCAAAATCGAATTAAGGCCGGATTTACCGAGGCGCAGCTGCGGGAGGCTGTGGTTCGGCTCCGTGGTTGGACGTCGTCGGAGGTGGGGCTGGCCGCCTATAATACCTCCTATGATTTGCTGCCCGGGATGCTGGCCTCCCGGTGGACGGATCTGCAAAAGCTGGCGCGGCAGCTTCAGCAGGAGACCGGCGCATCGATCCGGCGGTTTTACCTGGGCGAGGGGCCGGGCGTGGTGTACCGGCCCAGCTTCACCGGCCCCACCCTCGAAGAGGAGGCCGAGGCGCTCCGCACAGCGGTGGGCGAGACGGACTGTGTGCTCTCCACCGGCATCTGCAAGCAGGTGCTGGAGCGCCACGGGCTGCTGGTCACGTCGGTGGTGGAATGCCGGACCGTCTACCGGAACTATCTGGTGGTAGACGCCGGGATCAGCCAGTATCTCCGGCCCGCCCTGCACCAGGCCTACCGCCATATCTCCATTCTCGGCAAGACGCAGCCGGAAAACCGGCGGCTCTGGCAGGTGGTGGGTCCCACCGACGAGGACCTGGACCGGTTCAGCGACGGACGCATGCTGCCCAATTGCCGGCCCGGGGATCTTTGTATCGTGCACGACGTGGGCTGCGGCGGCAGGAGCAGCCCCATGCTGTCGGTAGGGCAGACCGTGGCCCCGGAATACCTGTACCGGCGGGATGGAACCATCGTGCCCATCAGTCCCGCCCGCAGTGCCGAGGACGTGTGGACCTTCCTCTACGGAGGTCTATAGCATGGTCAGGGCGATGCCGACGCTGACCATGGTGCAGGCTGCCACGGCTACCATCACGAGATTTTCTACAATACAGGTGATCCATGCGCGGCGCTCGCTGGCACGGAATCTCGCTTCATCCCGCCGTTCTCTGGCGTACCAGTCCGGCTGATACCCAGCCTGCTTCCATACGATCACTTTTCCGTCCATTTCCATCATCCTTTCCGCGGTTTGGGCGCAGTATCATGCTGCCTAAAACCACCGCTGAAAACTTTTCCATCACGTTGACAGTATATCACATGCTCCGTCCCATAAACGGGACGGACGATACAGTAGGAGGCGCACCATGCGGGAATTTTTTTTACAGCACGGTCAGACAGAGTTTCTGCACTGCTGCCAGTGGGAACCGGCTTGCCAGCCCATCGGCGTTGTGCAGCTGGTCCACGGCGTGGCGGAGCATATCGCCCGCTATGACGGCTTTGCCCGTTTTCTGGCCGACCGGGGCTATGTCGTCGTCGGAGAGGACCATCCCGGTCACGGGAAATCGGTGCCCACCGGCGAGGCCATGGGCTATCTGGCCGGCGGCTGGGAGGCTGCGGTGCGGGGTGTGCATCAGCTCTACGTCAAAACCCGCGGCGCGTTTCCCGATCTGCCCTACTTTATCCTGGGCCACAGTATGGGCTCCTTCCTGATGCGGACCTATCTCTATACCTTCCACGACGATCTGGCCGGGGTGATTTTGTCCGGCACAGGCTGGCAGAACCCTGCGATTCTGACTGCGGGGCGGGTGCTCTGCCGGACCGAGGCATTGCATCTGGGGGAGCGGCAGACCAGCCGTCTGCTGCAAAAGCTGGCCTTCGGCGCGTACAACGCGGCCTTTGCGCCCAATCGCACGGCGTTTGACTGGATCTCCTCGGACCCGGCCGCGGTGGATCAGTATGTGGCCGATCCCTTCTGCGGCTTTGATCCCACCATCCAGCTGTACGGCGAGATGTTCCGCGGCATGGCCAACAACCAAAAGGCGGAGAATCTCTCCCGGATGCAGAAGCAACTGCCGGTTCTGTTCCTCTCCGGTGCGCTGGACCCGGTGGGCAGTCAGGGGAAGGGCGTCCAGAAGACCGCCGAGGCCTTCCGCCGGGCCGGCATGGAGGATGTCACAGTAAAGCTCTATGAGGGCATGCGCCATGAGCCCCTCAATGAGGTGGGCCGGGAGCAGGTTTACGGCGATATTCTCGCCTGGCTCCAGCGGCGCTAGGCGGGTGGCCCAGCCGGGAAATAGAAAAGGTTGCAATTTGTAACCGACTGTGATACAATGTATCTAATTTCTGATCCCGGAAAGGAGCATTCCGATGAAATCACGGCTTTTAAGCCTGCTGCTGGCGCTGATGCTGCTGCTGGGTTTGACCGTTCAGGCCATGGCGGTAGAGGGTGATCCGCTGGCCCCGGTGGACGATGGCCAGGTGGACCATGAAGAGATCCCCGACGACGACTATGAGGCGGATGCCGATCTCACCATCGACGATCTTCAGACCAGTCAGGCTGGAATTGACTTTATCAAGGAATACGAGAGCTTTACCGCTGTTGCCTATCACGATGTGTCTCAGATGTCCATTGGCTACGGCTGTTCCACAGCTTATGCCGATAAATATGGTTTCTCCACCACGGAGATTACCGTGGAAGAGGCGGACCAGCTGCTCTTGTATGTCGTGGCGGAGATCGAGCAGAAGCTCGATGCGTTCCTTGATACATACAATCTGAATTTGGCGCAGCATGAGTACGACGCCCTCATCAGCTTCACCTTCAACGTGGGAAGCTCTTGGCTGAAGCCCGAATACCGGCTGGCCAACCTGCTTATCAACGGCAATTACTCCACCAATGAATTTGCCAGCGCCATGGGCGTTTGGTGCCACGTGGGGACGGAGATCAATTCCGGCTTGATCGTGCGCCGAATTGGCGAGGTTAAGCTGTTCCTCTACGGCGCCTATGCCTTGGATGACACCCCCAACAAGTTCTGCTATTTGATCTATGAGGGCAACGGCGGCAGCCCGGAGTCTGATTTTGGCCTCTACCTGGAGGATAGCGCCTACGGCGCGCTGATGACCGCTGAGCATGAGACTGCTTCCTTCACCGGCTGGTATACCGAAGACGGCGAGCCCGTCACGGCGGATACCCTGGTGCAGGACGACTTGACGGTCTATGCCAGCTGGGACGGCAAACTGGAGATTGACGGCACCGAAACAGAGGTGCAGCAGCCGGATACCACAGTCGATCTCACGGCGCTGTTTTCCGATATTCCCGCCAACGCCTGGTATTACGACTATGTGGAGGATTTGTACCGGGCCAAGGTTGTGGACGGCTACGGCAACGGCACCTTTAAGCCGGAGAGCAATGTGAAGACCGGCGAGGCGCTGAAAATGATCCTGCTGGCTGCCGGTTATGACGAGCCGGAGCCTGTGGCATCCCACTGGGCCCGCGGCTATCTCAATCTGGCGCTGGACCTGGGGATCATCGACCGGGGCGATATTACGGACCTGGATGTGCCCATCACCCGGGAGATGATGGCCAAGGTGGCTGCCAATGCCCTGGGCCTGCAAGCCTCCGGCGACATGCCGCCCTTTACCGACACCAGCAGCATCTATGTGGCGGCGCTCTATGAGGCCGGTATTGTAGACGGCTACGGCAGCGGCGTCTTCGGACCCCAAAAGGCACTGTCTCGGGCCGAACTGTGCACCATCGTCTGGCGGATGCTGAAATAAACCTGGGCCACCGTGTTCGGTGGCCCTTTCGATATAATAGGTATCGTGTCCCGTTTATGGGACATGCTTTGCGGTATACTGGCCTCAGTTCAGAAAGGAAGTGGCGGCTATGTATGCAGCGTATCAAGTGCGGGACCATGTAGAGGTCTACGACCGGGAGGGGAAGTTCCTCTTTTCGGCGGACACGCTTCAGGAGGCCCGTTCCATACTGACGGAGGAATACTATGGGGAACTATAGGCTGGACCTCAGCTATGACGGCAGCCGCTACCGGGGCTGGCAGCGGCTGGACAATCCGGATCTCACCATCCAGGGCAAGCTGGAGCAGGTCATCTCCCGGATGCTGGGGGTGGAGACGGAGGTGATCGGCTCCGGCCGCACCGACGGCGGCACCCACGCCATGGGGCAGGTGGCCAATTTCCACGGCAAGACGGAGCTGAGCTGCGGAGAGATCCTCGCCTATCTGCGGCAGTATCTGCCCGAGGATATCGGCGTGCAGGCGGTGACCGCCGTGGACGAGCGGTTCCACAGCCGCTACAACGCCGTGGAGAAGACCTACCGCTATCGGATCTGGAACAGCGACGCACCCTGTGTCTTTGAACGGAAATACGTCTGGCAGATGCCGGAGCCGCTGGACCTCGAGAGAATGGAGGAAGCGGCCTCTCTGCTTTTGGGGACCCACGATTTTCTGCCCTTTTCGTCGCTGAAGAAGAGCAAAAAGTCTACGGTCCGCACCCTGCGCCGCCTGGAGATCCGGCGGGCGGGCCCGGAGGTGCAGATCACGGCCACGGCGGACGGCTTCCTCTACCATATGGTCCGCATTCTGGTGGGGACGCTGGTGGAGGTCGGATTGAAGCGGCGGGACACGGCGGAGATTCCGGCCATTTTTGAAACGGGCATTCGCGCCGAGGCAGGGGAGACGGTCCCGGCCAAGGGGCTCTGTTTGATGGAGGTAGTGTATCGATGAATATTCAGATTTTCGGCACATCGAAGAGCTTTGACACGAAGAAGGCCGAGCGGTACTTCAAGGAGCGTCGCATCAAGTTCCAGAGCATTGACTTGGCGAAATACGGCATGTCCGGCCGGGAGTTCGACAGTGTGCTCCGGGCCGTGGGCGGCATCGACAACCTGATCGACTGGGACAAAAAGCATCCGGACATCGACCTGATGCGCTATATGGATGACCCGGTCGCCAAGGAGGACAAGGTCTACGACAACCCGGCGCTGATGCGCTGCCCGGTGGTCCGAAACGGACAAAAGGCCACCGTGGGCTACTGCCCGGAGGTCTGGGAGACTTGGACGTAATAAAATACAAAACGCAACTTACAAAGCGGCGCTGGGGTATTTCCAGCGCCGCTTTCAGACTGTCGAAAAACCTCGCTGAAGATGTCTGTGACAGAGCAGCGGGGGAAGTGTGAAGGGGGCAAAAAGCCCCCTTCGCGTTCAATCGACACGTATTTTTAAACTT
>DVFN01000108.1 GCA_018713205.1 Candidatus Avoscillospira stercorigallinarum | reverse complement strand
CCAAAGATTTTGCCTCATACGAAAGTTATAAAAGGGCGGGAATACTGTATGTATTTCCCCCTTTTATAACTGCACGGATGGGGCAAAAGATTGGGCGAAGGCCGCAGACACAATTGTGCGGTGATGCCTTTTTTCTTTTGGCTTACACCGGGAGAATACGGCGGCCGGTTCTCATAACCGGGGCCGCGGCGAGAAAAGAGGCCCGTTAATCATCTTCATTCCGGTCATCCTCATCATTTTCATCGTCGTCTTGGTCATCTTCATCATCGTCTTGGTCATCTTCATCATCGTCTTGGCCGCCGTCATCATCTACATCATCGTCTTGGTCGCCGTCATCATCTTCGTCGCCGTCATCGCCGTCATCCCAATCGTCGTCCCGATCCGCATCGCCGGTCTCCCCGACGCTGCCGGGACTGTCTTCCGGGTCATCCGGGACGGCAGGCGGAGCAGGCTCCGGAGTGGCCGGCGTCACCGGGATCACCACCTCGGTGACCGGCGGCTCCGTTGGCGCGGAACCGATCTGGATCACAATGGTCTCTCCGTACCGCTCCTCCAGATCATCCCGGACCTCCTGTTCCTCCCTGGCCTGCCAATCGGCGTCGGAGCTGGTGACGGTGATGGACACCGTTTCCCCGCCGGAGAGATAGCCCTGGTCAATGGCCCGTTCCACCAGCGCTCCGGTCACATTCTCCCGGTCCTTGCCCTGATAGTCGTAGCCTTCGATCAAAGCCTGGCCGTCCTCGTTGAGCCCCTCCAGCTCCAGCACCCGGTCGGTGCGGCTGAGGGTGAGCTCCACATCCGGGTTGATCTGGATGCGCAAGGCACCGTAGGGCGTGAAATTGGGCTGGTAATATCCAAAGAACACCAGGCAGAGGCAGGCGGCCAAGGCGGCCAATCCGGACAGGGGCTTCCACAGGGAAGGCCGTTTCTCCTGGGGCCTGCGCAGCTCCACAATGTCCTGCACCGTGTCCCCCACCTGATAGCGGAGGTTGGCGGTTTTCAGAAACCGGCCTTCCTCGTCCAGTACCACCGCATAGGCCGGGTGCACTTCCATAACCAGATAGTTCATTGCATGCTCCCTCCCTTCGCCGGGGCAATCTGGCACAGATGCCCCCGGATGATCTCATAGCCGTTGGTGAAGGCCAGCAGGATTGCCACCAGGTACTTCCGGTGCCGCTCCATGGTTTTTTTATCCGTGCCGGAGCCAGAGGCCAGCTCGTTCATGGGCAGCTTGCCCGTGTCCTCCACCCGCTTCAGCAGCTCCGGCCGGGAGCGGGCAAAGTCCAGCACCCGGCGGCAGGCGGCGAAGGTTCGCTCCTGCCGGGGGCAGTTGTCCGCCACGTCGGAGAAGGTCAGGCCGAACCGGGCCAGCTTTTCCGAGAACTCCCGGATCTCGCGCTGACTGGCGGTGCGCACTACGTAGTCCTCCGCATGATCCACCGTATCCGGGATGGTGTCCAGCAGCTGGGCGCCCTCCTCCTCGCCCAGGGGCGTGTGGAGAGATATCACGTTCCCACGGCGCTTCTCCGTCCGGTAGTGGTCGATGAGCCGGTTCTTGATCGCCCGGGCGGCGTAGGGCAGGAATGCGCCCCGACTCTTTTCATAGGCCAGCACCGCCTCGTAAAAGGCCAGCATGGCGATGCTCAGCTCGTCCTCGTGGCCGTTCTCCGGGGCGGTATGGATGAACTTCACCGTCTCCGAGCGGATAAATCCCATGTACTGACGGATCAGGGCGTCCGCCGCCTCCGAGTCCGTCTTGGCCGCCTGTACCTGGGCCGCGATGTCGTGCTCTGTGCGCACCATGGCTATCCCTCCATCCCCCTCCGGCTGAAGGATACGAAGCCGCCGCCGGATTTTGGGGGTCACAGCAGTTTTTTTCAGAATAAAAGCTATTATTACAGTTTACCAACTCTGAAGCAGATGCGCGACCGTCCCCATGTCAATTCTATGTCAATTCTATGTAAAGAAATGGGCTGCGTCAGTCGGGGCGGAAACCCATTGCCGCCGGGGATTTTACTTGTGCGGCAGGTCCCCGTCCGGTGAAAAGGCGGCACAAACCCCACCGCGGCGTCTTCGATTGGAAGTCGCGGCGGTGGGGTTTGCCGGTTTGGCGGGCCCAGGCGGTCTATGCCGGCAGGGGAATCGCAGCCGTCAGGACGACGGCTAAGAGCGCTTCCGCACATAAAACATCTGCTCCCTCAGCGTCTGAAATCGAACCTGCGCCATGACTGCCGCCTCCTTTCTCGATGATCGGGTTTTCTAAATTCCTTACTTAAAATATCGAGAATGTCAAGCAAAAGCCAACAGGACGTGCCGCTGAGCACGGCGCGTCCTGTTGGAACGGGATATCACGGGCCGGCGGGCGGAGCCGGGCGCGGCGCGGCGGCTCTCCGGCGGCAGAGGGCCCAGACCAGGGCGGCGGCTGCCTCCAGCACATAGAGCGCCAGGAAGCAGGTTTGGCGCAGGGCGCTCCGATCCAGGGCCGACTGGGCGTCTGCGTAGGTTACCACCTCCACGGCGGGGAACTGGTCGCCGTCCAGGGGCGTATAGCGGAGAAACACCACGGACTGGTTGCGCAGGGAGTAGCTGATGACGGCCTCCTGGTCCCGGTTGCGGATCTGTCCCCGGCCCTCCAGGCCGCTTTGAAACTGAATCAACTGGTTCTCGTTGCGCTGTTGGGTCAGAGCCATCAGCTCCTGGTTGGTAAAATCCACCTCCGGGGCCGGGACATTGGTGGACATGACGGCGCGGAACTCATCCACGGTGTCGCAGACGGCGCCGTTTATAAGGGCGGCGGTGGGCCAGATCAGGGTCACGGCGCCCTGGACCAGGGCCGTGGCGGAGAGCGCCGCCGCCAGCGTCCAGGCCACGCGGGACCGCGCCCGGACGCGGCGGACGGTTTCTTTCGCCGTCTCAGGCGGCAGGGAGACAGGGGCATGGCGGGCCAGAATCGGATTGAGCGCCCGGCACAGCAGCAGGCCCAGCAGCACCGTACCGCCGCCGGTGGCGGCGGCCTGCGACCAGTAGGGTGTCGGCAGCTGCCCCTGGAAGAGATACAGCATGTTGCGCGGCGTATACCCGTTGAGGGGCAGCAGGGCGGCCAGCACGCCGGCGCAGATCAGCAGCGCTCCCTCGGTACGCCGCAGCAGCTCGTAGCGGCAGAGCCCGGCTGCGTCCCCGGCCCGGTCATCGGAGAGGGACAGCACCGCGCCGTTCCAGAGCACCAGCTGGACCACGGCTCCCACCAGGCAGCCCGCGGCCCCCAGCCAGAATCCCAATACCGCCCGCAGAAAGCCCAGCACGGCTCCGGCGGCGGCCACAGCGCCCAGCGCCGGTCCCAGCAGGGCCAGCAGGGTATGACTGATAAATTTGGAACGTGTTTTCCGCAAAATCCATTGCCGCTGCTTGTCCGCCTTGGCCGGGTCGCCGGTCTGGTCTCCCCTGTCCCGGCCGCCTCGGAGCAGCTCGTCACAGGTCACGGAGAAGATCTCCGCGATGACCGGAATCAGCGCCAAATCCGGCGCGCACTCATCCCGCTCCCAGCGGCTGACAGCCTTGTCCGAGACGTGGAGCTGTTCCGCCAGCTCCCGCTGGGTCATCCCGGCGGCCTTGCGCAATGCGGCGAGAAAGGACCCCATTGTTTTTGCTTCCATTGAACTCCCTCCTTTGGGGTTGGTGGCTTTATTCTACCAGTCCGGGAGAAAACTCGCCACCCCGGCGGCCGAGAATCTCTCTCGCAAGGCGAGAATATAGGGAAGAGGCGCGCTGTAGAGGCGTTCGGCGATGGTGCGTAGGGGCGGCCTGCATGGCCGCCCGGAACCAGGTTCCGATTTTCGCCGGAGTCCGTTGGTTCCCTTCGTAGGGGCCGATGCCCACATCGGCCCGCCAGCCGCCGGGTGCAAGGCAGTTTGCCGACCGCACTGTCCTCCGTCCCTGCCGCACGCCCGATTCGCCGCAGGTTTGTGGGAAACCGCACCTGCCCCAGGGCGGATATGCAATCCGCCCCTACAGACCCGCTTCCGGTTCCCTCGTAGGGGCGGCCTGCATGGCCGCCCGGAACCAGATTCCGATTCGCGCCGGGGTTCGATGGTTCCCCTACGGTGTTTGCGTCCTGCGCTGGTACAACCGACGCGGCGGCTGGTGACATTCTTCATTTTTCACCGTCCCTTCTCCGTCTACGGCGAGTTTGCCGGCGGGGTGGAGGGGGGGAATGTTTGCTCTGGCGGCGCATAGGCTGTAGGGGGGAGGGATGTCCATGGGAGCCAAGCCGACCATTGCGCAGAATGTGGGGCTGCTGACGGCGGCCAATCTGCTGATGCGGGGCGTCAGCATGCTCTTTCAGGTCTATCTGACGGCCCGGGTGGGGGCGGCGGGCGTGGGGCTGTTGCAGCTGATTCTGTCGGTCAACCTCTTCGCCGTGACCCTGGGAACCTCGGGCCTGCGGGTGGCGGCACTGTACCTCTCGGCGGAGGCCTATGGGCTGCGCCGCTACGGCGGCGTCCGGCAGGCCATGGTCTGGTGCCTGACGGCGGGGCTGCTGCTCAGCGCCCTGGTGGGCGGGGCGATGATGGCCTTCGCCGAGCCGCTGGCCCTCTCGGTGGTGGGCGATCTGCGGGCCGTGCTCAGTCTGCGGCTGCTGGGGCTGACGCTGCCCCTCTCCTGTCTGAGCATGATCCTCTCGGGCTGCTTCACAGCCTGCGGGCAGGTGCGGACCCTGGTGGCCGTGGAGGTGGGCGACAAGGCCGCCACGGTGGTCCTGACCATGCTGCTCTTACAGCAGGGCATCGCCGGGGATCTGGCCCACGCCTGCGCGGCCATCGTGGGCGGCAATGCCCTGGCGGCGGTGGGGTCCGTGGCGGTGCTGCTGGGCCTGCTGCGCCGCTGGCTGGGCAAGCTGGACGGCGGCGGCGCCATGCCGGACATGGGGCGGCGGCTCCTGGGCATCGCCGGGCCCGTGGCAGTCAGCGACTATCTGCGCTCGGGCCTGGGGACCCTGGAGCAATTTCTGATCCCCTGGGGTCTGAGCCGGTTCGGCGGGTCCCACACCCAGGCCATGGCCGACTACGGCGTGATTCACGGCATGGTGTTTCCGGTGCTGATGTTCCCCTGTACGGTGCTCTACGCCGTGGCCGATGTGCTGGTGCCGGAGCTGGCCCGGTGCCGGGCCGAGGAAAATCAGCGGCGAATCCGCCATGTGGCCGGCCGCTGCCTGCGGCAGGGCTTTCTCTACGCGGCGGCCGTAGCGGCGCTGCTGTGGCTGCTGGCCATGCCCCTGGGGCAGCTGCTCTACCGCAGCGACGACGCCGGCCGGTATCTGCGGCTCTTCGCCCCGGCGGTGGTGATGCTGTACCTGGACTGCCTGGTGGACGGCATGCACAAGGGACTGGGCCAGCAGGTCTATACGGTCCGGGTCAACACCCTCACCTCGATCCTGGATGTGGCGCTGCTCTATCTCCTGCTGCCCCGGTGGGGCATCGCCGGGTACTACGTCAGCTTCTGGGTGTCCCACGGGGTGAATTTTTATCTGAGCATCCGGCGGCTGGGCGAGCTGACCGGTCCGTTGACAGGCCGGAGAACGCCGGATACAATAGAGGCATGCTCAAAATGAGGTGATTCCATGCCCTATGTGACCCACCCCATCCCGCCGCTCTATGACGGGGACTCCCGGGTGCTGATTCTCGGGTCCTTTCCCTCGGTCAAGTCCCGGGAGGGGATGTTCTTTTACCACCATCCGCAGAACCGGTTCTGGAAGGTGCTGGCGGCGCTGCTGGGCGAGCCGCTCCCCGATACCGTGGCGGAGAAGGCCGCTCTGCTTCACCGGAATCATATCGCCCTCTGGGACGTGATCGCCGCCTGCGCCATCACCGGCTCCCAGGACAGCTCCATCACCGGGGCCGTACCCAACAACCTCACGCCGATTTTCGAGACGGCGTCCATTCAAGCCGTCTTTCTCAACGGCACGGCGGCCTGGGACCAGTACCGCCGGGCGGGCCGGGACTGGGGCGTCCCGGCGGTGAAGCTCCCCTCCACCAGTCCGGCCAACGCCGCCTGGACCCTGCCCAAGCTCCTGGACGCCTGGGCGGCTATTTTGCCGTATCTTTGATATCCCTCCCAACCCCGGCGCAAATCGGAACCGGGTTACGGGCGGGCATGAAGCCCGCCCCTACGACGAAACCGGGGGTAGGGGCGGCCTGTATGGCCGCCCGTGCCGCACTTCTGCGTCGGATGGAGCTCCGTCGAACGCTTACACCGTAGGGGCGCGCATCGCGCGTCCGTAGCCGGGTGCGATTTACGCAGCGCTGGCGGTCGATGTACCTGGTCCCGGCGGCATGTAGGCATGCCGCCCTACGTCCGCAGCGGTTGGCGGACTGCCTTGCACACGGCGGCTGGCGGGCCGATGTGGGCATCGGCCCCTACGAGGGGAACCATCGAACCACAGCGCGACTCGGAAACCGGTTCCGGGCGGCCATACAGGCCGCCCCTACGACGAAACCGGAGGCGGGTCTGTAGGGGCGGATTTTATATCCGCCCATGCCGCCGCGTCGGATGCGCCATCGCCGGGCGCACAAGCCGTAGGGGTGCGGCGTAAAATCGGAACTCTTTACGCAAAAACAGGGATGCAGCCGGGGCTGCATCCCTGTTTGATTGGTTGGTTAGCTTTCCATCAGGCGCATCAGCATGGTGGCCAGCTGGGCGCGGGTCGCGCCGGTCTTCGGGCTCAGGTTGCCGTTGATGCCGTTGACCAGGCCGGTCTGGGTCGCCCAGACCAGGGCATTCTCGGCCCAATCGGACACAGATCCCGCGTCGGGATAGCCGCTCAGGCTGCCGCTCACCACAGGGCTGCCGATGTAGCGATACAGCATCGTCGCCAGCTGCTCTCTCGTGATCGCGCCGTTGGGATCGGTGCCGTCAGACACGCCGGTCTCCATGGCCCAGGCCTGTGCCTTGGCATACCAGGTGCTGCCGCCCTCGGTGTTCTCGCCGTCCATCCGGGCCAGAACCGTCCAGACCATGGCGCGAGTCACAGCTCCGTCGGGGTTGAACTGGCCCTCGGCCACGCCGTTCATGTAGCCGTTCTCGCAGACATACATCACGGCGTCATAGTACCAGGCGGTCGTCGCCACGTCGTAGAACTCCGTCTGCACCGCGGGCTTGTCCGTCGTACCGGAGCCGCCGCCGGGCCGTGTGGGCTGTACCGGCAGCTTATACTCCGTCGCCTCGATCACCAGGGTGATCTCCTCGGTGGTATAGGTGCTCGTGCCGTCGTTCAGCGTCACGGTGAAAACGTAGGCGCCGTCTGTGCCCTTGGGCTTCAGCAGCGTGCCGGCCTTGGCCGCGGTGAAGGACACGGAATGGATCGTCCCGGTCACGCCCTCCGGCAGCAGGCCGTCGATCCGCGTCTGCATATGCGCGCCGGCTGCCGCGCCGGTGTTGACCTTGCTCTGGGAGACGGAGTAGGTCCGGCTCTCCAATGCTTCGGCGATCTCCTCCAGCTCGGACTCCACGATCTTCTCAGTGAAGACGGCGGTAATGGTGTGGTCGGCGGTGACATTGGTGAAGGTATAGGGGTTCTGCACGCCCACGCTCTCGCCGTCCACCACCACGTCGGTCAGCTCATAGCCCTCGGCGGCAGTGAAGGTGAAGGTAACGTCGTCACCCTTTTCCACCTCGGCAGAGGCGGGATCAATCGTGCCGCCCTCGGCCTGGGTTACGGCAATGGTGTAGGTATCCGGCTCGGGCTCCTCGCCCAGGCGGGTCACGCGGAAGTTGTCGATGGCAAATACCGCATTGGCGCTGAAGCCGCTGGGAGCCTCCACGCGGAAGGTGAGGAAGATGTCCTTCTCGGTCGTGGCGTCCACAGGGAAGCGCATGGTGAGGGTCTCGGGATGGACGTCATAGGAGTCGGGATCGGTGTTGTTGGCAGCGCCCTCCGCGTAGACATACTTCTCCAAGTAGGCCTCGTCAAACTGGTTGGGCTCCAGCTCATAGGTCGCAATCCGAGTTCCGTCGGCCTTGCGAACGTCAATGTAGTAGGAGAGGGTCTCGTCCAGAGGACCGTTCTTGCCGGGCGCGCCCTGGGCGGTGGTCTGATACTCCATATAGAGCTGGTAGTCAAACTCGACGGTATACTCGTACCCCGTCTCGAAGTTCAGCGTCGCGGGCTCGGTGCGCATAATGACGCCGCCGTCGCCGCCCACGGTGCCGAAGGAGCCGTTCTGCTGGCCCTTGAGGGAGGTGCGGTTGGTCTCGCTGGCATCCACAACGTAGGTCTTGATCTGATTGCCGCCAAAGTCATAGTAGGCCAGGTTGACAAAGGGCTGGTTGTTGACGTTGGAGACGAAGGGGCCCCAGTTCTCGTCGAGGTGCTCGAAGTCCTCATAATAGTAGTAGTTCTCGCGCTCGGCGCTGGGTCCGGGGTTGGGATCGCCGGTCAGGTCGGTCCACTCCCAGCTGCGGAAGTCGTCGGCGTAGATCTCGTTGGTACCGGCCACGGTGGAGAGGGCCACGGTGGCGGTGGTCACACCGGCGGGAATGGTGATATCCACCTTCAGCCGGGTGTAGGTCATGCCGGTGAACTTGCTGGGCTTGATCATCACCGTGTGATCCGCCGTGGTCTTCACGGTGGCAGTCTCGGTGACGTCGCCGGCGGCGGCGGTCAGGGTGACGGGGCGGTCGCCCGCGGAGTTGACCCAGACCGACAGGGAGTAGGTCTTGCCGGGCTCGACGGTCACGGTCTGACCCACGGAACCCGCAAATCCGGGCTTCAGCCACAGCATAGCCTGCTCGTACTGGTCCTGGGCGACGACGGCCTGATCGGTGTTCTCGCCGGTGACGGTCCAGGGCTCGATGCTCAGGCTGGTGAAGCCGGGGTCCTTAAAGAGGGTGCCTTCGCCGTAGGGATGCTCCTCCAGGGTGGGCAGGTAGACGGTCTTGCCGTTCTCGGTCAGGACGAAGCCGTCCACGTCGTAGCGGTGGGCCACGGCCTCCTGGGTCTTGGTCATGACATAGGGCACGCCCTGCTCCAGATCCAGCGTGACCTTGCCGCCGGTGACGGCGACGGTGTCAACCAGGGTCCGGCCGGTGGTGGTCAGCTCATAGAGGTAGGCGGTGGTGACACCGCTCCAGCTGTTGGGAACTTCCCAAGTACCGAAGCTGCCGGTGTCGGAGTAGCAGTAGATCTTGTCCTCGGTCTCGGGGCTCCAGGGGATGAAGATCTCGGCGCTCTTGGGAGACATCGGGGTCTGGCCGTTGATGTCTGCGTAGGCCAGGACCGTGGATGTGTCGATGACGGCGATGGTCTTGCCGTCCTTGGTGATGGTGGTGTAATTGCCGTCCACGGTGGAGACCACGTTATCGGAGAAGACGGCCTTCTCGCTGGGCGTCCAGCTCAAGAGCTCAAAGTGCTGAAGGTACTTGGTGGGCAGGTTGTTGCGGTAGAACACATCCACACCGTCGCTGAAGCGGTTGGTGTTGCGCCAGTCGGCGACGCCGGGCATCAGGGAGCCCAGGATGGCCTTGTCGGGGGCCGCCAGGTCGCCCACACCGTGGCTGACGAACTTCATGACCTCGCTCTGGGTACCGCCGGTGGCGTAGTACATATCGGTGTTCCAGTGGACGAAGGTGATCATCTGGTTCAGGTCCTCGAGGGCCTCGGTACCCATGGTGATGCCCACGTCGTTGAAATACTTGACCAGCTGGGTGGCCTTATAGCGGGAGCCGGCCTGGTACACGTCCAGGTACACGAAGTCCAGGTTGGGCAGGGCCTCGTCAAACTCCTGGATGCGCTCCTTCAGCGCGCCGGACCAGACATCCTTGTTCTTGTCCACCAGGTAGGCCTGGTCGAACCAGTTCCAGTTCTTCACCAGAGAACTGCCGGTGACGATGCCGCGCATATTCTCGAGCACGGTGTCGAAGCCGTCCAGGGCGAACTCGGTGGCGTTGGCGTGGACGCCGTTCTTGATGCCGTACTCCAGGCCCACGTCAATCAGGGTGTTGAACTCATCCGCGCCGCCCTGCTGCAGGCCGGCAAAGTCATAGTCGCCGTGGGAGTCGTCGTGGCCGGAGACCTGGTAGCCCTTGTTCATGATCTTCATGCCGAAGCCGTCGGTCAGGTAGCTCAGGGCCTTGGCCTGGTCCAGGACCCGCAGGAAGGGCTGGGAGGCCTGGCTGGACATGTTCATGGCGATGAACATCCACTCGTTCTTGGTGTTCTCATAGCCGTAGGGCAGGCGCATAATGTCGCGGTAGGCGATGCCGGCATCCTGCCAGGTAATCGCGCCGTCGGCGTTCTCATCGCCGCCGATGACCACGGAGATGTAGGGGATCTCGTCCTCCTCGGGGAGGAAGCCGTCGTAGTACTCCCAGGCCCAGGCGGCGCTGCTCAGGGACAGGTAGGGGGTCCCGGTGACCTTCTGGGTGAGGATGTACTTCTGGTTGCCGTTCTCGGCGTTGTTCTCCACCGAAGCGCTGACGCCGGAGGCGGTGTCGTAGAACATGCCGTAGGTGAAGTTGGAGTAGGTGGCATCCTTGGACGCGCCCTTCAGAGCGACGAAGTCGTCGCGCATGGGGCCCCAGCCGGAGTGAACGGCCAGCGCGCCGCCCGCGCCCAGGCCCGCCAGGGTCAGGACCGGGTTGCCGCCGAACTGGAAGGCCCGGACAGTGGCGGAGCCCGCGGCCTCCTCCACGCTGGGGATGGACATCTTCAGGGTGCTGCCGTCCACGGTGAGGACCACGGTGAAGACAGCCTCGATGTTGCTGTCCGCGTTGGTGGCCGTGATCTCATAGGTGGCGGAGGTCTCGTCGTTCTTCACCAGCTTGGAGGTGGTGCCGCACAGGACCCAGTTGTTCGTGTTTTCGGTAGCATCATAGAGGTTCGCGGCGGTGTCCACATAGATGCGGGACTCCTCGCTGCCCACCAGGGTGCCGTAGGCCAGCACCTTACCGGAGAGATCCTTGTAGCTGTAGACATAGGGGAAGCTCTTACCCACCAGCACCTGCATCTCGTCGGATTGCAGGGTGATATACTCGGTGGGATCCGGCAGCACCGTGGCGGTGAGCTCGTACACCACTTCCACGGGACCGGCGTAGAGGGTACCGGCCTCAGCCAGATACACGCCGACCTTGCCCTTGCCGGTGAAGATGCCGTCCAGTGCGCCCAGGGTGCAGACGGTGGGACCGGCGTCCTCCGCGCCGGCTCCGGCGCTGACGGTCAGGGTGTAGGTATCGCCGGTCTTGTCCAGCCGGTAGGTCCGGGCGGCGTTGGCCGCGGGCGTGGGAATGTTGTAGGAAGAGAGATCGATGGAAGCAACGGCGCTGCCGTTCTTCATGCCGCCGGCGACCCACTTGGAGCCGTCATACCAGATGGCGGCGTAGTTGTTCGCATCCTGGTAGTTGAAGACCAGGCCGAACTTGGCCGTGGAAGCGGCCAGCTGCACGGTGTAGGTGGGAGCGTCGGTGGCAGGAGACGCCTGGTCCACAAACACACCGGCGGCAGAAGCCGTGATCTTGGTGCCGCGGCCGGGGGTGAAGCCGGAAACGGTCTCACTGGCCGGGATCTCGGTATAGCTGTGGGTGGTGACATCGGACACCTCGGCGTTGTTTCTGTTGACTCTGGTCACCAGATCCAGGGCGGGCTGATCGTCGAAGTCCAGGGTCTTGACCAACTCGCCGTCGGCGTTATACTGCTTGATGTTGTCGAAGGTCACCGGGACGCCCGTGCCGCCGCGCAGACGGATGGCAAACTTACCCTCGCCGGTGTAGCCGCCGGAGATGGTGTAGGAGCCCATGGTGAACCACTCGTCGCGGCCGCCTTCGCCGTCCCACTTGGCCTTGATGGTGACATTGGCGCCGCTGTACTCCAGACGCACCTGATAAGTGGTGTTGGCAGACAGCTCCAAATCATAGGCCAGGCCGGGGTTCGACCGGGTGGTCAGGCCCGTGGAATAGTGGCCCGCCCAGGTCGCGCCGGCGGAGTCGATGGACATACCGGCGTACTGGCTCTCGTCCGCGTACCGGGCCAGGAAGCCCAGGGTGCTGGGCACGGCGTCGCCCAGGCGGAAGGAGATCTCATAAGCGCCGTCGGCCATCTCGTCAAAGTACTCGAACTCCACACGGTAGTCGTCGCCGGAGGCCATGGTCACCGCGTAGCCGCTCATGCCCCAGTATTCCTGGTTGATGTTGGCGGCGACACCGCCGGTGAAGGACGAAGCGTCCTGGAGGTTCTGCGTGTACGTATCGTCGCCGCTCTCGGGCACCACAGGGGGAAGGCCGGGGTCCACGGAGAGGTCGGGGGCCTCGTAGGGCAGAGCCGTAACAGTCAGCGTCTGCTCGTCGGTGGTGACATCGTCCGCACCGGCCAGAGACAGGGTCACAGTGAAGACATACGTGCCGTCGGTCCCGTTGGGATCGTCCTTGGTGCCGTTGACGGCGGCGGTGAATTCACCGTCGACCGCATAGGTCACGCCGTCGCCCAGGGTCAGGCCGTTCAGAACCGCCTCGACCGCAGCCTGGGCTCCCTCGGCCGTTGTCACAGTCTCGGCAGAGACGGCGGCAAAGGAGGCGCTCTCCACGGTGGTCTTGGCAGCGGCCAGCATCTCGTCGGGGTCCACCTCGGGCAGGCTGCCGTCGGCGTTGACCACGGTCAGGGTCGCCTTGTCGTTGACCAAGGTGTTGTCCTTATTGGCGCGGGCTTCATAGGCCACAGTAACCGCGCCGTCGAAATCGACGGTCTTGACCACTGCGCCGCTGGCGTTATACTGCACGATGTTGTCCACCAGGATCGTGCTGCAGCCGGTGTTGCCCGCGCTGATCCGCAGGGCCAGGCCGCCCGCCTCGGTGGAGAAGCTGCCGGACATGGCCTTCTCATCGACCACGGCGACGAAGTCCTCATGTTCGGCCGTCATGTAGGCAAAGCTGAGCTTGTCGCCCGCGTAGGTCACACGAATCCGAAGCTCTGTGCCCGCCGTCAGCGCCGGTCCTTCGGCGACAACGTCATTGCCGCGGGCTTTGATGCCCTTGCTGTAGTGGGCAGTCCAGTTGGTTCCACTACCGGCAGCGTTCAGATCCAGGGACAGGCCGGCATACTTGTCCTCTCCGGCATAGCGGGCCAGAATACCCACGTTGCCGGGGACCTTGTTGCCGTCGTTCTCCGGGACCTTGAGGGTCAGCTCATAGCTGCCGTCCGCCAAGTCCTCAAACTCGGTCAGCTTGACGCGAATGTCGCCGTTGGTCGCAATTTGCAGCGCCTTGCCGCTGATGGCCCAGTCGGGTTCCCCGCCGTCGGCCAAAACCGTGGGCAGCAGGCCCACCAGCAGAACGGCGATCAGCAAGAGACTCAGCAGCCGCAAAAGACCTTTGTGTTGTTTCATGCTTTCGTTCCTCCCATTTCAAATTTGTTCCCATTTCCCCGCCTTGCACCGGCGGGCCTTTCGTACGCTCCTTTCCCTGTCATACTTGTCGCATCCGCATGAATATGCAGTTATCTAATTATACCTGAGATGGAATGACAATACAACCCGCTTCCTTGTGGACATTTTTATAGATCTTGCGATTTTTTGTCTGCTTTGTCCGCTTTCAGTGGGTGTCAGATTCTGTGTATTGTTAAATAAGCACAATTTAAAACCGCAATATTTGGTAGTTCTAACAGTTCCAATTTAGACTGTCCACCACCCGAGATACTAAAAAGCGCGCCGCAAAAGCGGCGCACTGAAAGAAGCTGTATACTGCCGGCGGGTCCGAACGCCGTCAGGGTGCGGTGTCGAACTGGCTGTTGTAGAGGGCGGCGTAGAAGCCGCCCTGAGCCAGGAGGCTTCGGTGGTCGCCCTGCTCGATGATCTTGCCGTCCCGCATGACCAGGATCACGTCGGCCTCCCGGATGGTGGACAGGCGATGGGCCACAATAAAGCTGGTCCGGCCTTCCATCATGGCGGCGAAGGCCTTTTGGATCTTGATTTCAGTCCGGGTGTCGATGGAGGAGGTGGCCTCGTCGAGAATCAGCATGGGCGGCAGGCACAGCATGACCCGGGCGATGCACAGAAGCTGTTTTTGGCCCTGACTCAGATTGCCGCCGTCCTCGGCGATGACCGTGTCGTAGCCCTGGGGCAGGCGGCGAATAAAGCTGTGGGCGTGGGCGGCCTGGGCGGCGGCGGTGATCTCCTCCAGGGTGGCCTCGGGCTTGCCGTAGGCGATGTTCTCCCGGATGGTCCCGGCCCGGAGCCAGGTGTCCTGGAGGACCATGCCGTAGCTCTTCCGCAGGGAGGCCCGGGTCACAGTGCGGATATCCTGCCCGGCGGCGGAAATCGCGCCGTCATTGACGTCGTAGAACCGCAGCAGCAGATTAATCAGCGTCGTCTTGCCGCAGCCGGTGGGGCCGACGATGGCAATGCGCTGGCCGGGCTGCACATCCAGATGGAAATGCTCGATCAGGGGCCGCTCGGGAACATAGGAGAAGGAAACGTTCTCCAGCTTGACCCGGCCGTCGGGCTCCAGCACCGCCGCACCGGCGGCGTCGGGGATCTGGTCCGGGGCGTCCAGCAGGTCGAAGACCCGCTGGATGCAGGCCAGGGCGTTCTGGAGCTCGGTGACCACGCCGGAGATCTCATTGAAGGGCTTGGCGTACTGGTTGGCGTAGCTCAGGAAGACGCTGAGCTGGCCCACGGAGATGCCGCCGCCCAGGGCCAGCAGCGCGCCGGTGAGACCCACGGCGGCGTAGACCACGCTGTTGACGAAGCGGGTCACGGGGTTGGTCAGGCTGGAGAAGAACACGGCCTTGACCGAGGCGTCCCGGAGCCGGTCGTTGACATCGTCGAAGGCGGCCAGACTCTCCTCTTCATGGCCGAAGGCCTGGACCACCCGCTGGCCCTGGATCTGCTCCTCGACCAGGGCGGTCTGCTCGCCGCGGATGGCGGTCTGGTCCCGGAAATAGCGGTAGGTCCGGCGGGTGATAAACCCGGCGGCAAAGAGGCTCAGAGGCGTCAGCACCACCACCACGGCGGTGACGCCCAGGTGAATCCGGGCCATCAGCACTAGGGTGCCCGCGATGGTCAGCACGCCGGAGAAGAACTGGGTGAAGCCCAGCAGCAGGCCGTCGGAGAAGGTGTCCACGTCGGCGATCATACGGCTGACCAGGTCGCCGCTGGGATGCCGGTCCAGATACGCCAGCGGCAGCCGCTGGAGCTTGGCCATGGCCTTCAGCCGCAGATCCCGGGAGACCCGAAAGGCGATGCGGTTGTTGCAGGCCGCCAGCACCCACTGGGCGGCGGCGGCAATGGCCGTGGAGAGGGCAATGGCAAAGGCCACCCGGCCCACCAGGGCGAAATCCACCCGGCCCATGCCCAGCATGGCGTCGATGGCGTCGCCGCAGAGGATGGGCACCAGCAGCTGGGCCGCCACGCTGACGGCGGCGCAGATCAGGCTGGAAGCCACAAAGAACCAATAGGGGCCCACCAGGCCCAGGACCCGCCGCAGCAGCGCCCGGTCCTTCAGGGCAGGAGAAACTTTCATCCGGCAGCGCCTCCCTTCTCAAACTGACTTTCATGAATTTCCCGGTAGACCGGGCAGGTCTCCAGCAGCTGGGCATGGGTCCCCTGCCCCACCAGGCGGCCGTCGTCCAGGACCAGAATCCGGTCGGCGTGGCGCAGAGAGGAGGTCCGCTGGGAGACGATAAACACCGTGGGATGCCAGGGCAGCGCCCGGAGGGATTTGCGCAAGGCCGCGTCGGTGGCGAAGTCCAGGGCGCTGGCGCTGTCGTCGAGGATCAGGATGCTCGGCTTGCGGACCAGGGCCCGGGCGATGGTCAGCCGCTGCCGCTGGCCGCCGGAGAGGTTGCGTCCCCCTTGCTCCACGGGCTCGTCCAGGCCCAGGGGCTTGGCGCGGACGAACTCGGCGGCCTGGGCCGCCTCCAGGGCCTCCCAGAGGGCGGCATCACCGGCGGTCTTGTCGCCCCAGAGCAGGTTGGAGCGGATGGTCCCGGCGAAAAGCTGGGCCTTTTGCAGGACGATGCCCACGGCCTGCCGGAGATCGGCCTGGGCCCAGTCTGCCGCCGGACGGCCCAGAATGGTCACCGCGCCCTCGGTGGCGTCGTAGAACCGCGGGATCAGATGGACCAGGCTGGTCTTGCCGGAGCCGGTGCCGCCGATGACGCCGACGGTCTGGCCGGGCAGGGCCGTGAAGCTGACGCCGCTGAGGCTCTCGCCGCCGGCCCCGGCATAGGTCAGATGCACCTGATCGAAGGCCACGGCGGCCTCGGATACGGCGGGGGCCGTGGCGGCGGGATAGGTCATGCCCACCGGCGTATGGAGCACCGTGGTGATCCGGCCCAGGCTGGCCAGAGACCGGCTGATGAGCACCACGGTCTGGGCCAGCTTCACCAGCTCAATGAGGATCTGACTCATATAGTTGACCAGGGCGATGACGTCGCCGCTGAGCAGCAGGCCGCCGTCCACCTGTCTCGCTCCCAGGGAGAGAATGGCGATGATGGCCAGATTGACCGCCACATAGGTCAGGGGGTTCATCAGCGCGGAGATCCGGCCCACAAAGAGCTGGAGCCGGGTCAGGGTGTCGTGGAACCCGGCAAACCGGGCCTGCTCCTCCCGCTCCCGGGCGAAGGCCCGGACCACCCGGACGCCGGAGAGATTCTCCCGGGTCGCGCCCATGACCGCGTCCAGCCCGGTCTGGACCCGGCGGTACAGAGGCGCGGTCACGGCCATCAGGCCGAAGACGATGACGAACAGCACCGGAATGGTCAGAAAGAAGATGACCGAGACCGTGCGGTTCAGCGAGAAGGCCATAATGGCCGCGCCGAAGACGATAAAGGGGCTGCGCATAAAGAGGCGCAGGAACATGTTGAGGCCGTTCTGCACCTGGTTGATGTCGCTGGTCATGCGGGTAATCAGGGTGGAGCCGCCGATGACGTCCACCTCGGAGAAGCCCAGGGATTGAATATGGGCGAAGAGCGTCCGCCGGAGGCCGGACGCGCAGTGGACCGACGCCTTGGCCGCGAAATACTGGGCCACGACGCTGCAGCCTAGGCCCACCAGGGCCAGCGCCACCAGAATGCCGCAGCAGCTGAGAATATAGCCGCTGTCGCCCTGCCCGATGCCCACGTTGATGATGTCGGCCACCACCAGCGGGACGAACAGGTCAAAGAGCGCCTCCAGCAGCTTGAACAGGGGGGCCAGCACGCTGATGAGCCGGTGCCCGCGCAGGTGTTCCAGGAGGTCTTTCACAAAATTTGCCTCGCTTTCCGCCGCTTGCGCGGCATTTTTCTTTTAGCATATCACAAAAGAAAGAATATGAAAAATATATATTCTGTCGTATAATCATATGGAAGATATATGAAAGGAAGCGATGCCATGGAACTGCGTCAGCTCCGATATTTTGTGGCGGTGGTGGAGGCCGGAACGGTGACCGGGGCGGCGGAGCAGCTGGCCATGTCCCAGCCGCCGCTGACCATGCAGCTCCACAATCTGGAGGCCGAGCTGGGCTGCTCGCTCTTCGCCCGGGAGGGGCGGCGGCTGCGGCTCACCGAGGCCGGGGCGGTCTTTTACCGCCGGGCCAAGACGATTCTGGCCCTGGCCGAAGCGGCGGCGGGGGAGATGGCGGGCCACGGGACCGGACGGCTGGGAACCCTGCGGCTGGGGACCATCTCGTCGGTCCAGGGCTCGATGCTGCCGGACTGGGCGGCGGCCTTTTCGGCCCGGTATCCCCAGGTGCGGCTGGAGCTCCACACCGCCGACACCTACCAGCAGCTGGAGGCATTGCGGGCCGGGCAGATCGACGTGGCCGTGGTCCGGACGCCCTTCTCGGCCCCGGAGCTGGAGCAGCTGCCGCTGGCTCTGGAGCGGATGCTGGCCGCGGCGCTGCCGGGCCGTCTGCCTCCCCAGGCCACGCTGGAGGCGCTGTCCCACCGGCCCTTGGTGCTCTACCGCCGGTGGGAACGGGTGCTGCAAGCCCAATTCGAGGCCGCCGGGGCGGTCATGGAGGTCCGCTGCTGCAGCGACGACGCCCAGACCACCCTGGCCCTGGCGGCCCGGGGCCTGGGCATCGCCGTGGTCCCGGCCTCGGCCCTGCCCGATCCCGCCGCCCTGGGCCTGGAGGCCCGGGTCATCGACGCGCCTCAGCTGGCCACCCGCATCGTGGCCCTCTGCCGGAGCCGGGCCCTTCTCCCCCGCCCCGCCGCCCTGTTCTGGGACCTGCTGGCCCAATGGCAGACGGACGCCCCCGTTACAAGAAAATCGGAGCCGTAGGGGCGCATTGTATATGCGCCCTTGCCCAGCTGCCGCAACCACTCGAGCCGCGATGTCACCGTACCCGGTCCTGGGCGGATATATAATCCGCCCCTACGGTGGTAATCGGCGCTGCACCCTCTCCGACCGCAACCACCGTAGGGGCGCGCATCGCGCGTCCGTACCAAGCCCCCCGCAGCCACCAGGGCCTGGAACACAACGTACCGGGTCATGGCGGCATGTGGGCATGCCGCCCTACGGCGTGGGTGGGCGGTGCGGCCGGCGGAGTGCCTCGGACCCGGCGGCTGGCGGGCCGAAGTGGGCATCGGCCCCTACGAGGCGGTACCATCGAACCCCGGCGGTTATATTGGCTTGGATGGATCAGATATAAGGCAGCACCGCACAATTGTGTCTGCGGCCTTCGCCCAATCTTTTGCCCCATCCGTGCAGTTATAAAAGGGGGAAATACATACAGTATTCCCGCCCTTTTATAACTTTCGTATGAGGCAAAATCTT
>DVFN01000107.1 GCA_018713205.1 Candidatus Avoscillospira stercorigallinarum | reverse complement strand
TTGAACGCGCATGGCCCAGGCCAGCTTCTCTTGCCCTTCGGGCAATTCACCTTCAGGGGTCTTAACCCCTTGCACACATTCCCCGCTGCTCTGTCGCAGACATCTTCAGCGAGGTTTTTTGACAGTCTGAGGGGCGCTTGCGCGCCCCTACATCCTTCACTTTTCATTCTTCATTTTTCATCTTCAAGGGGGGACCACCCATGTGGGCCAATTTTTCCTATGCCTTTCAAGCCATCGCGCCGATTCTGCTGCTCATCGCCCTGGGCATGTTTGTCCGGAAGATCGGCCCCTGGGAGGGGAAGTTTTACCGCACGCTCAACGCCCTGTCCTTCCATCTGTTCCTGCCGGTGCAGCTGTTTCTCAATGTCTACGGCGTGGAGGATCTGGCGGATTTCAACTGGCCGGTGATGGCCTATTTGATCGGCAGCGTCTTTGTCTGCTGCGGCTTGGGGATTCTGGCGGCCCGGCTGTTTGTCCGGGACCCGGCCCAGAAGGGGCCCATCGTCCAGGTGACCTTCCGGTCCAACCACGCGGTGCTGGGGCTTCCGCTGGCCTCGGCCCTGGGCGGCGCGGCGGCCATGGCCTTTGCGTCTCTCTCGGCGGGCCTGATTACCACGGTGTTCAATTTTCTGGCCGTGGTGACGCTGACCTGGTACAGCGACCAGGACCACAGAATCACCGGCCGGGCCCTGGTCAAGCGGGTTTTCCGCAACCCGCTGATCGTGGGCGCCATGTCTGGTCTGGCGCTGGTGCTTCTGCGGCAGCTGCTGGCCCGGGTGACCGGCGAGACGGTGTTCTTCCTGCGGGATTCCCTGCCTCCGGTCTACCAGGTCCTCTCCCAGCTCTCCGCGGTGGCCTCGCCGGTGATGCTCTTTGTGCTGGGGGCCAATCTGGATTTGAAGGCCGCCAAGACCCTGCTGCCCATGCTGCGGCTGGGCGTGCTGCTGCGGCTGGTGATTTGCCCGGCCCTGGTCATCGGCGCGGCCGTGGCCTTGCGGGAGCCCCTGGGGCTGACGGCCCTGGAGGTCCCGTCCATGGTGGCGGTCTGCGCCTCTCCGGCGGCGGTGTCCAGCGGCGTCATGGTCCAGGAAATCGGCGGCGACGAGCAGCTGGCCAACCAGCTGGTGGTCTGGACCAGCGTCTGGTCTCTGCTGACCATCTTCCTGATCGTCTCCGCCCTCCGCGCCGCTGGATTGCTGCAAGTCTGGGGATACGAATGAGCGATTCATTGCCTTCCGAGAACGCGGCGTAGGGGCCGATGCCCACATCGGCCCGCAACCCGCCATGCGTGCTGCACTACCGGGGACTGCATCCGCTGCCATCCCTGCCGTAGGGGCGCATTGTATATGCGCCCGTGTCCAGCTGCCGCGCTGCAGATACTCGCGTCGGACGCACCGGCTAAGGCGGGCGACTGATAGTCGCCCCTACGGCAGGAGGACCCAACGGGCCTCGGTGGGAATCGGAACCGAGTTCGGGCGGATATAAAATCCGCCCCTACAGGCACACACTGCCGTTTTCCGTTGTAGGGGCGGCTATTAGCCGCCCGTGTCCAGCTGCCGCGTTGCATGTACTCACGTCGGATGCACCGGCAAAGGCGGGCGACTGATCGTCGCCCCTACGGCAGGAGGACCCGACGGGTTCCGGTGGGAACCGGCTGCGGCAAATGAAAAAGCAGGCGTGCGTTTGCACACCTGCTTTCAATTTTGTCCGGCCTGTGACAAGACTGCACACCCTCCATCGAATGCACACTCCACCCGTTACCCCAACAGCCAGCTCAGACACGGCGCCCTCGCGGCACACGAGGCGATCCGCTTAATGCTGCTCGGTTCCCCGCCTGACATGGTTCACGGGACCTCGTTGCGCGAGACCGAATCCTCAACACCACTTATTGGGGTCAGACGACACAGTGTGCACCCTCCGTCGGGAGTTCATCCCCGCTGTAGCGGATTGCGGGTTACAGGGCACCGCTATCTCCCCGACTAGTGCAGCCTTGTCACAGGCCGGACCTGTGACGGTATTATCAATATTCAGTCAACCTTGCTCTCGACGAAGGCGACCAGCTCGCCGACCGTGGCGACCTTCTCTTCCAGCTCCAGCTCGACGCCCAGCTCCTCCTCCAGATCCATCACCATCTCGACGGTGTCCAGGGAGTCGATGCCCAGGCTCTCAAAGGTGGTCTCGGGCTTGATGTCTTCCACGGCGATATCCAGCTGTCCGGCCAGATAGTTGGCGATTTTTTCAAACATGACACATTCCTCCGTTCCAGTATCCCAGGGTGGGATCGATCCGGTTATCTCCGCCCGACGGCGGGGCTACGTAGATATGATACGGATTTTTGGCGCAATGTCAAGAGGAATTTTTGCATTTGAACGAATCAGTTGAGGAAATCCCGAAGTTTCTTGCTGCGGGAGGGGTGACGGAGCTTCCGCAGGGCTTTGGATTCGATTTGGCGAATTCGCTCCCGGGTGACGTCGAACTGCTTGCCGACCTCCTCCAGGGTGTGGGCCTTGCCGTCGGTGAGGCCGAAGCGCATCCGCAGGACCTGCTCCTCCCGAGGCGTCAGGGTGGTGAGCACCTCCTCCAGCTGTTCCCGCAAAAGGGTATAGCTGGCGGCCTCGGCGGGCTGGGACGCCTCCTCGTCCTGGATAAAGTCGCCCAGATGGCTGTCCTCCTCCTCGCCGATGGGGGTCTCCAGGGAGACCGGCTCCTGGGCGATTTTCAGAATCTCCTCCACTTTGGGCAGCTCCATGTGCATCTCCGCGGCGATTTCCTCGGCGGTGGGCTCCCGGCCCAGGGACTGGACCATGGCGTGGGCCGTGCGGATGACGCGGTTGATGGTCTCCACCATATGCACCGGAATCCGGATGGTGCGGGCCTGGTCGGCAATGGCGCGGGTGATGGACTGCCTGATCCACCAGGTGGCATAGGTGGAGAACTTGTAGCCCTTGGTGTAGTCAAACTTCTCCACGGCCTTCAGAAGGCCCAGGTTGCCCTCCTGAATCAGGTCCAGCAGCTGCATGCCCCGGCCCACATACCGCTTGGCGATGGACACCACCAGCCGCAGGTTGGCCTCGGTCATGGCCTGACGGGCGGACTCGTCGCCCTCGTGCATCCGCTGGGCGATCTCCAGCTCCTGCTCGGGGGTCAGCAGGGGAATTTTGCCGATCTCCTTCAGGTACATCCGCACCGGATCGTCCAGCTTCGCGCCGTCGGCGGGCAATGCTTCCTCCAGAGGCTCCGAGGCGTTGGCCAGAGGCTCCGCCTCCAGATTCTCCAGCTCGGACTCGGTGGGCGCGTCGTCCAGGGGGGTGGGGCCGAGAATCTCCAGCACATCGCCCACGTCGATCTCCACGCCGTTTTCTTCCAGCAGGTCGTAGTATTTTTCGATCTGCTCTTCGGAGGCATCCACCGCGTCCAAAGCCTCAATCAGCTTTTTAGAGGAGATCTTTCTGGCTTTTTTGGACTCCACCAGCAGCTGGGCCAGCTTGGCGGCGTGTTCCTCCGGCAAGCCCATGCCGGAGAGCGCTTTGAGAATTTGTTCCATCGAGATCAACCTCCATATCCTTTTTTCGTGCGCAGCTTCTGCTGCACGGCCAGCAGGGCGTCCTCGCCGCTGCGAAGGCTCTTTTCGTAGGCGTCGCGGACCACGTTGGCGCAGTCGGCCAGGGCCTGCTCCGAGACCAGCTCGTCCCGCCGCCGGACCACGGCCGAGAGATGGTTCATCTCCTCGGGGGTGAAGTCGCCCTCCAGCGTCCCGAGGCTCAGCGGACGGCCGTCCCGCTGGCATTGCAGGAGCAAGCCGAAGGCCTTGCCCAGCAGGGGAGAGGAGAACTGCTCCGGCAGCAGCTTCACCGTGGGCAGCAGGGCGGGCTCCTTGAGCACCTGGGCCAGCACCTGCTCCTCGGCCACGGCGGATTTGATATTGTCGTACCGCAGCCCCTTCTCCTTGGGCTGCTGCTGCCCGGCCACGTCCAGGTCGGCCCGCTCCCGGCGCTTTTTGGCCTGGGCGGTCCGGCGGCGGTAGGCCCGGCTCACCTCCTGGAGCATGGACTCCGGCGTGATCCCGGCGGCCTGGGCGGCCCGGGTGGCATAGACCTCCCGCTCCACCGGGGTGGTGAAGGTGGAAATCAGCTCCGACGCCTCCTTGAGAAAGCTGACCTTCTGGGCGTCGTCGGATAAATCATACTTGTTTTGCAGGGAAATCAGCCGGTATTCCGCCTGATTTTCGGACTTTTGCAGCAGGGCCTGGAACTTGTTGGCGCCGTAGGCCTTGAGAAATTCGTCCGGGTCCTTGGCGCCCTGCATCCGGAGAATCTTCACCTGGAGCCCGGCCCGTTCCAGCATGGGAATGGCCCGGCGGGTGGCGTTCTGTCCGGCCTCGTCGCCGTCGTAGGTCAGCACCACCTGCTTGGTATACTTCGCCAGAAGCTGGGCATGCTCTTCGGTGAGCGCCGTGCCCAGAGAAGCCACGGCACAGTCGAAGCCGTACTGATGCAGCGCAATGGCGTCCATATAGCCCTCGGTGAGAATCAGCATCCCCGCCTTGGTCTTCTTGGCCACATTGAGGGCGAAGAGGTTTTTCCGCTTGTTGAAAATCGAGGTCTCCGGGGAGTTGAGATACTTGGGCTTGGAGTCGTCCATGACCCGGCCGCCGAAGCCGATGACGTTGCCCCGGACGTCGATGATCGGGAACATCAGCCGGTTGCGGAACCGGTCGTAGCAGCTGCCCTTCTGGCTTTTGAGGGCCAGACCGGCGTCCAGCAGCTCTTCGTTGGTATACCCCTTTTTCGTCATGGTATCCAACAAAGCGGACCAGGCGTCGGGCGAATAGCCCAGACCGAACCGGGAGACGGTCTGGCTGGAGACGCCGCGGCGGACGAGATAGTCCCGGGCGGCTTGACCGCCGGGGGCGAAGAGCTCCTGCCGGTAGAACCGGGCGGCCTCCTTGCAGAGATTCCGCAGCCGCTCCTGTTTTTTGTAGGCCGAGCGGTACTCGGCGTCCTCGGGGACCTCCAGCCCGGCCCGCTTGGCGAGAAACCGCACGGCGTCGGGGTAGTCCAGCCCCTCGATTTCCATAATAAAGTTGACGGGTCCGCCGCCCTTGTGGCAGCCGAAGCAGTAGTAGATTCCCTTGTCCGGGGCCACGGAAAAGGAGGGCGTCTTCTCGCTGTGGAAGGGGCAGAGGCCGAAGAGGTTGCTGCCCCGGCGGGTCAGCTGGACGTACTGGCTCACCACATCCTCAATGGGATTGCGGGCGTTGAGCTCGTCGAGAAACGCAGGGGGGAATGCCACTTCGATGCCTCCTTTCTCACTCAGCCCCGGACGTGCCAGGCGGCCGGAATAAAGATCGTCTCGTAGGTATGAACGGCATATTTGTCGGTCATACCGGCGATGTAGTCGCAGATCACCCGGCCCATGCCGTCGAAGTCCAGCTGAGGGATAAAGTCGGCGGGCAGCGCCTCGGGGTGCTTGGTATAATAGGTATAGAGGGACTGGAGAATGCCCCGAGCCTTGGATTCCTCGCCCTTGGCCACGGGATTTTTGTAGACCCGGGCGAACAGGAAGCTCCGCAGCTCGTTCATGGCCTGGGAGACTTGGGGCCGCATACCCAGCTGGCCGGTTTCGGCGGTCTGGGAAATCATGTCGGTGACCAGGGTGTTGATGCGCTCCCGGTGGCTCTCGCCCAGGACATAGGAGATTTCCCGGGGAATATCGGCCTCCCGGAGAATCCCGGCCCGGATGGCGTCGTCGATGTCGTGGTTGATATAGGCAATGCGGTCGGAAATCCGGACAATCTGCCCCTCCAACGTCTCTGGGATGCTGAGGCCGGTGTGGCCGAGAATGGCCATGCGGACCTCGTGGGTCAGGTTCAGACCCTGACCGTTCTTCTCCAGCTTGTCCACCACCCGGAGCGATTGCTCGTTGTGGCGGAAGGGGATGCCCATGACCTCGCTGAGGGCCACTTCTCCGGCGTGGCCGAAGGGGGTGTGGCCCAGATCGTGGCCCAGGGACGCGGCTTCCACCAAATCCTCATTGAGCCGGAGGGCCCGGGCAATGGTGCGGGCAATGCGGCTGACCTCCAGGGTGTGGGTCATGCGGGTGCGGTAGTGGTCGCCCTCGGGCTGGAGAAACACCTGAGTCTTGTGCATCAGCCGCCGGAAGGCCTTGGAGTGGACAATGCGGTCGGTGTCCCGCTGGTAGCAGGTGCGCACGTCGCTCTCCTCTTCCCGGTAGGCGCGGCCCTTAGTCTCGGCGGCCTTCTGCGCCCGGGGCGAGAGCAGCGCGTACTCCTGCTGCTCCAGGAATTCTCGTACGGACATACAATCACGCTCCCCATATTGCCTTATTCTATTATACACGAAAAAGTGTTGCGAAAGATTGACGAATCCGAAAATTTTTTTCTAGCCCTTGTAAATCCATGTAAAACTGTGCCTGTGCCTAGCCGCCGCGTCGGATGCACCGGCCAAGGCGGGCGACTGATAGTCGCCCTTACGACAAATTTGCAGCCTGCGGCGTAGGGGCGGCTAGCAGCCGCCCGTACCCGGCCAGCGCGACGGATGCACCATCGGCGGACACACAAACCGTAGGGCGGGGTGCCCACACCCCGCCGCAAGGCCCCGCTACCACCGGGGCCGCGATCACGACGCGCTGGGTTCCGGGCGGATATATAATCCGCCCCTACGGGGGAACGGTGGCGCGCTACACACCGTAGGGGCGCATTGCATATGCGCCTGGACCAGCTGCCGCGTCGGATGTACCATCGGCGAACGAACCAGGGCCGGATGCCTGAGAGGGAAGGCTCCCTTGTGTAAAGGGAGCTCAGACTGTCGAAAAACCCCGCAGAAGACTTTTGGAACAGAGCAGCGGGGAATGTGTGCAAGGGGTTAAGACCCCTTGCGCGTTCAATCAATACGGATTTTCAAACTTTTTTAAAAGTTTGAAAATCCGC
>DVFN01000106.1 GCA_018713205.1 Candidatus Avoscillospira stercorigallinarum | reverse complement strand
GCGGATTTTCAAACTTTTAAAAAAGTTTGAAAATCCGTATTGATTGAACGCGCAAGGGGTCTTAACCCCTTGCACACATTCCCCGCTGCTCTGTTCCAAAAGTCTTCTGCGGGGTTTTTCGACAGTCTGAGGGCGCGCTGCGTTTGCAGCGCGCCCTTTTGTGTTCCGCGGCACATCAGTCCGGGACCGGGGCCGGTTTCTGCTTCCGTTTTGCCGGAAATCCAAAATACCAGAGCATGCCGCCCATCAGGGCCAGAAAAAACCGCTGTCCGATGATCTCCAGTGTGAAGCGAGCCAAACGCCAAGGCAGACTCATCACCTCCAGGACGTTCTGCGGGTCCATGCCAACTTGGTAGACCATCACGGCGTTGTAGCAGAGCAGGCACCAGAGTACCAGCCAGTTGACAGCCAGCACGGCGATGATGGCGCGGCGCACCAGGACCGCCCATGGTCTGGGAAACCGGTGCAGGTGGAACCGCAGGCTCATGCCCTGCATGAATGTCTACCCGAAGAGCAGGATGGTGGCAGGCCTCACCCCGTAATCCGTCAGATACAGCGGCAGTTCGCAGATGACGCTGCCATAGTGTTCCTGCAAAAAATCCAATGACCAATAGCGCAGCGCCAGGCGGCCCGTCCACAGCAGAACAACCGTACCGGCACAGATCAGAAACTGCCGCAGCTCCTTCCGCCGGTCCACCGGGACGGGCGGTCCATAGAGCAGATGGTGGACATCGGCCTGCAGGACCTCGGCAATCCGGAGCAGCATCTCCACGTCGGGACGGGAGCGGCCGGTCTCGTAGTTGGACACAGTCTGCCTGGTCACATAGAGTGCCTCTGCAAGCTCGTCCTGAGTCATCCCCCGCCGGATACGCAGCGTTTTTATATTTTTTCCAATATCACGCATGGCGCTCACCTCGTATTCAGTGTAAGGGTTTTCCCGTGTACTGTCCAGCAAAGAGTCTTTGCATGCCGCATTTCGGCCGCTTGCGCGGTGCATTTACATTTTTACATCCGCTCCTATACTTTTTGCAGTTTCAGCCATACTATCTCCAAAGGAGCGATGATATGGGAACACTGCACCGGGGGCGGCAGAGCATCGTCTTTGACCGCCGCCCCGCTATTCTCTCCGCCGCGGCCATCGGCGGCAAAAAAGAGCGCGAGGGTCCATTGGCCGCCTACTTTGACGAAACCACCGCCGACACCACCTTCCGCCAGCTCTCCTGGGAAAAGGCCGAGAGCAAAATGCAGGCCCTGGCCCTGGAATCGGCCAAGCGAAAAGCCGGTCTCCATGACGCCGACCTGGACGCCTTGTTCAGCGGCGACCTGTTAAATCAATGTATCAGCTCCAGCTTTGCGGTGCGGGATACCGGCGTGCCCTTCTTCGGCCTCTACGGCGCCTGCTCCACCATGGCCGAGGCCCTGATTCTCTCCGGCATGGCCGTCAACGGCGGCTATGCCCGGATCGCCGCGGCCATGAGCTCCTCCCACTTCGCATCGGCGGAGCGGCAGTACCGCTTTCCCCTGGGATACGGCGGCCAGCGGACGCCCACGGCCCAGTGGACCGTCACCGGCGCGGGCTGTATGCTGCTGGGCCAAAGGGATCGAGGTCCCTGCCTGCGCTGCGCCACCGTGGGGACGGTGGTAGACTACGGCATCAAGGACGCCGCCAATATGGGCGCGGCCATGGCTCCGGCGGCCTATGCGACGCTTCGGGCCCATTTCGACGACCTGGGCCGCAGTCCCGAGGACTACGACTGCATCGTCACCGGCGACCTGGGAGCCGTCGGCAAGGCTATCCTGCTGGACCTCTTTCGCCGGGACGGCGTGGCGCTGGAAGCGATTTATGACGACTGCGGCGTGATGATCTTCGACCTGGAGCGGCAGGACGTCCACGCCGGGGGCTCCGGCTGCGGCTGCGGCAGCGTGGTCCTCTGCGGCTACCTGCTGCGAAAGCTCCAGAAGGGGGAACTGAAAAATCTCCTCTTCTGCGGCACCGGGGCCCTGCTCTCGCCCCTGACCACCCAGCAGGGCGAGTCCATCCCCGGCGTCTGCCACGCCGTGGCCATCGAAGGAGGGAGAGTCTGACTGTGGAATTTCTCAAAGCCTTTCTGGTGGGCGGCCTTCTCTGCGCCGCGGGCCAGATCCTGATTGACAAAACCAAGCTGACGCCGGCCCGCATTCTGGTGCTCTACGTGGTTGCAGGCGTGCTGCTGGGGGCGCTGGGCATCTATGAAACGCTGGTGGACTTCGCCGGGGCCGGGGCCACGGTGCCGCTGACGGGCTTCGGCTACAATCTGGCCAAGGGTGTCCGAGAAGCCGTCAACGAAGAGGGCTTCTGGGGCATTTTTACCGGCGGCTTCAAGGCCGCCGCCGGCGGCGTCACCGCTGCCATAATCTTCGGAGTCCTGGCCGCGCTTTTGTTCAAGCCCAAGGATAAATCCTAAAGTACGGGCCATACTACTCCCACGGGGACCGCAACACTATTTTTGGAGGTCAATCCAAATGAACAACAATTCCATGAATAACAGTCAGAACGGTATGCAGAAGCAGAGCAGCACTCAGAGCGGCATGCAGAAGCAGAGCAGCACCCAGAACGGCATGCAGAAGCAGAACGGCACGCAAAACTCCAAGCAGAACTGCCGCGACAGCAAGGATGCCAAGGACGCCAAGCCCAGCCAGACCATGCGCTGAACCCAGAAAAACTGCCGTCTTCCGAAGAGAAGGCGGCAGTTTTTTGAAAAAATCAGCTCCAGCCGGAAATGGCGTGGTAGCAGTCGGGGCGGCGGTCCCGGAAGAGGCCCCAGTTGAGGCGCTCGGCGAAGAGCGCGTCCAGATCGTAGGACGCGGTCAGAACGGCTTCGCCGGACCGGTCCGCCTGGGCAATCACCGCGCCGGTGGCGTCGGTCATAAAGCTGGAGCCGTAGAAATTGAGGCTGGAGGACTGGTTTCCATTCTCCGGGCAGGGGTGTACGGTCTCCAGGCCGAAGCGATTGGCCGCAATCACCGGCAGGACATTGGCCGCAGCGTGACCCTGCATGGTCCGCCGCCAGTGCTCCATACTGTCGCAGTCGAGAATCGGCTCGCTGCCGATGGCGGTGGGATAGAAAATCAGCTCCGCGCCGCCCAGTGCCAGACACCGGGCCGTCTCCGGGAACCACTGGTCCCAGCAGATGCCCACGCCGATTTTTCCATAGGTGGTGTCCCAGATCCGGAAGCCCGTGTCGCCGGGGGTGAAATAGAATTTCTCCTGGTAGTAGTGGTCGTCGGGGATATGGGTCTTGCGGTAGACGCCCAGGAGCTTGCCGCAGTCCAGCACCGCCACAGTGTTATAGAGGACGTTGCCGCTGCGCTCATAGAAGCTGATGGGCAGCACCAGGGAGAGCTCCTCGGAAATGGGCAGAAAATGGCGCACGGCGTCGTTCTCCAACGTGGGCTTGGCGTAGGCGTAGTATTCATACCGCCGCTCCTGGCAGAAATAGGGCCGCTCAAAGAGCTCCGGGAGCAGGATGACCTGGGCTCCCTCCCCCGCCGCCCGGCGGACCAGGCGCTCGGCCGCGGCCAGATTTTCCGCCACCGATTCCGTGCACTGCATTTGAATGGCTGAGACTGTGACGTTTCGCATGGGATTTCCTCCGTGTGGCGATGTTCGATGACTGCGCTTCGCGCCCAAGGGCTCCCCTGTGCAAGGGGAGCTGGCTCGCGAAGCGAGACTGAGGGGTTGTAAGCTGCCGGCAACCGAGCGCTGACGAATGGCCGGAAGCGGGCGGGTATCGCGGCCTCTCATCCCCTCCGGCGCTTCGCGCCACCTCCCCTTGGTCACCAAGGGGAGGCGTTGCTACCGCCGCGGGACCTGCTGGGTGATGCAGTGGATGTTGCCGCCGCCCAGGAGGATGTCCCGGGCGGGGATGGGAATCACCTGCCGGGTGGGGAAGCATTGTCCCAAAATCTCCAGGGCCAATGTATCGTGGCTGTCCCCAAACTGGGGGACCAGGACCACGCCGTTGCCGATATAGAAGTTCACATAGCTGGCCGCCAGCCGTTCGCCCACGTCCCGGACGTCCTCGCCCTCCTCGAAGATATAGCCCGTCAGGTCCTCCTCCCGGACCGTGATGGGCGTCTTGGGAATGGGCAGGCGGTGGATCGTGAAGGGACGGCCCTTGGCGTCGGTGGCCCCTTGCAGGGCCGCCTCACAGGCGCGGCTCAGGGGGTATTGGGGGTCGTTCTCGTCGTCGGTCCAGGCGAGCGCCACCTGGGCGGGGCCCACAAAGCAGCAGATATTGTCCACGTGCTCGTTGGTCTCGTCGTTATAGATGCCCCGGGGCAGCCAAAGGACCTTTTCGGCCCCCAGAGTCTCCAGGAGCTTGGCCTCGATCTCGGCCTTGGTCATTTCGGGGTTGCGTCCGGCGCTCAAAAGGCAGCTCTCGGTGGTGAGAATGGTGCCCTCGCCGTCGGAATGGATGGAGCCGCCCTCCAGGACGAAGGGGTGGGCGTTCAGCACCGGGTCGCCGAGGAGGCGGCAGAACTGAGACGCCACGGCGTCGTCCTTCTCCCAGTGGGCATAGAGACCGTCCACGTCTCCGCCCCAGGCGTTGAACTGCCAGTCCACGCCCATGCGGCCGCCCTGGCCGTCGATCAGGAACGTGGGGCCCACGTCCCGGGCCCAGGCATCGTCGCTGTCGATCTCCAGCACCTCTACCCCGGCGGGGACGGCGGCGCGAGCCTCCTCCAGGCGGTCCCGGCCGGCCAGAAGCCAGACCTTCTCGTGGGGCAGCAAGGCCTCCATAATCCGGCAGAAGGCTTGCTGGGCCGCTTTCCCGCCGTGGGGCCAGGAGCCGGGGCGCACCGGCCAGATCAGCAGCGTGCCCTCGTGGGGGGCATATTCGGCGGGCATATAGAATTTGCTACGTTCCATCAGGAGAGCCGCTCCTTGAAATCAGAATAGCCGAAGGCCTTCACCAGGCGGCAGGACCCGTCCCGGTCCATCTCGTAGATGCCTGGCAGCGGGATGCCGTTGAAGGTGTTGTTTTTGACCATGGAATAGATGGCCATATCCTCGAAGACCAGCTTGTCCCCGATTTGGACCGGTTCGTCGAAGGAATAGTCCCCGATGATGTCCCCGGCCAGACAGGTATAGCTGGAAAGCCTGTAGGTATATGCCTTCTCGCCCGGCTGGCCGCTATTTCGCAGCGGCGGGCGGTAGGGCATCTCCAGCACGTCGGGCATATGGCAGGCGGCGCTGGCGTCGAGAATCAGCGTGGTGACGCCGCCGTTTTCCACGGTGTCCAGGACCTCGGTGACGAGATACCCGGCGTTGAGGGCCACGGCCTCGCCGGGCTCCAAGTAGACCTCCAGGCCATAGCGCTCCCGAATCCGGCGAATGCAGGACTCCAGCAGGGGAATGTCGTAGTCGGGCCGGGTGATATGGTGGCCGCCGCCGAAGTTGAGCCACTTTAACTGCGGGAAAAATTCCCCGAACTGCCGCTCCACGGCGTCCAGGGTCGTGGCCAAGGCGTCGGCGTTCTGCTCGCAGAGGGTGTGGAAGTGAAAGCCGTCCACCAGGGCCACGTCTTCTGCGGTCAGGTTCTCCCGGATCACGCCCAGGCGGCTGCCCGGAGCGCAGGGGTCATAGATCCCATGTTCCTGGGTGGAGCACCGGGGATTGATCCGCAGGCCGACGCTCCGGTCCCGGCAGCGGTCCCGGTACTTGCGCAGCTGGGCCACGGAGTTGAAGACGATATGGTCGCAGAGGTCCGCAAGCTCGTCGAACTCTGCTTCCCGGTAGGCCGGGGAGAAGACATGGGTCTCCTTCCCCAGCTCCTCCCGACCCAGCCGGGCCTCATAGAGGCCGCTGGCGGTGGTGCCGGAGAGATACTTCCCGATCAGGGGATACTGGGAGAAGGCGGAGAAAGCCTTCTGAGCCAGCAGGATTTTGCAGCCGGTCCGCTCCATGACCCCGGCGAGGATGCGGCAGTTGTCCTCCAGCCTGCCCCGGTCGATGACATAGCTGGGGGTGGGAATCGAATAGAGGTCCATCAGTCCACCAGGGCGGGGTGCTCTTCCACGACCCACGGCAGGCCCCACTGATTCAGGGCTTCCATATAGGGATCAGGATCGAACTCCTCCACGGTAAAGACGCCGGGCTTCTTCCACAGGCCCTTCGCCACCATCATGGTGCCGATCATGGCGGGTACGCCGGTGGTGTAGCTGATGGCCTGGCTGCCCAGCTCCTTATAGCATGCCTGGTGGTCGCAGACGTTATAGATATAGAGGGTCTTCTCCTTGCCGTCCTTGCGGCCGGTGAAGATGCAGCCGATGTTGGTCTTGCCCACGGTGCGGGGACCCAGGCTGGCCGGGTCGGGCAGCAATGCCTTGAGGAACTGGATGGGCACGATCTGCTGGCCCTGGAACTCGATGGGCGTGGTGGAGAGCATTCCCACGTTCTCCAGGCACTTCATATGGGTCAGATAGCTCTGGCCGAAGGTCATAAAGAACCGAATCCGCTTGACGCCGGGGATATTCTTGGCCAGGGACTCGATCTCCTCGTGGTGGAGGAGGTACATATCCTTCATGCCCACCTGGGGGAAATCATACTCCCGCTTGATGCTCATGGCAGGAATTTCCACCCAGTGGCCGTTCTCCCAGTAGCTGCCGGGGGCGCTGACCTCGCGGAGATTGATCTCGGGGTTGAAGTTGGTGGCGAAGGGATAGCCGTGGTCGCCGCCATTGCAGTCGAGAATATCGATGGTGTCGATCTCGTCGAAGTAGTGCTTCAGGGCGTAGGCCGAGAAGACGCTGGTGACGCCGGGGTCGAAGCCGGTGCCCAGGAGGGCGGTGAGGCCGGCCTTCTCGAACTTCTCCTTGTAGGCCCACTGCCAGGAATAGTCAAAGTAGGCGCTGAAGCCCAGGTCCTTACAGCGCTTCTCGTAGACTTCGCGCCAGGCAGGATCGTCGGTGTCCTCGGGCTCGTAGTTGGCGGTGTCCACGTAGTCCACGCCGGCGGCCAGGCAGGCGTCCATAATTGTCAAGTCCTGGTAGGGCAGGGCCACATTGAGGACCACGTCGGGGGCGTAGCTCTTAATCAGAGCCGTCAGCTCCTCCACGTTGTCGGCGTCCACCTGGGCGGTGGTGATGCGGGTGGGGAACTTCCCTTCCAGCTCCGCCTTGAGGGCGTCGCACTTGGAGACTGTGCGGCTGGCGATCATCAGATCGGTGAATACCTCGCTGTTCTGGCAGCACTTGACGATGGCCACCCGGGCCACGCCGCCGCAGCCGATTACCAATACCTTAGCCATGTTTTGCATTCTCCTCCTGTTCCAAAATGTCCTCCACGTACTTGGGCAGCATAAAGGCGCCGATGTGGAGATTGGTGGTGTAATACTCGGTTTTGAGGCCCCGGGCGTTCCAGCGGACCGGGTCGAAATCCTCGATGGGATGGTATTTTTTACTGGCGAAGCCGAACATCCAATAGCCGCTGGTGCAAGTGGGGATGTGGGCCTGATAGACGCGGGAGATGGGGAAGGACCGGTAGACCTTGTTGTGCATGGAGCGGAAGGCCGACTCATCCTCGTCGAAGAAGGGGCTGCCGTGCTGGTAGACCATGATGCCGTCGGCCTTGAGGGCCTTGTAGCAGCTGCCGTAGAACTCCTTGGTGAAGAGGCCCTCGGTGTGGCCGAAGGGGTCGGTGGCGTCGTTGATGATGATGTCGTATTCATCGCTGCGGCCCCGGAGGAACCGCAGGCCATCCTGATAGAAGACCTGGACCCGGCTGTCCTCGAAGCCCTTGGCGGCCTCGGGGAAGTATTCCTTACAGACCTCCACAAACTGCTCGTCGGGCTCCACCACGTCGATCTCCTCGATCTCGGGATAGGCGGTGAACTCCCGGGCCACGCCGCCGTCGCCGCCGCCGATAATCAGCACCTTTTTCACATGGGGATGGACCGCCATGGGCACATGGGTGACCATCTCGTTATAGATGAACTCGTCGGCCTCGGAGAAGATCACGTCGCCGTCCAGCGCCACAAAGCGGCCGAAGGCCGGGGACTGGAAGACGTCGATATGCTGATACTCGCTGTCGGCGCTGAACAGCTGCCGGTCCAGGCGGATACTCAGCTTGACGTTATCGGTCTGAAAGTCCGAAAACCAGACTTCCGCGTGGTTTTCCATCCGTTACACTCCTTTCAGCACCTGTACATGGTCCACGCGGGGATCGGCCGCGCCCTGGAGGCTGCAGCCCTTCTCCCGGGCGTAGAGAATGTGGTCGATGATATCCTCGGTGATCCGCTCGCCGGGGGCCAGAATCGGAATCCCGGGCGGGTAGCACATGACGAACTCGCCGCAGACCCGGCCCGCGGTCTCCCGGATGGGCAGGGACTCCTTCTGGGCATAGAAGGAAAACTGGGGGCTGCAGGCCACCTCGGGCTGGACCGAGTCCACATAAGCCAGCGTCCCGGCGTCGCCCTGGTAGAGCCGCTTGATATCGGCCAGGGCGCCCACCAGCCGCTCGATGTCCTGGAGCCGGTCGCCGATGGAGATATAGGCCATAATATTGCCGATGTCTCCGAATTCAATCTGAATATCGTACTCGTCCCGCATCAAATCATAGACCTCGATGCCGGTGAGGCCCATATTCTTGGTATAGACGCAGAGCTTGGTGACGTCGAAGTCGTAGACGCTGGAGCCGTCGATGAGCTCCTTGCCGTAGGCGTAGTAGCCGCCGATGTGGTTGATCTCCTCCCGGGCGTACTCGGCCATTTTGACCACCTTGCCGAAGCTCTCCCGGCCCCGGAGAGCCAGATTCCGGCGGCTCAGGTCCAGGCTGGCCAGCAGCAGGTAGCTGGCGGAGGTGGTCTGGGTCAGGTTGATGATCTGCCGGACGTGGCCCGGATCCATATCCGGGCCGGTCAGCAGCACCGAGCTCTGGGTCAGACTGCCGCCGGACTTGTGCATGGAGACCGCGGCCATATCCACCCCGGCCCGCATGCCGGCCATGGGCAGATGGTCGCCGAAATAGAGATGGGTCCCGTGGGCCTCGTCGCAGAGGACCTTGATGCCGTGGCGGTGGGCGGTCTCGGTCAGGGCCTTCAAATTGGAGCAGATGCCGTAATAGGTGGGATTATTGATAAACACGGCCACTGCGTCGGGGTTTTTCGCGATGGTCTCCTCCAGGGCGTCCACCTCGATGCCCAACGCCACGCCGATGACCGGGTGGACCTTGGGGTTGATATAGACCGGGACCGCGCCGCAGAGAATCAGGGCGTTGATCACGCTCTTATGGACATTCCGGGGCAGAATGATCTTGTCCCCGGCCTTGCAGACCGACAGGACCATGGCCTGGACGGCGCTGGTGGTGCCGCCCACCATCAAAAAGGCATGGGCCGCGCCGAATGCGTCGGCCGTCAGGGCCTCGGCCTGGGCGATGACCGACACCGGATTACAGAGATTGTCCAGGGGCTTCATGCTGTTGACGTCCAGGCCCACGCACCGCTCGCCGAAGAGCTGCGTCAGCTCCGGGTTGCCCCGGCCCCGCTTGTGTCCCGGCACGTCGAAGGGGACCACCCGCCGCTTCCGGAACCGCTCCAGCGCCTCGCAGATGGGCGCTCTGTTCTGCTTGTTCAAATCCATTGGTTTCTCCCTGTCTCAAAAAAATAAACGCAGATGGCATATTACCATCTGCGTATCAATCAGGACTCTCGCCGCAAAGAGACAAATTTCCCCTTTGCAGTCATAGATTTTCAGAGTGCATCAGCAAAAATTTCAGCTTGCTGCTCTTATTGACCGTTTCACAAGATGATAAGGATTATAAAGTAATCAACTTATAAAATTTGAGCTTTTAACTCAATCAATAATGCGGATTGAACCGCACGGCAGCTGACCCGCCTGTCCGTAAGGCTTTCTCTGCGAGGCAGAGCGGTCGAAAAATAGCGCAGCACTCAAACTGGCGTGGTGATTATACCATGATGCGGCAGGCTCTGTCAAGAAGTTTCAAATGACGCCCCTTATTGGAAGGTGACCGTGGCATGGAGCACCCCGTTGCCATAGAGATCCACCACGTGCAGCGGACCCTGGCGGCGGTAGCGGCATTCGACCGTATCGCCCAGCAGAAACTGGCGGCGGTAGGTCACGGATATCTCGGCGACGCCGGTTTTCCAGAGGTCTTCCGGCAGCGCCTCCCAGGCGTAGTCCAGATAGACCAGATTATTGACGTGGTGGTTGGTGTCGATATCGCTGCGGCGGACCGGCAGGCGGCAGACTTCCTCTCCCTCCCCCGGCTCCAGGGGCGGGGCCGGAGAATCAAAGACGTCCTGTTCCACCAGCGCATAGGCCGCGGCAATTTCCGGCGTGATCCGGGCCACCCGGCCGGTATCGGTGCTGACCAGAAGCCACTCCGATTCTCCCACCGCCACCGGGTTATTCTGGGCGTCCAGCAGGCGGAAATTGCGCACCGAGGTCAGCCGCCCCATGGACCGGGGCCAGGTCTCCACGGTGAGGGCGTCGTTCCAGACGGCCCTGCCGGTGAGCCTGACCCGCCAGCGGACCACCATCCAGATCACATGGGTGCGGTCCACATCCTCCATGGCGTAGCCCGACTGGCTGGAATGGACGATGGCCGCCTCCTGCATGATCGACATGGCCCCCCGGTGGGTCAGGCGCAGCGCGCCGTCAACCTCTCCATAGGTCACCCGAACGTGATTGCGATAGATGTCCACGGTGCTCAGATCTTCTCCAGTCCCTCAAGCTCCAGGGTAAAGACCGTCGCGCCGCCGGTGTCCACCTGAATGGGAACCGCCGACACCGCTGCCTCCAGATGGACGCCGGGCATCATGGCAGGGGTAGCGTACATGACCTTTTTCCTCCGGCCGGCGCGGCCCTTCAGAAGATCCATCAATTCTACGTACCGCGAGGTCTCCACGCCCACCAGGATGGTGATATTCTTTTTGCGCAGGAAACCGCCGCTGGACGAGAGTTTCGTGACGAAAAATCCATGCTGGTTCAGCGCCGTGACGGTGCCGTCATAGTCCTCCTCCTGCAAGACCGCAAGAACAAGCTTGTGCTGCTCCGACATAGTGGTCACTCCTTCCCATAGCAATTATAGGTTTTATTATACACCTTTTTTTCCAAAATGAAAAGCATGGATTTTCATTCCCTTGACCTTTATGTTATAATTGTGTTTAGAATTAATAGGAGATGACGTAAATGCCCCATGCACAGCTGCAATCAGAAGAGAAATATAAGCAGATGACCGAAACCCCCATCCCCAAGCTGATCCTGCGGCTGGGTATTCCCACCATTGCCAGTATGCTGATTACCAGCGTCTATAATATGACCGACACCTACTTCGTCGGCCAACTGGGCAAGAGCGCCTCCGGCGCCATCGGCGTCGTCTTCAGCCTGATGGCGATTTTCCAGGCCTTCGGCTTTATGTTCGGCCACGGCGCAGGCAGCAACATCTCCCGCCGCCTGGGGCAGCACGACGTGGACAGCGCCACGCGCTTTGCCTCCACCGGCTTCTTTCTGGCCCTGCTGATGGGCGCGGTGATCGGCGTCTTCGGCCTCCTGTTCCTGACGCCGCTGATGTATCTGCTGGGCAGCACCGAGACCATTCTGCCTTTTGCCCGGGACTACGGCATGTGGATTCTACTGGCCGGTCCCATCTTTACCGGCAGCTGTGTGCTCAACAACATTCTCCGCTACGAGGGCATGTCCTTCCTGGCCATGATCGGCCTGGTATCCGGCGGTTTCCTCAATATGATCCTGGACCCGATTCTCATTTTTCTCTTCGACATGGGCACCTCAGGCGCGGGCCTCTCCACAGCCATCTCTCAGGCCGTCAGCTTTTTGATTCTGCTCTATATGTTCCTGGCCGGGCGGACCGAGAGCAAGCTGAAGCTCTCCAAGGTGACGCGGCAATGGCAGGAAATCTGGCTCATTGTGGCCACCGGCCTCCCCTCTCTGATCCGCCAGGGCCTGGCCAGCTTGTCCGGACTGTTGCTCAATCACCAGGCCGGTATCTATGGCGACGCCGCCGTGGCCGCCATGAGCATTGTCAACCGCATTACCAGCTTTATCTTCTCGGTGGGCCTGGGCATGGGCCAGGGCTATCAGCCGGTGGCCGCCTTTAACTACGGCGCGAAGATCTACTCCCGGGTTCGCAAAGGCTTCTGGTTTACGGGGCTGGCCGGCGAGGTCCTGCTGGGAATCGGCGCGGTGGTCTGTATTGTCTTTGCCCGGCCGCTGGTTGCCGTGTTCCAGCCGGACCCGGAGGTGGTGGCCATCGCCTTCCCGGCACTCATTTATCAGAGCGTGGCCTGCTTTTTCCTGCCCTTGAGCGTCTGCGCCAATATGATGTTCCAGAGCGTGGGCTTGGCCGGACGGGCCAGCTTCCTCTCGGCCCTGCGCAGCGGCCTTCTGTTTATCCCGCTGATCTGGCTGCTGCCCTTGCTGTTTGGCCTCCCCGGCGTCCAGCTGGCTCAGGCCGTCAGCGACGCACTGACCTTCGTGATCTCCATGCCCCTGGCCCTCTACTTCCTCCACCGCCTGCCCGAGGACCGGCTGGCCTAAGCACCTATTCCCTATTCCTTCTTCCCTATTCCCTTCTCACTGCCAGCCCTTGCAGACGTCTATCCACTGGGCGGTCTGGGCGTAGCGCTCCAGCTCGGGGATTGTGAGCTCAATGGCGCTGTTGGCGCTTCCCGCCGCCGGGAACACGGTCTCAAACCGCCGGAGAGATTCGTCCAGGTAGACGGCTACGCCCTCCTTCACGGCGAAGGGACAGACGCCGCCCACGGCGTGGCCCACATATTCCGGGACCAGATCATGGGGCAGCATTTTGGCCTTGGTATGAAACTGGGCCTTGTATTTGGGGTTATCCACCTTGGCGTCCCCCGCGGCCACGATCAGCACGCACTGGTCCCCGACCAGAAACGAGAGGGTCTTGGCAATGCGCTTGCCCTCCACGCCCAGGGCCTGGGCTGCCAGCTCCACGGTGGCGCTGGAAACCGGGAACTCCTGGATACGATTTTCTATGCCTTGGGCCGCAAAATAGGCCCGTACCTTTTCGATGGACATGCTGGGCTCCTCCTGGTTTTTTCCAAAATTTTAACCATTGTACCATAAGTTTTTTCCTGTTGCAACGATGGCGGTCTTGGGCTATAATCTTTTCTGGCAAATCTTGCGGAATTCGAGGCGATACCATGACGAAAACCAACGCGCTCCGGCTTCTGTCTCAGGCGGGGATTCCGTACCGCACGGCGTCCTATGACTATGACGAGGCCGATCTCAGCGGACTGAAAGCCGCCCAGGCCATCGGATTTCCGCCGGAGCAGGTGTTTAAAACCCTGGTCACCCGGGGCGACAAGCGGGGAATATTGGTGTTCTGCATCCCGGTCTGCTGTACGCTGGACCTGAAAAAGGCCGCAAAAGCCGCCGGGGATAAAAAGGTCGAAATGGTCCATCAGAACGAGCTCCTGCCTCTGACCGGCTACATCCGCGGCGGATGCAGCCCTGTGGGCATGAAAAAAGCCTACCCCACCTTCCTCGACGAGACCGCCGAGCTTTACGATGAGATTGCCGTCTCTGCCGGGGCCCGAGGCCAGCAGCTGATCCTCTCCCCTGCCGACCTGATCGACTATGGGCAGCTCCAAGTCTGCGACTTGACAGAATAGAAAGGAAATGACTATGCACTTTACGTACAAGACTCAGGGCACCTGCTCCAGTGCCATCGATTTTGATGTGGAGAACAACGTTCTCACCAACGTCGTCTTTACCGGAGGCTGCAACGGCAACCTCAAGGGCATCGGCTCCCTGGTGGAGGGCATGGACGTGGATGAGGTCATCCGCCGGGTCCAGGGCATCCACTGCGGCTGGAAGCCCACCTCCTGCCCCGATCAGCTGGCCCATGCGCTGACATTGGCCAAGGAAAAGCTGGCTCAGAAGGCCTGAGCCAGCTTCAGACTGTCAAAAAACCTCGCTGAAAGCTGATTGGACAGAGCAGCGGGGGAAGTGTGAAGGGGCCCAAGGGCCCCTTCGCGTTCAATCAACTCGTATTTTCAAACTTTTTTAAAAGTTTGAAAATACGCTCAGCGTGGCGAAAAGACTTTTTCGACACGCTGAAGCTGGCTCAGAAGGCCTGAGCCAGCGTATAAATAATCTTCTATTTACTCCAGCAGGCACACCGCGTGGGCTGCAATTCCCTCTTCGCGTCCCGAGAAGCCCAAGTGCTCCTCGGTGGTGGCCTTGATATTCAGCCGGTCCGGGTCGATTTGCAGCACCCGGGCCGTTTCTTTGCGCATGGCCTCGATAAACGGAGCCAGCTTCGGCTTCTGTGCGATGACCGTGGCGTCAATATTTCCGATTTCAAAGCCCTTTTCCCGGATTCGCGCCGCCACCACGGCCAGCAGCTTCAGGCTGGAAATGCCCTTGTAGGCCGGGTCGGTGTCCGGGAACAGGTGGCCGATATCCCCCAGCGCCGCCGCGCCCAAGAGGGCGTCCATGACGGCGTGGAGCAGCACGTCGGCATCGGAATGGCCATCCAGCCCCAGAATATAGGGGATTTCCACGCCCCCCAGGATCAGCTTCCGGCCGGCAATCAGCCGGTGTACGTCATAGCCGTGCCCAATTCTCATGTGGTCTGCCTCCGCTGCAAAATGGCCTCGGCCACCACCAGATCCAACGGTGTGGTGACCTTGATATTCTCCTCGTCTCCCTGGGTCAGATGGACCTTCATCCCCAGCGCCTCCACGGCGGAGCAGTCGTCGGTGAGAACGGTTCCCTCGGTCTGTGCCTTATGGAGCGCGCCCCGCAGCAGGTCAAAGTCAAAGACCTGGGGCGTCTGGACTGCAAAGAGGGCGCTTCGATTGGGCGTCGCCGTCACCACGCCCCGATCCGCCACCTTGATGGTATCCTTCAAGGGGATGGCCGGAGCCGCCGCACCGGTGCGGAAGGCCGTTTCCACGGCGGCGGTGATGACGGCCTCGGTAATCAGGGGCCGCGCTCCGTCGTGGATGGCGGCATGGGTGGTCTCCGGCGCTGCCAGATCCAGCCCCGCCATGACCGAATCGGTCCGGGTGCCGCCGCCTACGGTGATGCCCCGGATCTTGGAAAAGCCCTGGGCCTCCACCATGGCCGCGACGGTCTCCTTCTGATCGGCCCGGACCACCAGAATAATCTCATCAATCTGCGGATGCGTCTCAAAGGCCCGGACGGTTCGTACCAGCACCGGCTCCCCATCCAGGGGGGTCAGCACTTTATCAGCCCCGTGCATCCGCGTGGCCGAGCCGGCGGCGACGATCACCGCAGTCACGTGGGGCGTCTGTTTTTTCGGCGTCAAAATCTTTTCGATGAGCGATCCCATGGTTACTCCTTCAGGTCCCGGACCAGAGTTTTGAAGGTCTGACCCCGGACCATAAAATTCTTAAATTGGTCAAATGCCGCGCAGGCCGGAGACAGCAGTACCACGTCGCCGGGCTTTGCGGCGTTTTTCGCCTCTGTCACGGCCTCCGCCAGGGTCTGCACCTCGGTGAGCTCCGGCCGGCCCGGCGCATAGTCCGGCGCGGCCAGAACGGCGGCGCGGATTTTATCCGCCGTGGCGCCGCAGAGAATCAGCCGCTTGACATGCTGAACAATCTCCGGACCCAGGGGCGCAAAGGAAATGTGCTTGTCATAGCCGCCCGCGATCAGAATGACCTGCTGGTCAAAGGAGTGGAGACCCGCCATGGTTCTGGTGGGGCTGCTGGCAATGGAATCATTATAATACCGCACGCCCTGGAGCTCCCGCACCAGCTCGATCCGGTGCTCCACCCCGCCGAAGCTGCGGGCCACGGCGCGGATATCCTCGTCGGAGGCATAGCCTGCCACGGCGCAGATGGCGGCCATATAGTTCTCCACGTTGTGAATGCCCGGCAGCAGGATATCCTGCCGCGTCATCACTGCCCGGCCCTGGGCATAGATCGTGTCGCCCTCCAGCCAGACGCCGCCCGACGGCTGCCCCTGCCGGGAGAAATAGATCACCTGCCCCACGGCCTTCTCGGCAAAGCGCCGGGTAATCTCGTTGTCGTAGTTGAGGACCAGCCGGTCGCCGGGCCTCTGGTGGAGATAAATCTGCTCCTTGGCATGGATGTATTCGGCCATATCCTTGTGGACGTCCAGATGGTTGGGGGCCAGATTGGTCACTACGGCCACTTTGGGCGAGTGGGTCATATCCATCAGCTGGAAGGAGCTCAGCTCCACCACCGCCAGATCCGACGCGGTCATCTCCGGAATCCGATCCAGCAGCGGCTGGCCGATATTGCCGCCCACCCAGACCGTGCGGCCCGCCTGCCGGAGAATCTCGGCAATCAGCGTGGTGGTGGTGGTCTTCCCGTCGGAGCCGGTCACGGCGATGATATCGCAGGGGCACAGGGAGAAGAACGCCTCCATCTCCGAGGTGATCCGGCTCCCCTGCTGCCGCAGCCGCACCAGGGCCGGGTTCTCCGGGTGCATGCCCGGCGTGCGGAAGACCACGTCGGCCGTCAGGTTTTCCAAGTAATCCGGCCCCACGCGGAGCTCCGCGCCGGTGGCCTCCAGGGCCAAGACCTCGTCCTCCAGCTCCGCCCGCGGCGTCTTATCACAGGCGACTACGGACAGGCCGTAGGAAAGCAGCAGGCGAATCAGCGGGCGATTGCTGACGCCGATGCCCAGCACGGCCACCCGCTTGCCCCGCAGGGCCATAAAATAGGAATCCAACGCTTCCTTCATATCATTTCCTCATTCCCGGGGCAGGGGCCCCATGATCTTGCTCTATTATACTGTCTCGGACCAATATTTGCAATTCATTTGACAATGGCTTCAAAATAAAGTAAAATAAACCGGCGACCGGGTCGGACAGTCGCGTGCGCAGTGCCCAACGGCCGCGTATGAGGAAAGTCCGGGCTCCCCAGGGCAAGGATAACGGGTAACGCCCGCCGAAGGCGACTTCAGGAAAAGTGCAACAGAGATATACCGCCTCGCAAGAGGTAAGGGTGGAAAGGTGCGGTAAGAGCGCACCCGATGGCGTGGAAGCGTCCATCGCTGCAAACTCTATCCGGAGCAACACCGTGGAGGAAACAAGGCTGGCCCGGCTGTTTCCGAGGAGGTGGCTGGATCGCCGCGGCAACGCGGCGGCTAGATAGATGACTGTCTGAGACAGAACCCGGCTTATAGACCCGATCGTGTAAAAGGCGGACGCATGGCGTTCGCTTTTTCACGTTCTGCCGCTCTTGTTGCGGCGTCGGATTTGTGCAATCCGCCCAAAAACACGCCATCCGTTCGCCGGTTTCTCTCCAGCCACGGGAGATGCCGCTCTTGATTTCACCGTGATGAAGCGTTAAAATGGTAAAGGAATAAAACATGAAAGGATGCGGGCCATGGATGTGCTACACCGGGAGGCTGTTCAGCGGTTATTCCAGGGAATTCTGACGCTTCAAACCGTGGAGGAGTGCGGCCGCTTTTTCGAGGACGCCTGCACCATCAAGGAAATCGAGGAGATTGCCCAGCGCTTTGAGGTGGCGACGCTCCTGCACAGCGGGAAAAGCTATCACGAAATCAACAAACAAACCGGAGCCAGTACCGCCACGATCTGCCGGGTGAAAAAATGCCTGATGTACGGCAGCAGCGGCTACCAGCTGGCGCTGGAACGAATGGAGGATCAATCCCATGACTGAGCCACTCAAGTCCGAGGAGCGGGCCGTATTGGAGCTGCGGCGGCTCTACCGGTCCTATGGCTACGGCCCCTTCAAGATGAGTCAATTCGAGCCCCTCTCCCTCTATCTCCACCACAAGGAGTTCCTGATCTCCGAGGGGGCCATCACATTTCCGGACACCGACGGCACCCTGCTGGCGCTGAAGCCGGATGTGACCTTGTCCATCGTGAAAAACTACCAGCCGGCTCAGACGCCGCTGCGGAAGGTCTACTATGACGAAAACGTCTACCGCGTGGCGGGCCCCGGCCGGGGCTATCGGGAGATTCTCCAAACCGGCGTGGAGTGCCTGGGTCAGGTGGATCTGGTGCAGCTGGCGGAGGTCATTCTGCTGGCGGCCCGGAGTCTCGAGACGATCTCGCCGCGCTTTGTGCTGGACCTGTCCCATCTGGGCTTTTTATCCGAGATTTTGACGCCGCTGGCGCTGCCGGCCGAGCAGAAGGCCGCGGTCCTCGCCTGTCTGCGGCAGAAAAACCGGGACGCCATGGCGGCGCTGCTGTCCGATTGCCCTGCGGACCTGGCTGAGCCGCTGCTGACGCTGACCACCCTCTCCGGCCCGCTGGAAGAGGTGCTGCCGGTGCTCGCGCCGCTGGCCCCCACCGAGGCCGCCCAGGCGGCGCTGGCGGAGCTTAAATCCATCGCCGCGCTGCTGACGCCCTTCCGCCGCCAGATCCGGCTGGACTTCTCCCTGGTCAACGACATGAGCTATTACAACGGCCTGGTGTTCCGGGGCTACGTGGAGGGCATTCCCACCGGCGTCCTCTCCGGCGGGCAGTACGACCAGCTGCTGGTCCGCATGGGAAAAGCCGCCCGGGGCGTGGGCTTCGCGGTCTATCTGGACCAGCTGGAGCGGCTGGACCGGTCTCCGGCGGAGGCCGAAGCCGATACCGTGCTGCTCTATGGGCCCGGCGCGGACGCGGCGGCGCTCTTTGCCGCGGCGGATCAGCTCCGGGCCCAGGGCCAGCGGGTCCAGCTCCGGCAGACGGCCCCCGAGGCCGGGAGCGTGGGCCGGATTGTCCGGCTCACAGGCGGGGAGGTGACGGAGGTTGGATAATATGGTCAATATCGCGCTGCCCAAGGGCCGCCTGGGTGAAAAGGTATACGGCATGTTCGAGGCCGCGGGCTTCGACTGCCCCAGCATCCGGGAACCGGGCCGCAAGCTGATTTTTGAAAATCCCGAGAAGGGCATCCGGTTCTTCTGGGTCAAGCCCTCGGACGTGGCCATCTACGTGGAGCGGGGCGCGGCGGACCTGGGTGTGGCCGGAAAGGATATTCTGCTGGAATACGAGCCCGAGGTCTACGAGCTGCTGGATCTGAAAACCGGCCTGTGCCGCATGGCCGTGGCCGCCAAAAGCAGCTTCCGGGACGACCGGAGCAAGACTCTCCGGGTCGCCACCAAGTTTGCCCATATTGCCCGGCAGTATTACGCCGCCCAGTGCCGGGACATCGACATCATCCACCTCAACGGCTCCATTGAGCTGGCCCCGATTCTGGGCCTCTCGGACGTGATCGTGGACATCGTAGAGACCGGCACCACGTTGAAGGAAAACGATTTGGTCCCCTTTGAGACCATTACCCCCATTTCCGCCCGGCTGATCGCCAATCAGGTGAGCTACAAGTTCCAGGGCGACATCATTTCCGCCATTGCGGCGGGCTTGAAAGGTCAGGTGCAGCAGCTGTGATTCGCATTCTCAACCTCGATACCATCGACCCGGCGGAGATCTTCTCCCGGGCCGTCGCCCAGGTGGACGTGTCGGCGGTGGTGTCGGAGATTATCGCCGCGGTGCGGGCCGAGGGAGACAAGGCCCTCTTCCGTTACGGCGCGCAGTTTGATAAGGTGGAGCTCTCCGCCCTAGAGGTCAGCCAGGCCGAAAAGGACGCGGCTATGGAGGCCTTGGACCCCGCCTTCCTGGACATTCTCCGGGAGGCCGCCGAGAATATCCGGGCCTTCCACCGCCAGCAGGTCCGCTCCAGCTTTATTCTCACCGACCGGCCCGGCGTGGTCATGGGGCAGAAGATCCTGCCCATCGAAAAGGTGGGCCTCTACGTCCCCGGCGGCACGGCGGCCTATCCCTCCACGGTGCTGATGGATTCCATCCCGGCCAAAATCGCCGGATGCCGGGAGCTGGTCATCGTCACGCCGCCGGGCAAGGACGGCAAAGTCCCCGCCGCCATTCTGGCCGCGGCCCAGATTGCCGGGGTGGACCGGATTTTCAAGGTTGGCGGCGCCCAGGCCGTGGCGGCCCTGGCCTACGGTACGGAATCGGTGCCCAAGGTGGATAAGATCGTCGGTCCCGGCAACGCCTTTGTGGCTGAGGCCAAGAAGCAGGTCTTCGGTACGGTGGCCATCGACATGATCGCCGGTCCCAGCGAGATTCTCGTGCTGGCCGACGGTACCTGCGACGCCCGGATCGTGGCTGCGGATCTGCTGTCCCAGGCCGAGCACGACAAGCTGGCCAGCGCCGTCCTGGTCACCGACAGCGCGGAGCTGGCCCAGGCCGTGGCCGAAGAGATCGAGCGGCAGCTCTCCATCCTGCCCCGGGAGGAAATCGCCCGGGCGTCCATTGAAAACAACGGCAAGATCATTGTCACCGGCGACCTCACCGCCGCCATCGACGTGGCCAACGCCCTGGCCCCGGAGCATCTGGAGCTCTGCGTGGACAATCCCTTCGACTATCTGGACCGGATCACCCACGCCGGGTCCATCTTCCTGGGCAAGAACTGCCCCGAGGCCCTGGGCGACTATCTGGCCGGTCCCAACCATACCCTGCCCACCAGCGGCACGGCCCGGTTCTCCAGCCCGCTGTCGGTGGACGATTTCGTGAAAAAATCCCAGTACACCTATTTCACCCGGGACGCCCTGGGCCGGGTAGCCGACCATGTGGCCGCCTTCGCCCGGCAGGAGGGCCTGGAGGCCCACGCCAGAAGCGCCACGGTCCGCTTTGAGGGGGAAGAGTCATGAGCCGTTTTCTGAATCCCCGTCTGGCCCATCTGGAGGTCTACACCCCCGGCGAGCAGCCCCAGGACCAGGTCTATACCAAGCTGAATACCAATGAGTCACCCTATCCGGCGGCCCCCGAGGTGGTGGCGGCCATCGACGCGGAACAGGTGCGGAATCTCCGCCTCTACTCCGATCCGGTGTGCAGGCCCCTGATTGAGAAGCTGGCCCAGGTCTACGGCCTCCATCCCAACCAGGTCTTCGTCTCCAACGGGTCCGATGATATTCTGAACTTCGCCTTCTGGGCCTTTGCTGGGCAGCCCGGGAAGGCCGCCTACCCCGACGTGACCTACGGCTTTTACCAGGTCTTCGCCGACCTCCACCAGGTAGAGGCAAATGTCATCCCCCTTCAGGCGGATTTCTCGGTGCGGGTGGAGGACTATTTGAATCTGGGGCAGATGATCGTCCTGGCCAACCCCAACGCCCAGGTGGGCCGGGCCCTGACCCGGGCGGAGATGGAGCGGATCATCGCCGCCAATCCCGACCATGTGGTGGTGGTGGACGAGGCCTACGTGGATTTCGGCGCGGAGAGCTGCGTCCCGCTGATCGACCGGTACCCCAATCTGCTGGTGGTCCAGACCTTCTCCAAATCCCGCAGTCTGGCCGGAGCCCGGCTGGGCTTCGCCCTGGGCAGCGCCGAATTGATTGCCGATTTGAACCGGCTCAAGTATTCCACCAACCCCTACAACGTCAACCGCCTGACCATGGCCGCCGGTGTGGCCGCCCTGGAGGCCGCGGACTACTACGCGAAAAACTGCCGGGCCATCCAGGAGACCAGGGCCTGGACGGTCCAGGCCCTGGAGGCCCTGGGCTTCACGGTGGTGCCGTCTCTGGCTAACTTTGTGCTGGCGGCCCACAAAACCGTGGACGGCGAGACCATTTACCGGGAGCTCAAGCGCCGGGGCATTCTGGTCCGCCACTTCACCGCGCCGCGCATCGCCAACTACAACCGCATTACCATCGGCAGCCCGGAGCAAATGGCGCTGCTGGTGCAGACCCTGGGGGAAATTCTATGAGAACTGCCGAACTGACCCGCAACACCCTGGAGACCCAGATCACCCTGTCCCTGAACCTGGACGGCAGGGGCGAGAGCACGGTGGACACCGGCTGCGGCTTCCTCAACCATATGCTGACGCTCTTTGCCCGCCACGGCCGCTTTGACCTGAAGGTCGTCTGTCACGGCGACCGGGACGTGGACGATCACCACACCGTGGAGGACGTGGGCATCTGCCTGGGCACGGCCTTCAAGGAGGCCCTGGGCGACTGCCGGGGCATCTGCCGCTACGGCTCCACGACCCTGCCCATGGACGAGGCGCTGATTCTCTCGGCGGTGGATATCTCCGGCCGCGGCATGCTCCGCTATCATCTGGACCTGCCCACCGAGAAGGTCGGCACCTTCGACACCGAGCTGGGCGAGGAGTTCTGGCTGGCCTTCACCCGCTGCGCCGGGATGACGCTCCATCTCCGGCAGCTGGACGGCACCAACAGCCACCATATTCTCGAGGGGGCCTTCAAGTCCGTGGCCCGGAGTCTCCGGGCCGCCGTGGCCGTCGATCCGGCTGCCCGGGACGAGATTCCCTCCACCAAGGGGGTGCTCTGATGATTGGCATCATCGACTACGGCGTGGGGAACCTCTTCTCTCTCCGCCGGTCTCTGGAATACGTCGGGGCCGAGGCCGTGGTCAGCGGCGACGAGGCCGTGCTCCGGTCTGTCGGAAAACTGATTCTCCCCGGCGTAGGGGCCTTCGGCGACGCCGCCGCCAAGCTCCGGGCCACGGGCCTGGACCGGCTGGTGCTGGAGGAGGCCGCCGCCGGGAAGCCCCTGCTGGGCATCTGCCTGGGGATGCAGCTGCTGTTTGAAGAGAGCGAGGAGTACGGCCTCCACAAGGGCCTGGGCCTGCTGCCGGGCCGGGTGGTGGCCATGGAGGGCCGTCTGCCCGCCGGGCTGCCCATCCCCCACATCGGCTGGAACGGCCTGATCCTCACCAATCCGGCCTGTCCCCTGTTCCGGGACACGAAGGACGGCGACTGCGTCTACTTTGTCCACTCCTACTACGCCGAGGGCTGCGGCGACGCCCTGGCCGCCACCGCCGAGTACGGCCTGGACCTGACGGCCACGGTCTGGCGGGACAACGTCTACGGCTGCCAGTTCCACCCGGAGAAGAGCGGCCCCGTGGGCCTCGCCATGCTCCGGGCCTTTGTGGAGGTGTAACATGCTGATCTTTCCTGCCATCGATCTCTACGGCGGCGAGGCCGTCCGCCTCTACAAGGGCGACTATGCCCAGAAGACCGTCTATGCCCACGACCCGGCCCAGGTGGCCCGGGCCTTCGAGGCCGCCGGGGCCCAGTGGATTCACCTGGTGGACCTGGAGGGGGCCAAGTCCGGCGAGACGCCCAACCTGTCCGCCATTGAGAGGATTGTCCGCTCCACCGGCCTCAAGGCCCAGGCGGGCGGCGGAATACGGTCCCTGGAGGTCATCCGGCGCTACCTGGACATCGGACTTGCGCGGGTGATTCTGGGCACCGCCGCCGTCACCGACCCGGCCTTTTTGGAGGCCGCCGTGGCCGAATTCGGCAGCCAAATCGCCGTGGGCGTGGATATCCGGGACGGCTATGTGGCCATCCGGGGCTGGACCGAGCAGTCGGCCTGGACCTTCGAGGACTTCTGCCGCCGGCTCCAGAGCCTGGGCGTCTCCACGGTGATCTCCACGGATATTTCCCGAGACGGGGCCATGATGGGAACCAATGTGGATCTCTACCGCCGCCTCTCCGCGGACTATTCCATGGATATCATTGCCTCCGGCGGCGTGTCCAGCCTGGAGGACGTGGCGGCCCTCAAGGCCATGGGGCTCTATGGAGCCATCATCGGCAAAGCCTATTACACCGGCGCCATCGACCTGCGCCGGGCCATCGAGGTGGCGACATGATTACAAAGCGTATTATCCCCTGCCTGGACGTCAAGGACGGCCGGGTGGTCAAGGGTGTCAACTTCGCCGGACTCAGCGACGTCTCTTCGCCGGTGGCTCTGGCCAAATACTACAGCGACTGCGGCGCGGATGAGCTGGTGTTCTATGATATCACCGCCTCGGCCGAGGGCCGGGCCCTGTTCACCGACATTCTCACCGAGGCCGCGGGACAGATCTTTATTCCGCTGACTGTGGGCGGCGGCATCCGCACCGTGGACGACTTCGACCGGGTCCTCAAGTGCGGGGCCGACAAGGTCAGTGTCAACTCCGGGGCCATCGCCGACCCCAGCCTCATCGGGGCGGCGGCCAAAAAGTACGGCGACCAGTGCGTGGTCCTCTCCTGCGATATCAAGCGGGTGGACGGGGCCTTCCACGTCTTCGCCAAGGGTGGCCGGGAGGACACCGGTTGGGAGGCCATTTCCTGGATCAAGCGGGGCGTCTCCCTGGGCGCAGGCGAGGTGGTGGTCAACTCCATCGACACCGACGGCGTCAAGGGCGGCTTCGACCTGGAGATGCTCCAGGCCGTCTGTGACGCGGTGGATGTGCCGGTGGTGGCCTCCGGCGGCGCGGGCTCAGCCCGGGATTTCGTCACGCTTTTCGAGACCATCCCCGCCGTCAGCGCCGGTCTGGCCGCCTCCATCTTCCACTTCGGCGAGGTGGAAATCGCCCAGCTCAAACAGCTTCTGCGGGAGCATAACATTCTTGTGAGGGGTTAACCATGATTGATATTGACAAGCTGAAATTCGATGAAAAGGGCCTGATTCCCGCCATTGTGGTGGACGCCGAGAGCAAGAAGGTCCTGACGCTGGCCTATATGAACCGGGAGAGTCTGGAGATCTCCATCCGCGAGGGACGCACCTGCTTCTTCAGCCGTTCCCGCCAGCAGCTCTGGCGCAAGGGCGAGACCAGCGGCAACGTCCAGCATATCGTCTCCATCACCGCCGACTGCGACTGCGACGCCCTGACCGTGGAGGTCCTCAAGGACGGCCCGGCCTGCCATCTGGGCAGCGACTCCTGCTTCTCCAACCCCCTGTGGCACAGCGAGCTCCCCGAGCCCTTCTCCCTGGAGGGCCTGATGACCCTGCTTCAGGGCCGCAAGACAGAAAAAAAGGAGGGCTCCTACACCACCTACCTCTTTGAGAAGGGCATCGACAAGATTCTCAAAAAGGTCGGCGAGGAGACCACCGAGGTCATCGTGGCCGGCAAGGGCGGCGACAAGCGGGAGACCATCTATGAAATCGCCGACCTCACCTATCATGTCATGGTGCTGATGATCGAAATGGGCATCTCCCTGGAGGACATTCGGAAGGAGCTGGCCTCCCGCCACGTCATTGACCATAAGGTCAAGCAGGAAAAAATGGTCTGAGCGCCGGATTGCGAGGAGAAGACGGGATGATTCGGGAAATCTGCAAGGACGAGGCTGTGCTGGCCCGCAAGTCGGACCCGGCCACGGCGGAGGATCTGCCTCTGGCCGCCGACCTGCTGGAGACATTGGCGCATCACCAGGACAGCTGCGTCGGCATGGCTGCCAATATGATCGGCGTCTGCAAGCGGATCATTGCCTTCGACAACGAGGGGCAGTATCTGGTCATGTTCAACCCGGAGATCGTGAAGAAATCCGGCCCCTACGACGCCGAGGAGGGCTGCCTCTCCCTGACGGGACGGCGGAAGGCCAAGCGGTGGCAGACCATCAAGGTCCGCTGGCAGAACGAGAAATTTCAGGAGCGGATCAAGACCTTCACCGGCTGGACGGCCCAGATCATCCAGCATGAGATCGACCACTGCGAGGGGATTCTCATATGAAAAAATGCAGAATCACCGTCATGCGGATCACGGAATACGCCGATCTGATGGCGCAGTATGAGAATCCCCTCGCCCACGCCTGCCATATGGCGGTGGGGCAGGTCTTTCTCGCCAATGGCTGGGAGAAGCCGGCGGGCTTTTGCCAGAGCGCCTGGGACACCCTCTCCCCCTTCGTTCTGGCCCTGAGCCACGGGGCGGAGAGTTTCTATGACGGCTGGATGAAGAACCCCAGGTCCGCCATGCTCTCCTGCAACGACGGCTTCCGCCCGGTGAGCTTTCTGGTGGAGGCCCTGGACGAGGACGCAGACTGAGGAGGACGCGCCATGTTTCAAAACAAAGTCGCCGTGGTCACCGGCGGCGCCAAGGGCATCGGCCGGGCCATTGTCCAGGCCTTTGAGAAAGAAGGGGCAGCGGTCTGCGTCATCGACCTGCTGCCCAACGGCTATTATGTGGGCGATCTGGCCGACCAGGCCGTGCTGGAGGACTTCGCCCAAAAGGTACTGCGGGACTACGGCCATGTGGACTATCTGGTCAACAACGCGCTGCCGCTGATGAAGGGACTCGATACGTGCAGCTATGCGGAGTTCGACTACGCCCTCCGGGTGGGCGTCGCCGCGCCGTTCTATCTGACCAAGCTCTTCGCCCCCCACTTCGCCCCCGGCGGAGCCATTGTCAACATTTCCTCCTCCCGGGACCGGATGAGCCAGCCCCAGACTGAGAGCTATACGGCGGCCAAGGGCGGCATCGCGGCCCTGACCCACGCATTGGCGGTGAGCTTGGCGGGCCGGGTCCGGGTGAACTCCATCTCCCCCGGCTGGATCGACACCGCCTATACGGTCTATGAGGGCCCCGACGCCGTGCAGCAGCCGGCGGGCCGGGTGGGAAATCCCATGGACATCGCCCATATGGTCCTCTACCTCTGCTCGGACAAGGCGGGCTTTATCACCGGCGAAAACATCTGCATCGACGGCGGCATGACCCGGCAGATGATCTACCACAACGACTTCGGTTGGACGCTGACCTGTGACGCATAGCCGTCCTTACAACCGCTTCCCCCGGCTCCGGAAGTCCCGGTCGATGGCGTCCTTCCAGTGGCCATCCAGGGGTGCGCTGCCCCGGACGGCGCTGACGGCGGCGGAGACGGCCTCGTAGTTAAGGCGGGTGCCCGCGCCGTCGCTGTGGTAGTTGGCGGCCCGGTCCGCGCCGATGCCCAGGCGTCCGGCGGTCTCCACGGCGTCGATGTTGGCGCCCAGGAAGAGGAATTCCCAGCCGTAGCGCGCCTGCTGCCGCTGGATCATCTCCCGGACCTGCTGCGCGCTGTAGCGGCGGCTGGCGTTCTCCAGGCCGTCGGTGGTGATGACAAAGAGCGTGTGCTCCGGCACATCCTCGGGCCGGGCGTACTTATGGATATTGCCGATGTGGCGGATGGCCCCGCCGACGGCGTCCAGCAGGGCGGTGCAGCCCCGGACTTGATAGTCCTTCTCAGTGAGAGGCTTGACCTTGTGGAGCTTGAGGCGGTCGTGGAGCACCTGCACCTCGGTGTCAAAGAGCACCGTGGAGACGTAGGCCTCGCCGGGCTGCCGCTTCTGCTTTTGCAGCATGGCGTTGAAGCCGCCGATGGTGTCCCGCTCCAGGCCCTGCATGGAGCCGCTGCGGTCCAGGATAAAGACCAATTCCGTTCTGTTCTGTTTCATTGTAAAACCCCCTATGCCGTGTTTGTTTCTTACAAACACAGTATAGGGGGTTTTGGGTGCTATGGGGTCGCCTGCCGGGCGACATTTGTCACGGGATCAGCCCTTGCGGTAGCCGCACTTGGGGCAGACGCCGGATTTGTTGAGCGCAATGCCGCACAGGGGGCAGCGGTCGATCTGGTTGTGGGTGTTGAACTCAGCCGAGGCGGCGTTGACGCCGCTGGTAAAGGTGATCTTGGCGATGTTGAGCTTGTCCTTCAGCAGATCGTAGACAATTCTAAGGCAGCACCGCACAATTTGGCAAGAGCATTCGGCCAAAGATTTTGCCTCATACGAAAGTTATAAAAGGGCGGGAATCAGCGTGTCGAAAAAGTCTTTTCGCCACGCTGGGCGTATTTTTAAACTTTCT
>DVFN01000105.1 GCA_018713205.1 Candidatus Avoscillospira stercorigallinarum | reverse complement strand
AAAGATTTTGCCTCATACGAAAGTTATAAAAGGGCGGGAATACTGTATGTATTTCCCCCTTTTATAACTGCACGGATGGGGCAAAAGATTGGGCGAAGGCCGCAGACACAATTGTGCGGTGATGCCTTAGTAAAAATATCATAGCACAAGAAACCCTTGCATTCTAGCTCTGCATGAATTACAATATTGTCTATAGCTATACTTATGCTAATGATTAAATATTGAAAGTTGGTGTGATATGGCACAGGAAGTGATGACCAGCAGCGAGATTTTACTCTATGACAGCGGTGAGCACCGGGAGTATGTGCGGGTATTGTTCCAGGATGAGACCTTCTGGCTCACCCAGAGCGGTATGGCAGAGCTTTTTGACTGTACGCCGGAGAACATTCTCCAGCACTTAAAAAACATCTACCTGGAAGAAGAACTGGCCAAAGAAGCAACTGCTAAGAAAATCTTAGTGGTTCGTCAGGAGGGCAGCAGAAGTGTCCGCCGGGAGTTGGAGCACTACAACCTGGACGCCATCATCGCCGTGGGCTACCGGGTGAACTCCAAGAAGGCCACCCGGTTCCGCCAGTGGGCGACCAAGACGCTGCGGGAGTACATTCAAAAGGGCTTTGTGCTCAACGACGAAATGCTGAAAAACGGCCGTCCCTTCGGAAAAGATTACTTCGACGAGCTGCTCGAGCGCATTCGGGAGATCCGCGCCAGCGAGCGCCGCGCCTATCAGAAGATTGCCGATGTCTTTGAGCAGTGCAGCTGCGACTACGACAAAAACAGCGACACCACCCGCGCCTTTTACGCCTTCGTGCAGAACAAGCTCCACTTCGCCATCACCGGCAAGACTGCCGCAGAGCTGATCGCCGAGCGCGCCACCCTGGACAGCCCCACCATGGGTCTGACCACCTGGAAAGGCGCCCCCGATGGAAAAATCCTCAAGAGCGATACCCTGGTGGCCAAGAACTATCTCAATGAAAAGGAGCTCTCCCGGCTCAACCGGCTGGTCACCATGTTCATCGACTACGCCGAGCTGATGGCTGAGGAACAGCAGCCCATGCGCATGGCGGACTGGCTGGCAGAAACCGACCGCTTTCTCACCTTCAACCGCCGCGGCGTGCTGGAGGGCAAGGGTACCATCTCCCACGAGGCCGCCGTGCAGAAGGTCAGCGAGATCTACGAGACCTTCCGCAAGCGGCAGGATGCCGCGTATATCTCGGAGTTTGACCGAGAGATGGCAAAGTACTTAAAAGGAGGCGCACCGGAATGACCGAACCCTTTAAAATCGCCGGCTACTGCCGAATCTCGGTGGACGAGGAGCTGGATCGGGACAATGTGTCCATTGAAAATCAGAAGGCCATCATCGCCGACTTCGTCAAGACCCGGTTTCCCGGGAGCACCTTGACCTTTTTTGAAGACCGAGACCGCTCGGGCTACACCTTCGAGCAGCGGGAGGGCTACCAGGCCATGCGCCGGGGGCTGATGGCGCATCAATTCGACATTCTCATCGTCAAGGACTTCTCCCGCTTCTCCCGCCGCAACAGCCGCGGCCTGGTGGAGCTGGAAGACCTGCGGGACGCCGGGGTGCGGATTCTCTCCATTGGCGACAACATCGACTTTCCGGGCGGCGACGACTGGCTGAAAATCCAGTTTCAATTTCTCCTCAACGAAATGCCCGTGACCGACACCTCCAAAAAGGTGAAAAACGTCATCCGCCGCCGCCAGGCCGACGGCCAGTGGCTGTGCGCCGCGCCCTACGGCTACATGCTCAACAAGCGTAAAGAATTTGAAATCGTCCCCACCGAGGCGGAGATCGTCCGGGAGATCTTCCGGCTCTACAACCAGGAGGGCTGGGGCTACAAGAAAATCGCCGGCTACCTCACCGACCAGGGCATTCCCACGCCCCGGATGTCGGAGCAGCTCCGGAAGGAGGCCGCCGGAGAGCCCTGCCAGCGCACGGCCAAGGCCGCCTGGGCCATCGTCACCATCCAGGGCATTCTTGACAACGACTTCTACATCGGCACCCTGCGCCAGGGCAAGTACACCCGCGCCAAGATCAACGGCAAGGACGTCCGCCGGGACGAGGACGAGCAAATCGTCATCGAACACCACCACCAGCCCATTCTGGACTACCGCACCTTCGCCATCACCCGCGCCCTGCGGGAAAAGCGCACCAGAAATAACTACCGGGGCGTGAAGCTCCACGACAACCCCTATTCCGGCTTTTTGAGCTGCGGCGACTGCGGCAGCCCCATGTTCGCCATGAGCCGCAAGGACTTGAAGCCCGCCTACACCTGCGGTACCTACCACCGCCGGGGGTTAAAGGGCTGCACCAGCCACCACATCCGGGTGGATCTGCTGGACGAGCTCTTAAAAGACTATCTCCGCAAGCTCCTGGACAGCTCTCAGGCCATGATCCAAAAGCTCAACGAGGACTTGGCCAAGGAGGAATGCGACGTGGCCGAGACCGAGCAGTCCGCCGACCACCTGGCCGAGGTGGTGGAGGGGCTTCTTGAAGAGCTCAAGGCCACCAAGCGCCAGCGGATTCGGGACATCCTCAAACACCCCGACCAGGAGGCGCTGCTGGAGGAGACCTACGACCAGCTGGAGGCCGAGCTCCAGGGGAAAATCGAGGGTCTGCGCCACCAGATCGACCTCTTATCCGACAAGCGCAACACCATCATCGAGGTCAACCGCGTGGCCAAGACGGCGCTGGAGGTGTTCCAGGACATCCTCACCAAGGATCACTTGGAGCGCGGGGACTTGGAGCTTTTGATCGACCGGATCTATATTTTCGAGGATCACATCGATGTGAAGCTCAAGTCCGACATTGACGCCCTTCTAAAAACCGGCACATTGGAGGACGCCGCAAATTTTAAGTTCGGCACGGGACATAGCTCGACCACCCTCACCCAGTCCGCCCGGCAGCACGCGGACAAGGTGTTCCGTGTCCATGTTATCAGTGACAGCGACCCGCTGGAGATTTATACAGAGCGGGACGGCGAGGTGATTTTTAAGAAATATTCACCCATGGGGGATCTTTCCCAGCAGGCCGCACAGATTTGTGACGCCGTATTTAAAAACACCGGACGGACGGCTGTGGTGTCCGACCGGGACTGCGTCATTGCCGTGGCCGGCATCGCCCGGCGGGATCTGCTGGACAAGCACAACGCCCCGGAGCTGCTGCAGCTGATGGAGCAGCGGCGGCCCTACCGCCTCCAGGAGGGGGACCGCCCCATCCCCATCTGCGAACACACCGACCGTTATACCTTGGCCGTGGCCGCGCCCATTCTCTCCGAGGGAGATCTGATGGGCTGCGTGGTCCTCCTGGCCGAGGAGAACGAGACCGTCGCCACCGAGGCCGAGCAGAAGCTGGCCCAGACCGTGGCCGCCTTCCTGGGCCGCCAGATGGAGGGCTGACCCTTCCCCGACGCGCCCGCAGCGCCCTTGCCCGCCTCCAGCGGCAGGGCGTTTTTTCTCGCCTCAGCATCCAGAAAATGGTTCAAATCTGTCCAGGAGAACGACTGATTTTCATCCCCTGCTATGGCTGAATTCGTAAACGAACTATGCGTGATATTTAAAAAATCAAGCGGATGAAAATCATCCGCAAATAATATATATAGAATAAGAATATAGAATAATACAGAAAGAGTGTGTGTTAAATTTAATGGACCCGCGGACATGCCATCGCGAACGCCTTTGCAGGGGCGGCTTTTAGCTGCCCGTGACCGGGTACACCGGCGAAAGTCGTACCCGGTTACGGACGCGCCATGCGCGCCCCTACGATGTGTGCGTTCGGCGGTGGCGCATCCGACCCAGTGGTGCGGCACGGGCGGATATATAATCCGCCCCTACGGGCCCGCTTGCGGCCCTCTCGTAGGGGCGGCCTGTATGGCCGCCCGGAACCAGGTTCCGATTCGCGCCGGGGTTCGATGGTTCCCCTCGCCGTAGGGGCGCGCATTCGGCGAAAGTGCATGCAACGCGGGAGTGCGGCATCGGGCGGATATATAATCCGCCCCTACGGACCGGCCCGGAACCGGCGGGCGCAAAAATACAGCGCAGTGGGCGGTGCCACTGCGCTGTCGGGATTACTGGAAATACGAAAGGGGGATGGCGTCTGCGACGGCCTGCTGGCCGGCGGCGGTGAAATGCGCGCCGTCGGTGGTGTAGGCGGGCTGCAGCTCCGTGGCTGTCTCGTCCGTGCAGAGGAAGTCCAGGTCGATGACGCCGTCCGCCGGGTTTTCCTCGCTGCGAATCCAGGCGTTGATATCCACCCGCAGCTGGTCCAGCTCCGGCGTCCACTGGATGTCATCGGACAGCCCCAGCACGTTGCGGGTATAGCCCTTCCAGGCCGTTCTGGTGAACAGATAGACCCGGATGCCCCGTTTATGGGCCGCCCGGATCAGCCGCGTATAGCCCGTGATCATCTCCTCCGCCGTCACCGCCGGGGCCTCGCCCTTCATGCTTTCGCAGTTGGGATGCACCACGTCGTTGACGCCCACCTTCAGGAAAATCGCGCTGACCCCGGGCTGGTTCAAGGCGTCCCGTTCAAACCGGTCCACCATGGCCTCGCCGTAGGCCATGCCCAGGATACCCGCTCCGTCCGCCAGCAGCCGGTTGCCTTTAATGGCCTGCTGTAAAATGCCCACGTTGGTCACGCCGGCGCTTTGCAGCCGCTGGGCCAGCAGCAGCGGGATATCATTGGCCAACGTCGAATCCCCGATCAGCACCACCGATTCGGCCTCCGGGTTATAGACCTCCACACCGGTCAGCGCCGGAATGACGCTGTACTCGCCGAAATCGCCCTCCATCCGCATGGGCACGCCCAGCGTCGAGGCCGCCTTGGCGAAATTGCCGGTCATAATATACGTATCGCCGCCGATCAGGCCGTAGGTCTTCATATTGGCGGTATCCTTGAGATAGAGCGACACCGTCAGATACTCCAGCGCCTCCACCGACAGGCCGATGGGGTCCGAGGTCACGGTCTCTCCGGCAGGAATGGTGACCTTGGAGGAACCGTCGAAGGTCACCGTCTTGCGGGTCCAGGTCTGGATGGCCTGGGGCAGGCGCGCATAGCCCCGCGCCATGGTCGCCGCGTCCACGGTCAGCGGGCCGGCGCCATAGAGGTTGCTCAGGGTGATCCGGACGTCCTCGCCCGAGACTGTAGGCTGGATTCTGGTCCGGAAGGTCAGATATTTCAGGCCAAATTCCCGCTTGATGCAGCCTAAGTTCAGCATTTCCTTCCAGTTGAACTCCACCGGGCTGGTACTCCAGGCGCCGGTCCAGCCGTCATGGTCCGCCGCCGCAGCCGTGGGCAGCGCGGCCGTCAGACACAGCGCCACCAGCAGCACCGCCAGAATGCCTGAAATCATCCGCTTCGTTTTGTACATTCTCCTCATCTCCTCTGTATTGTACTGCGTGTTTTTCAACAGTATAAAATACGCCCGGCAAGGCGAAAAGACGATTTCGCCATGCCGGGCGTATTAGCAAGGCGTTACCGGGCGTTGACGTAGTCCACAAACCGCCGGAAGGCGGCCTGGCCTTCGGGGGTGCGGGCGTAGACGCCGGCGTGCTCCAGGACCTTGGCGAAGACCTGGCCCACCTCCTCGCGGAGGATGGCGGTGGTGTTCTCGGCGGTGAAGGTATAGCGGGTCTTGAGCTCCTCCACCCAGGGGGCGTGCTTTTCCAGCTCGCCGGTCAGGGGTGCGCCTGCGAGGATGGCCTCCTCCAGGGCCGCCAGCTCGCCCTTCAGCCGGGCGGGCAGGACCGCCAGGCCCATGACCTCGATCAGGCCGATGTTCTCCTTCTTGATATGATGGAGCTCGGCATGGGGATGGTAGACGCCCAGAGGATGCTCCTCGGTGGTGATATTGTTCCGGAGCACCAGGTCCAGCTCGTAGTCGCTGCCGCGGCGGCGGGCGATGGGGGTGATGGTGCTGTGGGGCACGCCGTCGGTCTCGGCGAAGATAAAGGCCGCCTCGTCGGTATAGCCGCGCCAAGCGGTGAGGATCTTATCGGCCAGCTCCACCAGCCGGTCCTTGTCGGGGCCGTCCAGCCGGATGACGCTCATGGGCCACTTGACGATGCCGGCCTTGACATCCTCAAAGCCCTGGAAGGTCAGCTCCTTCTCCACCGGCGAGAGCTCCATGGGGAAGGCGTAATGGCCGCCCTGGAAGTGCTCGTGGCTCAGGATCGAGCCGCCGACGATGGGCAGGTCGGCGTTGGAGCCCACAAAGTAGTGGGGGAACAGGGTCACGAAGTCCAGCAGCTTGGCAAAGGCCGACTTGTCGATGACCATGGGGGTATGGGAGGCATTGAAGACGATGCAGTGCTCGTTGTAGTAGACGTAGGGGCTGTACTGGAGGAACCAGTTGGCGCCGGCCACGGTGATGGGGACGATCCGGTGGTTCTCCCGGGCGGGATGGTTCATCCGGCCGGCGTAGCCCTCATTCTCGGGGCAGAGCTGGCACTTGGGATAGCCCGACTGGGGGGCGGACTTGGCGGCGGCGATGGCCTTGGGGTCCTTCTCGGGCTTGGAGAGGTTGATGGTGATATCCAGGTCGCCGTAGTCGGTCTTGGTTTTCCACCGCAGATCCTTTTTGATCCGGTAGCGGCGGATGTAATCGGTATCCTGGGACAGGGTATAATACCAATCGGTGGCCTTCTGGGGATCGGCGGCATAGAGGGCGGCGAACTTGGCCCGGACCTCCCGGGGCAGGGGGGTGAGGACGCCCATGAGCTTGGTATCAAAGAGGTCCCGGGCGGTGATATTGTCGTCGCAGACGCCCCGGGCCACGGCGTCATCCAGCAGGCCGGCGAGGATGTCCTCCAGCTCCAGGGCCGGGGCCTCCTCATACTCATAGCTGTCGAGGCCCATGGTCATCAGCAGCTGGTTGGTGATGTAGGTCTGATCACAGGGCTCAATCAGGCCCTTCTCCAGGCCGTAGCGGACCAGAGCCGTGAGATATCCATTGACAGTCATGGTCATATTCTCCTTTCAATCGAGACGAACGCCGCCTTCGGCGCGGATGGACAACACGTGACAGGCGCCCTGACCCAGGACGGCCTCGATGCCGGTGCGGAAATGCTCCAGCTTCTCCAGGGGGACAAAGGCCTGGACCGTACCGGCAAAGCCGCCGCCGTGGACGCGGTAGGCGCCGCTGCCCTCCAGCAGGAGGTCGCATAGGGCCAGGGCAACGGCCATATCCTGGTGTTGGATGGCCCCGGCGGGGGTGATATCCTGGAGGTACATCCAGGAGCTGCGGCCGGACTCGGTGACCATGCGCAGGAAGCTGTCGAAGTCCCCGGCCTGGAGAGCGGCAAACTGCTGCTGGACCCGGCGGTTGTCGCCGAAGAAGTGGATGGCCCGGAGCACGGCGCGGTCAGAGGTCGCGGCCCGGACCTCCTTGAGCTTGGCATAGAATTCCTGCTCGTCCACGTCCCGCAGGACCTCCTTGCCGAAGAAGGCGGCCACCTGGCGGCATTCCACCGGGATGGCGGCATATTCGTCGGTCAGGTTGGCATGGTCCGCGCCGGAGTCCACGATGCACAGGGCATAGCCCAGCTTCTCCAGGTCCAGGGACAGATTGTGGACCACAGGCTGGGCCGGGTCGGCGAAGTCGATGAACACCATGCCGCCCACGGAGGAGGCCGTCTGGTCCATCAGGCCCGAGGGCTTGCCGAAATAGACGTTCTCGGCGTACTGGCCGATCTGGGCGATGGCCACGGCGGAGAGCTGCTTGTCGAAGAACAGCTCGTTGAGAATGGTCCCGATGAGGACCTCAAAGGCGGCGGAGGAGCTGAGGCCGCTGCCGGGGAGGACGGTAGAACGGACCTTGGCGTCGAAGCCCTGGAGCTTTGCGCCCCGCTGGGCAAAGGCGGCGGCCACGCCGCGGATCAGGGCGGCGGTGGTGTTCTTCTCCTCGGGGTGGATGGAGAGGTCGGAGAGCGCAATCTCCACCGGCGCATATCCCTCGGAGGCCACGGCAATGACGCCCCGGTCATTGAGCGTCACCTCGGCCACGGTCTCCAGGTTGACGGCGGCGGCCAGGACGCAGCCGTGCTGATGATCGGTATGGTTGCCGCTGATTTCCGTGCGGCCCGGCGCGGAGAAATGAAATACTTGCATCGTATTCTACCTCGCATTCTCAGGTTGCCATGGACAACCCGTGTATTTTCCTTTATAATATAACACGAAAATTGTCCACTGGAAAGGGGAAAAACCATATGTCCGAGAATCAAAATCAGCGGGAGGATTTCCGCCGGGTCAATGCCGCCGGGCGCACCCTGGGGATTCGCATCGTGGCGGCGGGCTTCGCGCTGTACATGCTCTATGAAATCGTCATGGGATACATTCAGGGCGGGCCGGAAGCGCCGTCGCTGACGCTGCTGATTCTGGCCATCCTGCTGCTGGGCGGCGGCGCGGCGGCGGTGCTGATCCTGGGCTATCGGGGCTGGAAGCAGGACAAGGCCGCGGCCCGGATGACCGAGGAGGAAATCAAGCAGGTGGAGGCGCTTCGCGCCGAGGACGAGGCCGACGACTGACGCAGCCGGCGGCTTCCGTGCGCAATTCTCCCCAAAGGAGCTTTTATGGAACTTCTTTTATCCGCACTTCAACAGTTTCCCGAGTACCGCGCCCTGGTCGCCCGGCTGGAGGCCGGGTCGGTGGCGGCGCTCTCGGGCGTCGGCCAGCTGCCCCGGAGCCATATGCTGGCGGCGCTGGCCCGAGACCTGCACCGGCCGGCGCTGATTCTCTGCGCCGACGACCAGGCCGCCCAGCGGACCCAGCTGGAGCTGGCCGCTTTTTTGCCCCAGGCCCCGGCCCTGCTGCCCAGCCGGGAATTTACCTTCTGCGACGCCAGCGTGGTCTCCCGGGGCTGGGAGCACCGGCGGCTCACCGCCCTCTGGCAGCTGCGGCGGGGGGAGCTCCCGGTGCTGGTGGCCTCCCTGGAGGCCCTCTCCCTGCGGACCATGCCGCCCGCCATTTTGGACGCCGCCGCCATCCCGCTCCGCCCGGGCATGACCCTGGAGCTGGATTCGCTGGCCGCCCGGCTCACCGCCGCCGGATACGCCCGGACCTCCCTGGTGGAGGGCCCGGGCCAGTTCTCCATCCGGGGCGGCATTGTGGACGTCTACGCCCCCAACTGTGACAGGCCCCTCCGGGCCGAGTTCTGGGGCGACGAGCTGGACACCATGGGCTTCTTCGATCCTCTGACCCAGCGGCGCACGGAGAACGCCGAAGAGGCCGTCCTGCTGCCCGTGGCCGAGGCTCTGCCCCATCTCCATCCCCGGGGCGTTCCCGGCCTGGTGCAGGACCTGACCAAGCTGCTGGAAAAGCAGAAGCGCCGCAAGGCCCCCCACGCCGCCCTCCTCTCCACCCTGGAGGCCGACCGGGAGAAGCTGGAGAACGGTCTGCCCTTCCCGGCGGCGGACCGGTATCTCAGTCTGATCTATCCGGACTTCGCCACGGCGGCGGACTATCTGCCGCCCGACGGCCTGGTCCTGTTCTGCGACCACGGCAGCCTGAGCCGGGCCGACAAGGCGCGGCAGGAGAACTTCGGCCTGGAGCTGGACGCCTGCCTCCAGGCCGGGGAGCTGGCCGGGCCCCTCTGCGACTTCTCCGCCGACTTGGACCGGCTCTGCCGCAGCTTCCAGGGCCATCCCGCCGCCTATCTGGACAGCTTTCTGGCCTCGGCCTATCCCGAGGCATTGCCGCCCAAGGAACTCCTGTCCCTGACGGCCAAGCAGCTGCCGGGCTACGGCGGCAGCCTGGACACGGCGGTCTCCGACCTGACCTATTACCAGAAAAACGGCTACGCCACCCTGGTCCTCTGCGGCAGCCGCCGCCGGGGCGAGATTCTGCTGGAGCTGCTGCGGGAGCGGGGCCTCACGGCGTCCCTGGCCATCCCGGCCCAGGCCCTGCCCCACGCCGGGGAGATTCTGCTGACCGACGGCAGCCTCCCGGCGGGGCTGGAATATCCCTCCATCCGTCTGGCCGTTCTCACCGAGGGCCAGATCTCCGCCGCGCCGCTGCGCAAGGCCAAGCCCGGCCGGAAAAAGGCTACCAACCGCCAAAAATTGAACTCCTTCACCGACCTCTCCCCCGGCGACCTGGTGGTCCACGAGACCCACGGCATCGGCCGCTACGTGGCCATGGAGCAGATGAAGGTGGGCGGCGTGGTCAAGGACTATGTAAAAATCGCCTACCAGGGCACCGACGTGCTCTTCGTTCCGGCCACCCAGCTGGACATGGTCAGCAAGTACATCGGCGGCGGCGAGGACGCCCCGGTCCGGCTGAGTAAGCTGGGCGGCGACAACTGGAAGAAGACCAAGGCCAAGGCCAAGGCCGCCGCCAAGGATCTGGCCGCGGGGCTGATCCAGCTCTACGCCGCCCGGAAGCGGCTTCCCGGCTTCGCCTTCGCCGCCGACTCCCCCTGGCAGCAGGAGTTCGAGGAGGGCTTCGAGTACGCCGAGACCGAGGACCAGCTCCGCTGCATCGCCGAAATCAAAAAGGACATGGAGAGTCCCACGCCCATGGACCGGCTGCTCTGCGGCGACGTGGGCTTTGGCAAGACCGAGGTGGCGCTGCGGGCCGCCATGAAGGCCATGCTGGACGGCAAGCAGGTGGCCATTCTGGCCCCGACCACGGTGCTGGCCCAGCAGCACTATGTGACGGCCCTGAAGCGCTTCGCCGGGTTCCCGGTGAACATCGACGTGCTGAGCCGGTTCCGCACCACGGCCCAGCAGAAGAAGACGCTCCACGGTCTGGCCACGGGCACGGTGGACCTCATCATCGGCACCCACAAGCTGCTGCAAAAGTCGGTGGTCTTCAAGGACCTGGGGCTTTTGATCGTGGACGAGGAGCAGCGCTTCGGCGTCAGCCACAAGGAGCGGCTCAAGGAGCTCTCCCGGGGCGTGGACGTGCTGACCCTCTCGGCCACGCCGATCCCTCGGACGCTGAATATGGCCCTCTCGGGCATCCGGGATATGTCCACCCTGGAGGAGCCGCCTCTGGACCGCTACCCGGTGCAGACCTTCGTCCTAGAGCACGACGACCGGCTGCTCTTTGAGGCCATGGGCCGGGAGCTGGCCCGGGGCGGGCAGGTCTACTACCTCCACAACCGGGTGGAGAGCATTGAACAGACCGCCGCCAAGATCAAGGGCCGGTTCCCCGACGCCGAAGTGGCCGTGGCCCACGGCAAGATGGACGAGGAGCAGCTGGGCGACGTCATGGAGCGCATGGCCGGGGGCGATATCCAGATCCTGGTCTGCACCACCATCATCGAGACCGGCATCAATATCCCCAACGTCAACACCCTGATTATCGAGGACGCCGACCGGCTGGGTCTGGCCCAGCTGCACCAGATTCGCGGCCGGGTGGGCCGCTCCAGCCGCCACGCCTACGCCTACCTGACCTTCCGCAAGGGCAAGGTCCTCAGCGAGGTGGCGGAAAAACGGCTCTCGGCCATCCGGGAGTTCGCCGAGTTCGGCTCCGGCTTCAAAATCGCCATGCGGGACCTGGAAATCCGGGGCGCGGGCGACCTGCTGGGGGCGGAGCAGTCGGGCCATATGCTCTCCGTGGGCTACGACATGTATCTGAAGCTCCTGGAGGAGGCCGTGCTGGAGGAGCGCGGCGAGGTCCGGCCCCAGGCCCCCGAATGCGTGGCGGACCTGTCGGTGTCGGCCAACATCGCCAAGGACTACGTGCCCTCGGGCGAGCAGCGGATGGACCTCTACCGCCGCATGGCCGCCATCCGCTCCGAGGCCGACAGCGAGGAGCTGCTGGACGAGATCGTGGACCGCTTCGGCGACCCGCCGCCGGCGGTGATGAACCTGGTGGCCATCGCATTGCTCCGGGCCCGGGCCTCGGCGGCCGGCATCTCCAAGCTGGAGCAGAAGGGCGACCAGCTGCAAATCACCATGGAAGTCCTGGACTTCCCGGCGGTATCGGCGGTCTGCGCCGAAAAGCGCTACCAGCGCCGGATTTTCTTCTCCGCCGGGGAAAAGCCCATGCTGACCCTGAAGCTCCTCAAAAACGAAGACCCCCTCAAGGCCGCCCAGACCCTGGTGGCCTCCTACGCCGCCAACGTCAGCGCCCCGGAGGCACAATGAGCCGCCGCGGTCGGCGGTGGTGTGTCCGACGCGGCGGTGCCGAAATTCGATGGTTCCGCCTCGTAGGGGCCGATGCCCACATCGGCCCGCTTAAAGCCTCCCCTTGGTGACCAAGGGGAGGTGGCAGGCCGTAGGCCTGACGGAGGGGATCAGAACCGGCAGAAACTGGAGCAGACAATCCCTCAGTCTCGCTTCGCGAGCCAGCTCCCTTTACACAAGGGAGCCTGCCCTCTCAGGCGTCGGGGCTGGCAGCGTTCCGCGAGGGTGCATGCAACGCGGCGGTGCGGCACGGGCGGCCATAAAGGCCGCCCCTACGCCACGCTTTTTGTTTTCCCGTAGGGGCGGCCTGTATGGCCGCCCGGAAGCCGTTGCTTTGCGCCAAGGTTCGATGGTTCCGCCTCGTAGGGGCCGATGCCCACATCGCCCCGCCAGCCCCCGGATCCGGGGCAGTCCGCCGAGCGCACCATTCCCCGCCCATGTCGTAGGGGCGGATTGCATATCCGCCCGGAACCAGGTTCGATATGTCCCGGGTCCCGGTGGTTGCGGGGACCGGGCACGGACGCGCCATGCGCGCCCCTACGGCGGGTGCGGTCGGCGGTGGTGCGTCCGACGCAGCGGTGCGGCACGGGCGGCCATAAAGGCCGCCCCTACGCCACGCTTTTTGTTTTCCCGTAGGGGCGGCCATAAAGGCCGCCCGGAAGCCGGTGCTTTGCGCCGAGGTTCGATGGTTCCGCCTCGTAGGGGCGTGCAAATATCAAAAATTGGGGCTGCTGCCATTGGCAACAGCCCCATGTTTCGTTGATTCCAGCTTACTTGGCAACGGCCTTGCTGGCCTTCTTGGCGCGCTCCAGCTTGGAGATCCAGAGGGCGCAGGTGGCGTCGCCGGTGATATTCAGGGCGGTACGGCCCATGTCGAAGATCTTATCGACACCGGCGATAATGGCGATGCCTTCCACCGGGATGCCGATGGAAGTCAGCACCATGGCCAGCATAATCATACCGGCGCCGGAGACACCGGCGGTGCCCACGGAGGCCAGCGTGGCGGTCAGGACCACCATGGCCATGTCGCCGATGGTCAGGTCCATGCCATAGCAGGCGGCAATGAACACCGTGGCCACGGCCTGGTAGATGGCGGTGCCGTCCATATTGATGGTCGCGCCCAGGGGCAGCACGAAGGAGCTGATCTCGGGCTCCGCGCCCATCTTGTTGCAACACTCAATGTTCAGCGGCAGCGTGGCGTTGGACGAGGTGGTGGTGAAGGCGCAGATAAAGGCGGGATAGATGCCCTTGGCGAACTTCAGCGGGTTCATGCCGCTGAGGAAGCGGACGCTGAGGCCGTAGACCACCACGACATGGATCAGATAGGACAGGTAGGCAATGCCGATGACCAGGGCCAGCGTGCCGACGATCTCGGGGCCGTTGACGGCCACCACGTTGGTCATCAGGCAGAAGACGCCGATGGGGGTGATCTTGATGACCATCATCATGATCTTCATGACGATCTCGTTCATATCCTCCACCAGCGCGCCGATCTTCTTGCCCCGGTCTCCGGCGGCCAGAATGCCGGCGCCGAAGAGAATGGCGATGACGATGACCGGCAGCATATCGGAGCTGACCATGGGCCCGAAGAGGTTATCGGGGAAGATACCCACGATGACGTCCATGACGCTGGGAGCCTCGGCGGCAGTGTACTCCAGGCCGCTCAGGTCCGCGCTGGACAGGGGCTGGAAGGAGCCCTTGAACAGGTTGACAACGACCAGGCCGATGACCACAGCCACTGCGGTGGTGAACATGTAGTAAATAAACGTCTTCACGCCGACGCTGCCGACGCGCCTGAGGTCCTGCAGGGAGATGACGCCCGCGGTGATGGAGCAGACAACCACAGGCACGACCAGGAACTTCAACAGATTGATGTAGATGGTACCAATGGGCTTGATCCACTCGGTGGTGAAATCGGGCGCCTTCAGGAAGGCGAGACCGGCCAGAATACCGGCAACCATGCCGATGAAGATCCATGCCGGGAGCGAGAGCCTGCGTTTTTTCTCCATAAAATATCCTCCTCTTTTCCCGGCTGGAACGGCAGCCGGATGGTTGGTTTTATTTTATCATATTTGCGGCTCGGAATGTGCTAAGATATCGCTCAGAACCCGGCATATATAGGACTTCTGCGCTAAAGTTTCGCTAAGAAAGGCCGTCTTGTCTCTCCGATCTGCCCAATTTTTCCAGGCCGAAGGCGGCGGGACTTGTGCATCTGTGCGGCTATTCCTCCTTCACCGGGTACAGCACTGTGCCGTCCAGCCGGACCAGGGTGGGCAGGCCGCCCTGATTGACCGCGAACACGCCGCCCTTTTGCTGGCTGTATTGGTCCACCAGGTCCGTCAGCAGCACCTGGCCGGATTCGTCCAGCAGATCCGTGTGGTAATAGCCCGCCTCGTCCTGGTAGGCGGCATAGAACAGGCGGGTGGTGTAGCTGCTGCCGCTGTCGTCTGCGGCCAGCCAGAGGCCGCTGCCGTAGCTGTAGTCCCGGTCAAAGTCCCGGAATTCCTCGCCGGTCTCCAGCTCCACCAAAAATACGTCCATCTTCCAGCTGCCGTCCTCGGCCTCGTAGTTGTTCATACAGAGCACCGTTTCGGAGGAGATCACCGAGATGGACCCCATGCTGTGGTCGATTTCCCGGAGCAGGGTCCCGTCGGGACGGTAGAAGTGGCTGAAATTGCCGTCGCTGATCTCCAGCAGCTCCGCCGTGCCGTCGTATTCGTCGTCGATGACCTGCATCCGCTGGCCCTCGGCCAACACCGTGCCGTCCCAGGCCACAAATTGGGCGTGGGCGTCGTCTCCCGGCATGACCCAGCCGTAGTCGAAGGAGGCCGGATCGAGCTCCAGCAGCAGACCTTGGCTGTAGGCGGCACAGATGCCGTAGGGACTCTCGAAGGCCACTTCCCCGTCGGTCAGAGAGACGGCATAGAAGCTGGTCTCGTCCCGGCACAGGGCATAGCCGTGGGAGATGGCGTAGATATACCACGGCCGGGGCTCCAGGACCCACTGGCCGCTGCTGTCCAGCAGGCCCCGCTGCTTCCCATCCATGACGCTGAGATACCCGTGGCCCTGCCAGACGTGGTTGTTATAGTTGATTTGCAGCTCCACGTTCTCGGCCGCCACCGTGCCGGTGCTGTCGTAGACCGTGACCGGCCCGCCGTATTCGGTCTCGGTATAGAGAAGGTCGTCGCCAACGAAATAGGCCCCGGCCAATCCCTCGGCCACCAGGGACCCGTCGCTGCGGCGGTAGAGGTCCGTGCCGCCGGTCCGGGACACTACCGCCAGGTCCCCCAGGCAGCTGAGATAGAAGGCCTCCACCTCCTGAATCACCTCGCCCTGGAGGGAATAGAGCGTGATGCGGTTGTCTGCCTCGGGCACCGTCTGATTCTCGGCCCGCTCATCCACCGCCACCGCTAGGGGCTCCCCGGTGGACCGGTCCACCACAGACCACATGGCGCCGCAGTCGGTGTAGGCGATGACGTTGCCGTCGTCATCCACGGCGGCCATGGGGCCGATGAGATCGTCGCTCAAATAGTCGAAATACACCGCCTGGGGCGCGAGAAACTCCGCCAGATAGTCCGGACTCTCCCAGGTCTCCACTGCGGGGTGCGGCACAGGGTCCGTCTCGGAGACGGGCGCCGGGACAGACGTCACGGCTGTGTTCTCCGTCTCCAGGGGCCGGAGGGTCCCCAGGGCCAGGGCGGTCCCCAGCACCAGGGCGCAGCAGGCCGCCACGGGCGCCCACCGCCAGCGCCGGGACCGGGGATAGGCCGGGGCGTTGGACTTCTCCACCAGGTCGTCCCGGACACCGGTCAGGGCAGAAAAGATTGCTTCATTCCACTTCATGGCGTGATCCCCCTTTCCATCAGATAGGCTTTGAGCTTTTTGCGGCTGCGGTAGAGGCTGGATTTCACGGTCCCGGTAACCAGATGGCACCGAACCGCGATTTCCTCCACGCCGTCGGCGTGCCAGTACCGCCGCATAAAAATATACTGGTCCCGGTCCGGCAGGGTGCGGAGGAACTGGTCGAGAATCCGGCTCAGCTCCGCCTGCTCCACGGCGGCCTCGGGGTTGCCGGTGACGCAGTCCGCCAGCTCCTGGAGCGGGGCCGGCGGCTGTCCCCCGCCCCGCTTCTGGGCCCGGGCCGCCTGATAGGCCGTCAGCGCCAGATTTCGGGCGATTTTCTGGACAAATGCCCCGAGATAGTGGGGCCGCTGGGGCGGAATGGCGTTCCAGGTTTTCACATAGGTATCATTGACGCACTCCTCGGCGTCCTCCCGGCTGCGGAGAATTTGATAGGACACCGCATAGCACCGCCCGCCGTATTTCTCCGCCGTCTCCGCCACGGCCCGCTCGTCCCGGGCCAGATACAGCGCCACAATGCCGGAATCCTCCACGGTCCTCGCCTCCTTCCCTTATGTTTTCTATGACAGGATTTGGACTCGATCGGTTTTACATGCGAAAAAATTTTCTTTCCGCCGGCCGCTCCGCCGGACCCGGGCGGGAATCCCCCTTTTCCCCGGACGGAAACTGTGCTATACTGAAATCTACGCATCATAAAGGAGGCAGTCTCTTGCCGAAAAAACGAACATACTGGCTGGTGCTGACGGCCGTGGCGGTGGCGGTGTGCTCGGCCCTGTACCACGGCGTTCTGGAACCGGAGACCTGGGAGGTAACCTCGACCCGGCTGCCCGCGGCCTTTGACGGGCTGCGGATCACCCTGCTCACCGATCTCCACGGCAAGGCCTACGGCCCGGACTACCGGGACCTGCTGGAGGCCGTGGCCGCCCAGCAGCCGGATCTCATCGCCATCTCCGGCGACCTGGCCGACGAGCGCACCGACCGGACCACCCTGCCGCCGCTGCTGACCGGCCTGACAAACATCGCTCCGACGTATTTCGTCACCGGCAACCACGAGTGGGTCCGCGACGACACCGAGGATCTGCTGAAGGAATTTGCCGCCCTGGGCGTCACGGTGCTGCGCAACGACTATGTGCTGCTGGAGCGGGACGGCCAGACCATCGCGCTGGCCGGGGCCGACGATCCCAACGCCTACCGGGATATGGACACCCCCGCCGATTTGCTGACCCGAATCCGCGCCGAGGTCCCCGGCGACCCCTATGTGGCGCTGCTCTACCACCGGAATAACTCCCTGAGCCTGTGGAGCACCCTCCAGCCGGATCTGGTGCTGGCCGGGCACGGCCACGGCGGCGTCATCCGCCTGCCCCTGGTCGGCGGCCTGCTGGGCGTGGACCGGCAGCTCTTCCCCAAGGACTGCGAGGGCCTCTACACCACCGGCCGGACCACCCTGGCCGTGTCCCGGGGCCTGGGCGGCGTGCGGCTCTTCAACCGGCCCCATCTGCCCACCATTGTGCTCAAACGGGCCCAACCGTAAACGTTCTGTGAACATTGGCGCGCCCCGGTTGGTTTCTGAAAAAAATGGCTGTATAATATAGAAAATTCGATAAACAGGTGATCCATATGTTTTCTAAACTGGGCGACTGGTTCCGGAACTTTATGATGGGCCGCTATGGCTCCGATCAGCTCAATGTGGCGCTGCTGGCCGCGGGCATCGTGATGATGGTCCTCGGCGCAATCCTGGGCCGGTCCTTCGGCTGGGCCAGCGCGCTGAATTTCCTGTGCTATGTGCCGCTGGTGTGGTGTATCTTCCGGATGTATTCCCGGAATATCGCCGCCCGCCGCCGGGAAAACCAGGCGTTTCTGAATTTTTTCCAGCGCTTTAAGGACCGCGAGCACCGCTACTTCCGCTGCCCCAAGTGCGGCCAGACCGTCCGCGTCCCCCGGGGCCGGGGCAAAATCAATATCCGCTGCCCCCGGTGCAGCGAACGCTTTATCAAGAACACTTGAGGCATCACCGCACAATTGTGTCTGCTGCCTTGAGTCTCTTCCTCCCCCGCCCGCCTGGTTTCAGGCGGGTTTTTTCCGTTTTCCGTGGTTTTTTCAAAATATCCATTGCCAATGCCAACAGAACACGTTATAATAGCAAGTGAATTAGATCCACAATTCACGCAAAACAACATGAGTAAACGTCTCACCGACGGATAAAGGAGCGTATGAACCCATGAGCATCGACATGAGCAAGTATCAGGAGATCGCCAAGCGGAATATCCACAACCGTCCCGCCGGGGTGGGCCGTCTGGCCGGAAAGATCTGCATTGTCACCGGCGCGGCCCAGGGCTTCGGCAAGGGCATCGCCGAGGAGCTGCACAAGGAGGGCGCGACCATCGTCATCGCCGACATGAACGTGCCGCTGGCCGAGCAGGTGGCCGCCGAGCTGGGCGAGCGGGCCTGCGCCATTGCCGTCAATGTGGCCGACGAGGAATCCGTGGCCAATCTGGTGGGCCAGACCGTAGAGAAATACGGCGGCCTGGACCTGATGCTCTCCAACGCCGGCGTGGTCCGCTCCGGCCCCATCGCCCAGATGGAGAAGAAGGACTTCGACTTCGTCACCAACGTCAACTACACCGGCTTCTTCCTCTGCGCCAAGTACGCCGCCATCATCATGCAGGCCCAGCACGAGGCCGACCCCGAGGCCATGTTCGACATTGTCACCCTCAACTCCAAGTCCGGCCTGGAGGGCTCCAACAAGAACTTCGCCTACGCCGGGTCCAAGTTCGGCGGCATCGGCCTGACCCAGAGCTTCGCCCTGGAGCTGTGCGCCTACAACATCAAGGTCAACGCCGTCTGCCCCGGCAACTTCCTGGACGGTCCCCTGTGGTCCGATCCGGAGCGGGGCCTCTTCGTCCAGTATCTCCAGGCCGGGAAGGTCCCCGGGGCCAAGACCGTGGAGGACGTCCGCCGGTACTACGAGGCCAAGGTGCCCATGAACCGGGGCTGCCTGCCCCTGGACGTGGCACGGGCCGTTATGTACTGCGTAGAGCAGAAGTACGAGACCGGTCAGGCCATCCCCGTCACCGGCGGTCAGGTGATGCTGAACTGAGGTAGCCTCCATGATCGACATTGCCATTCTCGAGAAGCTGGACGTCTGCGAGAAAGCGCAGCGGCTGGAAAATCTGCAAGAGGTTCTGAAGACCACCCAGTTCCCGCCCATGGTCCCGCAGTACATCAACAACCACATCCACACCACCTATTCCTTCTCGCCCTACTCCCCCACCGCCGCGGTCTACGCCGCCCGGATGGAGGGGCTGTGCACCGCCGGGATCATCGACCACGACTCCATCTCCGGCGCCCGGGAGTTCCTGGAGGCCGCCGCGCTGGTGGACATCCCGGTGACCATCGGCATGGAGTGCCGCGCCACCATGGCCGGGACCCGGCTCCAGGGCCGCCGCACCAACAACCCCGATCAGGTGGGCGTCAGCTATATGACCATCCAATCGGTGCCCCATGACCAGATCGACCGGCTGAACGCCTTCTTCGCCCCCTACCGGGCGGCCCGGGACGTCCGCAACCGGCAGATGATCGAGAAGATCAACGCCCTGCTGGGGGAGGATCTGGACTACGACCGGGACGTGCTGCCCCTGTCCATGCACCACGAGGGCGGCGGCGTCACCGAGCGGCACCTGATGTACGCCCTGGCACAGAAGATGGTGGCCCGGGCCGGTAAGGGGCAGGGCATGGTGGAGTATCTCGCCTCCATCGGCCTGACCCTCTCGGAGAAGCAGAAGGCGCAGATGCTGGACACGGCCTATCCCTTCTACGAGTACGACCTGCTGGGCATTCTCAAGAGCGCCTTCGTGCCGCAGATCTATGTGGACGCCACCGATGAATGCCCCACCGTGGCCGCCCTGGTGGACCTGTGCCGGGAGATCGACGCCTATCTCTGCTACGCCTACCTGGGCGACGTGGGCGACAGCGTCACCGGCGACAAGAAGGCCCAGAAGTTCGAGGACGACTACCTGGAGGACGTGTTCGAGTGCCTGAAGGAAACCGGCGTCAAGGCCGTGACCTACATGCCCACCCGGAACACCCCGGCCCAGCTGAAGCGCCTGCGGGGTCTCTGCGAGCAGTACGGCATGTTCCAGATCTCCGGCGAGGACATCAACTCCCCCCGGCAGAGCTTTGTGATCCGGGCCATGGAGGACCCCCAGTTTCAAAATCTCATCGACGCCACCTGGCAGCTGATTGAACACGAAACGGTGTAAAAAAGAGGCCGCCCGCAACCGGGTCCCGTTTCCTGCCGGGGTGCGACGGCTCCGCCCACCTCCGGTTTCCCTGTAGGGGCGCATTGTATATGCGCCCTCAGACTGTCGAAAAACCTCGCTGAAAGCTGATGTGACAGAGCAGCGGGGAATGTGTGCAAGGGGTTAAGACCCCTTGCGCGTTCAATCAACACGTATTTTCAAACTTTTTCAAAAGTTTGAAAATACGCACAGCGTGGCGAAAAGACTTTTTCGACACGCTGTGG
>DVFN01000104.1 GCA_018713205.1 Candidatus Avoscillospira stercorigallinarum | reverse complement strand
TCCCCTTGAGGGGAGCTGGCGCGAAGCGCCTGATTGAAGAATTCTTGGAATGTCGGCGCAAGCCGAGATTCCTAGGGGCGAAGCCCCGTAGAATTCTCCATCCAGCTCCGCTGGAGAGGTGTTACCGCACCGAAGGCTTCCCACAGGGTTTCGGCGTGTGCAGAGGGCGCTTTCGCGCCGCCGCCGCTGCGCGGCGGCACACCTCTCCGTCACGGCTTCGCCGTGCCACCTCCCCTCAAGGGGAGGCTTTAATGGCCTTCTCCAAATACGGCAGAAACAGCCGCAGGGCTGGGTTCAGGCGGCTTTTGTTCCACACGGCGGCGTAGACCATCAGGCCCTCGGTGTCGGGGATGGGACGGCCCAGGGGGCCTGCCTGGGATGTGGGCAGGATGCTCACCCCGAGGCCCGCCGACACCGACAGCCGCACCGCCTCCACGTCGTCGGATTGGCTCGCCACCTGGGGCTGGAACCGGTGGGCCCGGCAGAGGTCCAGCACCTGCATATACAAAATCGGGTTCTCCGCCTCGGTCACCAGAATAAACCGCGCCCGGCTCAGACTCGTCAGCTCCGTCTCCGGCGCGTCCGGCGGCAAAACCAGGCTCAGTCCCTCCTCCCCCAGGGTCAAGGTCTCCAGGCCCTCGGCCTCGGGCAGCAGGTCCTTGGGCAGCAGCTGCAAATCATAGGGGACCTGGTCCTCATCCATCAGGCAGCGGCCGCAGCTGGTGCGGGTCAGCTCCACCACCACCTGGGGATAGTCCTTGCAAAACGACCGCAGACACCGCTCCAGCAGCCCCGCCGGAGCCGCCGACACCGCCAGACTCAGCCGTCCCTGGGCGCCGTCCCGGAGCTGCCGCACCGCATAGGTTCCCTTCCGCGCCGCCTCCAGGATCTCCCCGGCATAGGGCAGAAAGGTCTGGCCCTCCTGGGTCAGCTGTACGTCCCGCTTGGTCCGGTAGAACAGCCGGACCCCCAGCTGGGACTCCAGGTCGTTGATCTGACGGCTCACCGTGGACTGGGGTATCCCCAGCCGCCGGGCCGTCCCGGTGAAGCTCAGCGTCTGCGCCACCGATTGAAAACAGGTCAGTTGATTGAGATCCATGGACGCCTCCCGCCGGTTTCGTTGACATGGTTTGGCTTCTTTGGTATAATGTAATGAAGCCCGGCTTGTCATGCGAAAACCGGTGTTTTTCTCTGTAATAATCCGTATTTGCTATTATATAAGGAAGCAGGACATCTGTAAAGAGAAATCGGAGGATACCATGGCGGAACGTATTGTAGTCACGGCCATGGGCGCGGTGACGCCCATGGGATTGGGCGTGGAGACCCTATGGCGGGGCCTGCTGGCCGGGACCTGCGCCGTGGGGCCCATTACGCGGTTCGACCCGTCGGACCTGGCGGTGCGCATCGCGGCCCAGGTGCCCGATGTGGACCTGGGGCTGCCGGGCAAGCTGCTGCGGGACACCGACGCCTTTACCCAGTACGCGCTGGCCGCCGCGGCCGAGGCGCTTCGAGGGGGCCTGCCCGCCGCGCCCGACCGCATGGGCATTGTCATGGGCACCGCCATGGCCGGCATTGCCACCACCGCCGCCACCCAGGAGAGTCTCACCACCGCGGTCCATAAAAATGTAGGGCCGCGGTTTGTGCCGCGCATTCTCGGCAACATCGCCGCCGCCCAAATCGCCATGGTCCACAATCTCCACGGGCCCAGCATTACCCTCTCCACGGCCTGTGCCTCCGGCGGCGACGCCGTGGCCGGGGCCGCCATGCTGCTGCTGGCCGGGGAGGCCGACGCCGTATTGGCCGTGGGGGCCGAGTCCATCCTCTGTCCCCTGGTACTCTACTCTCTGGCCAATGCCCGGGCCCTGTCCCGCCGGAACGACGATCCGGCCCACGCCTGCCGTCCCTTCGACGCGGCGGCCTCGGGCTTCGTCATCGGCGAGGGCGGCGCGGCCCTGGTGCTGGAGACGGCCTCCCACGCCGAGGCCCGGGGCGCGGTGATACTGGCCGAGCTGGCCGGATGGGCCAACAACACCGACGGCTACCATGTGACGGCTCCCCGGCCCGACGGCAGCCGGGCCGCGGCCTGTATGGCGCGGGCGCTCCAGCGGGCCGGCATGGACCCCGGAGACGTCGGCTATATCAACGCCCACGGCACCGGTACTCCCGACGGCGACCGGGCCGAGGCGGCGGCGCTGCGGACGGTATTCGCAGACAGCTGCCCGCCGGTCAGCTCCACCAAGGGGCTCACCGGCCATATGATGGGAGCCGGGGGCATCGCCGAGGCCATCGCCTGCATCCGGGCCCTGAATACCGGCCTGCTGCCGGGCAATTACAATCTGTCAACCCCCGGCGTGGATCTGCCGCTGCTGCGGGAGACCGAGACCAGGACCATCAGCGCCGCCATGACCAACGCCTTCGGCTTCGGCGGCCAGAATTCCAGTCTTGTCCTCCGCCGGTGGAGCTGAAACAACGGACAAAGAAAAAGGAGAAACAACGAACCACTATGAAACGAGAAACCTTTGGCTCCCGGCTGGGCTTCCTGCTGGTGAGCGCCGGCTGTGCCGTCGGCATCGGCAACGTCTGGAAGTTCCCCTATGTCACCGGGGAAAACGGCGGCGGCGTGTTCGTACTGTTCTATATCATCGCCCTGCTGGCCATGGGTCTGCCGGTGCTGACCATGGAGCTGGCCGTGGGCCGCGCCAGCCGCAAGAGCGCCTACCGAGCCTACAGGACCCTGGAGAAGCCCGGCAGCAAGTGGCATATCCACGGCTGGTTCTGCCTGGCGGGCTGCTATCTTCTGATGATGTTCTACACCACGGTGTCCGGCTGGATGCTGGATTACTTCTTCAAATTCGCCGCCGGCACCTTTGAGGGCCTCGACACCGCCGGTGTGGCCGACGTCTACAGCGACATGCTGGCCAATCCCGGCGAGATGTCCATCTGGATGGTCGTGACGGTGGTAGCGGGCTTCGGCGTATGCAGCTTCGGCATCCAGAAGGGCCTGGAGCGCATCAGCAAGTGGATGATGACCGGCCTGCTGGCGCTGATCGTGGTGCTGGTGGTCCGGAGCGTCACCCTGCCCGGCGCGGGCGAGGGTCTGGCCTTCTATCTGCTGCCGGACTTCGGCCGGGCCGTGGACCAGGGACTGGGCCAGGTTATCACCGCCGCCATGAATCAGGCCTTCTTCACCCTGAGCCTGGGCATCGCGGGTATGGAGATCTTCGGCAGCTTTATGTCCCGGGAGCACACCCTGGGCGGCGAGGCATTGCGGATCTGCGCGCTGGATACCTTTGTGGCCGTCAGCGCGGGCCTGATTATCTTCCCGGCCTGCTTCAGCTTCGGCATCCAGCCCGACTCCGGCCCGAATCTGATCTTCCTGACGCTGCCCAACCTCTTCGTCACCATGCCCGGCGGACGGCTGTGGGGCGCGCTGTTCTTCCTGTTTATGACCTTTGCCAGCTTCACCACGGTGATCACGGTCTTTGAGAACATTCTCAGCAGCTGCATGGACAATTTCGGCTGGGACAGAAAGAAGTCGGTGATCGTCAATTTTATTATCATTCTGCTGGCCAGCTTCCCCTGCCTGCTGGGCTTTAACCTCTGGAGCGGCGTCCATCCTCTGCCCGGCAAGAGCATCATGGACACCGAGGATTTCCTGGTGAGCAATCTGCTGCTGCCCGGCGGCTCGCTGATATTCCTGCTGTTCTGCGTCTCCAAGTGGGGCTGGGGCTTCGACAAGTACCTGGCCGAGACCAACCACGGCAGCGGCCTCCAGCTGCCCCGGTGGTTCAAGCCCTATCTCCAGTTCGTCCTCCCCATCCTGATCCTGGTCATCATGATCCAGGGCCTGCTGTAATTGCCGGAACCCTGCACCAAAAAGCAGGGAAAATCGGGACAGCGCCGGTTTGGCGGCGTATGATAGATAGGACCTCACGAAGCGCGTTGCTTACTGGCGACGCGCTTCATTTTCAAACAACCAGACAGGAGGACCGAATTATGGACTGGGTCACCGCCGTACAGACCGCCATTGACTACATGGAAGAACATCTCACCGAACCGATGCGCTACGAGGCCATCGCCCAGCAGGGCTGTGCGTCCGTGTTTCACTTTCAGCGGATGTTTCACATTCTCTGCGGATACACCCTGGGCGAATATATCCGCAGCCGCCGCCTGTCCCAGGCCGCGGCGGAACTGGCGGCCGGACACGGTCGGGTCGTGGATATTGCGGCCAAGTACGGCTATGAGAGTCCGGACAGCTTTGCGCGGGCCTTTCAGCGGTTTCATGGCGCAACGCCGTCCCAGGTGCGGGACAACGGCGTTCCGCCGCGGCAGTTCGCCCCGCTGCGCATCAAGATGACCGTGGAGGGCGGCTGTACCCTCCCCTGCCGTGTGGAAGAAAAGCAGGAACTGCTGCTCACCGGCTACAAGCGGCGCTTCTCCGGGGACCGCAGCAACAAGCAGGCCCAGGACCATGACTTTGCCTGTGAAACCCGGGTGCTGCAATATCTCCTGGAGGGCATCTCCCGGGAGCACGAAATCACCTACCAGGTCCTGACCCATTTCGACGCCGACGGCTACGACTTCTATTTTGCCTCCCAGCTTCCCCCCTGGGCCTTGGCTGCCTTTGACGAGGACCTGGGCGAGATGGCCCGGCACTTTGAGCATCTCCGCATCCCCGCGGGAACCTATCTGGTATGCGAGACGGCGCGGTGTGAGTTTCCGACGGCGCAGATGGACGCCCTGCGGCGAACCATGGTCACCGATGTGCTGCCCCGTTCCGGCTACCTTCTGCGGGACGCGCCGGAGATCGGGGTCATCCACTGGTTTTTTGAGGATGGCAATGACCGGGTGAATACCGCCCGGTACTGCGAGCTCTGGCTGCCCATCGTCAAAGCGGATCAGGTGGGGTGAATGCCATGGTCCGCTATCTGTTCCGGAAAAACCCCGGGATTTTACTGTATTTGCTGCTGGCGCCGCTGCGGGCGCTGAGCGCGGTGGCGGTGGCCGGAGCGCTGGCCCTCGCCATTGATTTCGCCAACAACGGCGATCTGGCCGATGTGTGGAACTATGTGCTGGTGTTCGGTGTGTATATCCTGCTGGACCTGCTGATCGACGCGGCGGATCAGGCCGTGCGGCTGCGGATCACAAAGAAAACCATGACGGCCCTTCGGTCCGACGTGTACCACAAGCTCTCCCATATGTGCTGCGAGCGCTTCTTCCGGCGCAGCTCCGCGGAGTATCTGTCCAACCTGACGGCGGACGCGGAGGTGCTCCGCGACAGCTACTTCTATATTCTTTTGAATATGTACGCCGACTTTCTGCGCTGCGCCGTGGCTCTGGGCCTATTGCTCTGGATCAGCCCGGCCCTGGGGCTGTTTGTCCTGGTGACGTCGCTTTTGCAGACGACGGTGCCGGTTCTCTATGCCAACAAGCTGAAACGGCTGGGCAAGGCCTACTCCGACGCCCAGGAACGCCATATGCAGGCGCTCAAGGAAAACCTCTCTGCGTTCCTCACGGCCAAACTCTTTCACATGGAGGGGCATCTAGAGGCGCGCTATGCCCGGGCCCTGGAGGATGCAGAGGAGAGCCGGCGGAAATCGAAATTTACCAAGGAATGGACCAGTTCCCTCTCCTATGTCTTCAACCAGCTGGCCCATCTGGGGGTATTTCTGTTCGGCGCGGTGCTCGTCATCCAGAACAGAATCAGCGTATCGGAAATCGTGGCGGCGTCGGAGCTGATCGTCTATATCAGCTACCCCATTCTGTGGCTGAACGGGGATCTGGTGGAATTGAGAACGGCTGCCATCTCCGCGCAGAAGCTCCAGGCGCTGCTGGACGAGCCGGAGGACCGGGGCGGCAGCCAATACCTTCCGCAGCCCACCGGGACCATCGCCCTGCGGGATCTGACATTTCGCTACGGCACCCGCGACATCCTGTCGCATCTCACCTACACCTTTGAGCAGGGAAAGAAATATCTGATCCTCGGCGGCAGCGGGTCGGGGAAATCCACCCTGCTCCATCTGATCGCCGGACTGCGCGGCGGCTACACCGGCGGGATCTTTCTCGGCGATACGGAAATCCGCAGTCTCAGCCGGCAGAGTCTGACCGGCAATCTCTGTCTCCTACAGCAGGAGCCGTTTCTCTTTGACGATACGCTGTATCACAATATCTGCCTCGATGAAGCCATGGATAAGGCCCAGGTGTGGCAGGCGCTGGAGCGCGTGGAGCTGCTGCCCCGAGTCAAGGCCCACCCCGACGGGCTCCATATGCACCTGGGGGAAAACGCCGCTGCCCTGTCCGGCGGGGAGAAACAGCGCGTTGTTATAGCCCGGGCCCTGGTCCGCCGGACGCCGGTGTTGCTGCTGGATGAGAGCACCTCCCACCTGGACCCGGCCACCGCCGCCGAAATCGAGGCGCTGGTCCTGGGCCTGGACGGGGTCACGGTGCTGCTGGTCTCCCACAATCCGACGCAGACGGTTCTGAACCGCGCCGACGCGGTCTTGGAACTGTCCGATGGTCAGCTGCGGCAGATTTCTTCCGAAAGTTCGCATGGAAAAAATCCCTTGGCCATGGTACAATACAAAGCATAAAGGCACGTGCGCGCATCCCAGACGCTGCGCCACAGGAAAGGGTAACTCCAATGACCAAAATCATGTTCGTCTGTTTGGGAAATATCTGCCGCAGTCCCATGGCGGAGTTTGTGCTCAAGGACCTGGTGAAGAAGGCCGGGCGGGAGGCGGAGTTTGAGATTGCCTCGGCGGCCACCAGCACCGAGGAGCTGGGCAACCCGGTCTATCCCCCGGCCCGGCGGGAGCTGAAGGCCCACGGCATCGACTGCGCCGGAAAGACCGCCCGGCAGCTCAGCTGGGCCGATTATAACCGCTATGATCTCTTTATCGGCATGGACCGGGGCAATCTCCGGGCCATGGACCGGATTTTGCGCGGCGACCCGGATCGGAAAATCCGCCGCCTGCTGGACTACACCGACCGCCCCGGCGACGTGGCCGACCCCTGGTATACCGGGGAATTCGGCGTCACCTGGCGGGACGTGGTCGAGGGCTGTCAGGGCCTGCTGCGGGCGCTGGACCAAGGGACCGCCTGAGAAAGGGAGGATTGTTATGTTCTATTCCGCCGTGGAAGCCTCCATCGGCCATACGCCTCTGGTGGAGCTCCACCGCTTCGCCCAGGCGGCCGGAGCCTACGGGACCATTCTCGCCAAGCTGGAGGGCCGGAATCCCGCCGGTTCCGCCAAGGACCGGGCGGCGTACTATATGCTTCGGGCCGCCGAACAGGCCGGAACTCTTCGGCCCGGCGGCACGGTGATCGAGCCCACCAGCGGCAACACGGGCATTGCCATCGCGGCGCTGTGTACGGCTCTGGGCTACCGGGCCGTTCTGACCATGCCGGACACCATGAGCGCCGAGCGCCGGAATTTACTCCAGGCCTACGGCGCCCAGCTGGTGCTGACGCCCGGCAGTCAGGGCATGGCCGGAGCCATCGCCAAAGCCGAGGCGCTGGCGGCAGAGACCCCCGGCGCGGTGATTTTGGATCAATTCAACAACCCGGCCAACGCCAAAGCCCACTATGAGACCACCGGCCCGGAGCTCTGGACCGACGCCGGCGGCAATCTGGCCGCCCTGGTTGCCGGCGTGGGCACCGGCGGCACCCTCTGCGGCACGGCCCGGTATCTGAAAAAGCAGTGCCCCACGATCCATATTCTGGCGGTGGAGCCCAAGACCTCGGCGGTGCTCTCCGGCGGAAAGCCGGGCGTCCACGGGCTCCAGGGCATCGGCGCGGGCTTTGTCCCGGGGAACTACGACCAAACCGTGGTGGATGAGATTTTGCCCGTGGCCGACGACGAGGGCTGCGGCACCGCCAATCTCCTGTCCCGGACCGAGGGCATTCTCACCGGCCCCTCGGGCGGCGCAGCCCTGTTCGCCGCCGTCCAGCTCTCCCGCCGCCCCGAGTTCCAGGGCCAGCGCCTGGCCGTCATCCTCCCCGACAACGGCGAGCGCTACCTGTCCACCGGCATCTTCGGATAACTCTCTTATCCCCTCTTCCCTATTCCCTCTTCACTTTTCTCCTATCCCAAAACCCCTCGAACCCCGGCGCAAATCGAGACCCGGTCCCGGGCGGCCATGCAGGCCGCCCCTACGAGAAGACCGCAAGCGGGTCCGTAGGGGCGGATTTTATATCCGCCCGATGCTGCCGCGTCGGATGCACCTTCGCCGAACGCTCACACCGTAGGGGCGCGCATCGCGCGTCCGGAACCAGGTACGAATTTCGCAAGACTGCCAGTCGATGCACCCGGTCCCGGCGGCATGTGGGCATGCCGCCCTACGCCCGCAGCGGCTGGCGGGCCGATGGGGGCATCGGCCCCTACGAGGGGAAGCATCGATCCCATAGCAATAAAGATCCCTCTGGCGGTATTCCGTCAGAGGGATCTTTATATGCTTTATTTGGTTTTATCGGGCGTCCTCAAAAATGGCCTTCATGCAGCGGTAGGTCATATAGCAATCCAGCTTGGCCACGGTCTCGTAGGGGGCGTGCATGCTCAGCACCGGCACGCCGGCGTCCAGGGTGTCGATATTCCGCTGGGCCATGAACTTGGCCACGGTGCCGCCGCCGCCGGCGTCGGTCTTGCCCAGCTCGGCCATCTGCCAGATAACGCCGTTGGCATTGAGCAGGTTGCGGACATAGCCCACCACCTCCGCCGAGGCGTCGGACGCGCCGCCCTTGCCGCCGGAGCCGGTGTACTTGCACAGGCCCACGCCGTAGTTCACATAGGCGCTGTTGCGCTTCTCATAGACCTCGGGGAAGTTGGGATCGTAGGCCGCGGTCACGTCGGCGGAGAGGCAGAAGGACTTGCTGTAGCAGGTCCGCAGATCTACGCCCTGGGTCCGGCACATGGACTCCATAAAGTAGTCGAAGGCCTCGCTCATCATGCCGCTGACGCCCTCGGAGCCGATCTCCTCCTTGTCGGCGAAGATGCACACGGCGGTCTTCTCCGGCACGTCCAGCTCCAGCAGGGCGTGGAGCTCGGCATAGGCGCAGACCCGGTCGTCGTGGCCGTAGGCGCCGATAAGGCTCCGGTCGAAGCCCAGCTCCCGGGCCTTGGCGGCGGGCACGGCCTCCAGCTCGGCGGAGATAAAGTCCTCCTCGGTGATGCCGTAGATATCATGGAGATACGCCAGCACCGCCAGCTTCACCCGGTCGGAGCCGTCGTCATCCTTCAAAGGCGCGGTGCCGATGAGAATGTTCAGGCTCTCGGAGGGAATGGCCTCGCCCAGGGGCTTTTTGCTCTGCTCCCGGCCCAGGTGGGGCAGCAGATCGTTGATGATAAACTGGGGGTCCTCGGGCTTGTCGCCGATGGTGATTTTCACGGTCTCGCCGTCGGCCTTGACCACCACGCCGTGGAGCTCCAGGGGCACGGTGACCCACTGGTATTTTCGGATACCGCCGTAGTGGTGGGTTTTGAAGTAGGCCAGCTCCGTATCCTCATAGAGGGGATTGGGCTTCAGATCCAGCCGGGGGGCGTCGGTGTGGGCCGCGCCGATGTGGGCGCCCTCGGAGAGAGGCTGCTTGCCGATGACGGCCAGCATGATCCCCTTGCCCCGGTTGTTGACATAGACCTTCTTGCCGGGGGCCAAGTCCATGCCGGGCACATAGGGCGCAAAGCCCTTGGCCTCGGCCAGCGCAATGGCCGTATCCACACAGTCCCGCTCGGTCTTGCCGTTGTCCAGGAAGGACATGTAGGCCTTGCTGTAGGCCTCCATCTCGGCCTGCTCGGCCTCGCTGACGCGGTCCAGACCGTGCTTGGGTTTGTAGAGCAGTTTGTCACGCAGTTCGCTCATATGAATTCCTCCTATCGTGCATCATGTTGCGTCGTTGGAACTTGATTGTATCGGGCCAGACGCCGGATTCTGCGGCAGCAGCGCCATCAGCTTGTCCCGGCAATAGGCTTCGAATTCCGCCCGGGTGGGAAAGTCGTTGACCAGGACCAGGTCGCACTGCCGGGCAAAATACGCGTCGTCTGGCTGGGCGGCGATACGCTTGCGGGCGTATTCCTCGCTGATGCCCTCCCGGGCCATGAGCCGGGCGGCCCGGACCTCCGGCGGCGCGGTGACCGCGACGGTATAGCCGCACCGGGCGGCCAAGCCGCTCTCCAGCAGCCGGATGGCGTCCACCGCCACAGGGCCCTGTGCACATTCTATCACCGCCTGCACCCGTTTGTCCACAGCCTCGTCGGTCATTGCGCTGAGCCGCGCCAGGGCGTCCGGATCTCCAAATACTATATTTCCCAACCTTTTGCGGTGCAATACGCCATTTTCTACGGTACCCGGAAAGAGTTCTCCGATTTTCTCCACCAATTCGCCGCCCTCCTCCAGCATCTGATGGTAGAGGGCGTCACAGTCGATTGTGGAAAAGCCCATGGCTTGCAGCACGGTGAGGACCGTGGTTTTTCCACAGCCTGTGCCGCCGGTGATGCCGACCACGGTCCTCATGGCAATGCCTCCACAATATGGAACCCGGCGGCCTTTTTCAGCCGGTTGCCCACGGCCAGCCCCAGGCCCTCGCTGCCGGGGCACTGGGCCCAGATCTCGGGGACCGGCGTCTCGTCGAACCGGCGCAGGGCGTCGAAGACCCGCCGGGCCTGCTCGGAGAGGTCGGCCATGGGACCCAGATCGTGGACCTCATGCCCGGCGAACAGCGGCAGAAATTCGGAAAAGCAGATGATCCCGGCCTCTTTTTCACAGTGGGCGGCGATGTAGGCGGCGCTCTGTCCGGCGTCGCCGGTGACCACGGTGACCGGGGCCTTGGGGGCGTAGTGGCGGTACTTCATGCCCGGAGCCTTGGGCCGCTCGCCGTCGGCCAGCTTGCTGACCACGGCCTTGTCCACAGCCACCTCGCCCAAGACTTCTTCCAGCGCCTCCAGGGGCAGTCCGCCGGGCCGGAGCAGCCGGGGCGGCGTCACGGTCAGATCAATGATGGTGCTCTCCACGCCGACGCCGCAGGGGCCGCCGTCCACAATGCCGTCGATCTTGCCCCACATGTCCTCCACCATATGTCCGGCGGTGGTGGGGCTGGGACGGCCCGAGGTATTGCCCGAGGGGGCGGCAATGGGAACCCCGGCCCGGCGAATGATCTCCAGGGTCAGGGGATGGTCGGGGCAGCGGACGCCCACGGTCTCCAGACCGCCGGTGGTCCGCAGCGGTACGATGTCCCGCCGGGGCAGGATCATGGTCAGAGGCCCGGGCCAGAACCGCCGGGCCAGGGCATAGGCCGCATGGGGGATGTCCCGGCAGAATTTCGGCAGCCAGCCGGCGTCGGGGACATGGAGAATCAGAGGGTTGTCCTGGGGACGGCCCTTGGCCTCAAAGATATGGAGCACCGCGGTCTCATTGAGCCCGTCGGCCCCGAGGCCATAGACGGTCTCCGTGGGAATCCCCAGCAGCCCGCCGCCGCGAATGATGGCCGCCGCCCGGTCCAAATCCGCGTCAGACAGCGGCTGAGAAAATAAAATCGTGTCCATGGGATGCTTCTTTCTTTGCGTTGTTGCAGATTGTCACGATGTCCAGAAATGTTCCCGTGCCGCACGGCACCAAAGGCTCCCCTTGAGGGGAGCTGGCGCGTAGCGCCTGAGAGGTGTTACCGCACCGAAGGTTTGCCGCAGGATTTCGGCCTGTGCAAAAGGGCGCTTCCGCGCCGCCGCCCGTTGGGCGGCACACCTCTCCGTCACGCTGCGCGTGCCACCTCCCCTCAAGGGGAGGCTTTAGGCCGAGCGCATCGGTCCCTACGATTGGGAATTTTTAAGCTTTTCCGCCTGGTCGGCGGTAATCAGGGCGTCGATAATGGGGTCCAGGTCGCCGTCCATGATGCTGTCGATTTGGTAGAGGGTCAGGCCGATGCGGTGGTCGGTGACGCGGCCCTGGGGGAAATTGTAGGTGCGGATGCGCTCGTTGCGCATGCCGGTGCCCACCTGACTGCGGCGTTCGCTGGTGACCTGGTCGTTGATCCGGGTCTGCTCGATCTCGTAGAGCTTGCTGGCCAGCATCTGCATGCACTTCTCCCGGTTCTGGACCTGGCTGCGCTCCTCCTGGCAGGAGACCACAATGCCCGTGGGCTTGTGGATCAGCCGGACCGCCGAAGAGGTCTTGTTGATATGCTGGCCGCCTGCGCCGCTGGAGCGGAACACCTGCATTTCGATATCCTCGGGGCGCAGATCCACGTCCACGGCCTCCATTTCCGGCAGCACCGCCACGGTGGCCGTGGAGGTGTGGACCCGTCCGCCGGACTCGGTCTCCGGGACCCGCTGGACCCGGTGGACGCCGGACTCAAATTTCAGCCGGGAATAGGCCCCGTCGCCGGAGATCACAAAGTCCGCCTCCTTGACGCCGCCCAGCTCGGTCTCGCTGTAGTTGAGCAGACTCACCTTCCAGCCCCGGCGGTCGGCGTACATGGAGTACATGCGGAACAGGGAGTGGGCGAAGAGGGCGCTCTCCTCGCCGCCGACGCCGCCGCGGATTTCCACGATGACGTCCTTGTCGTCGTTGGGGTCCCGGGGCAGCAGCAGGATTTTCAGCTCCTCCTCCAGCTGCTCCAGGTCCTTTTTGGCCTGGGTAAATTCCTCCTGGCACAGATCCCGCATATCCTCGTCCAGCTGGCCGTCCAGCATCTCCCGGAGATCCTTGGCCTCCTGGGCGGTCTTGACATAGCGGCGATAGGCGCTGACGATGGGCTCCAGCTGCCGCTGCTCCCGCAGAAGCTTGGCCGCGGCCTGGGGATCGGCGTAAAAATCGGGCTGGGCCGCCCGTTCCGCCATTTCGTTGTAGCGGTCTTCCACCGCCTTGAGTTTATCCAGCATGGCTACTCCTTGCAGTAAAGATTAAAAATCACCTGGGCGGTGTCGGTCAGGGTTTCCGCAAGCCTTCAGCGATCCCGAGGTGCGGTCCGGGCGGGCATAAAGCCCGCCCCTACAAGCAGGCCGGAGGCGGGTCCGTAGGGGCGGATTGTATATCCGCCCTTGCTGCCGCGTCGGATGCACCCTCGCCGAACGCAGCCAGCCCCGATGCCTGAGAGGGCAGGCTCCCTTGTGTAAAGGGAGCTGTCACGCGCAGCGTGACTGAGGGATTGTAGGCTTCCGGTCCCTGCCGGTTCTGATCCCCTCCGTCAGGCCTTCGGCCTGCCACCTCCCCTTGGTCACCAAGGGGAGGCTTTACGCCCTACGAGATGGCCGGAGGCGGGTCCGTAGGGCCTGGATATTACGCCACCGGGTTCGGGCGGATATATAATCCGCCCCTACAGGCGTTGCAGCACCAGGTTCAGAACTTCCGGCTCTCGGCCACGGCCAGCTGGTCGCAGCGGTTGTTCTCCTCGGTCTCGGCGTGGCCCTTGATCCAGTGGTAGACCATCTCATGCTTCTCCACCAGGGGCAGCAGCCGTTCCCAGAGGTCCCGGTTCAGGGCGGGCTTTTTGTCGGACTTGATCCAGCCCCGGCTCTTCCAGCCCCAGACCCACCGCTTTTGCAGGGCGTCGATGACATACTTGGAGTCGGAATACAGCTCCACCCGGCAGGGCTCCTTCAGGGCCTCCAGGGCGGAGATCACCCCCAGCAGCTCCATGCGGTTGTTGGTGGTCTGGGCCTCGCCGCCGCTCAGGACCTTCTCGGCCCCGTTGTACTGGAGGATGGCCGCCCAGCCGCCGGGGCCGGGATTGCCCGAACAGGCCCCGTCAGTGTAGACGGTGACGGTCTTCATGCCTCTTCGTCCTCCTGCTCGGCGCTCTGGAGGGCGATGACCTGGTTGCCCTCCTCCACCCGCATCAGAATGACGCCCTGGGTATCGCGGCCGTAGGTGTTGATTTCCGAGGCCGCCATGCGAATAATCACGCCGCTGGACTCAATGACCAGCACGTCGTCGCTGTCGTCCACCACCAGCACCCCGGCCACCAGACCGGTCTTGTCGGTGAGATGGTAGTTCTTCAGGCCCTTGCCGCCCCGGTTCTGGGCCTCGCCGTCCCGGAGATAGGCGGAGAGCGCCGTCCGCTTGCCGTAGCCGTTCTGGGTCACGGTCAGCAGGTCTTTACCGTCCTCGGCCACAGCCGCGCCGACCACCCGGTCGCCGGGTTCCAGGCGGATGCCCCGGACGCCCGCCGCATCCCGGCCCATGGGCCGGACGTCGGTCTCGTCAAAGCAGATGGCCATGCCCTGCTCCGTGGCCAAAATTACCCGGTCCTCGCCGGTGGTCTTGAAGGCCGCGATGAGCTCGTCGCCCTCGTCCAGCGTCAGCGCCTTGATCCCGGCCTTCCGGTTGGTGTTGATGGCCGACAGGGCCAGCCGCTTCACGGTGCCGCCCCGGGTGACCATCATCAGGAAGCCCTCCTCCATGTCCCGGGTATGGAGCATGGCGGTGACGGTCTCCCCGGCCTCCAGGGGCAGCACATTGACGATGGCGGTGCCCCGGGCCGTGCGGCCCGCCTCGGGAATGCGGTAGCCCTTGCGGCGGTGGACCTTGCCGGTATTGGAGAAGAACAGCAGATAGTCATGGGTGGAGGCCACGAAGAGGCTTTTCACGTAGTCCTCTTCCTTGAGCGTCTGGGCCGTGACGCCCCGGCCGCCGCGCTTCTGGCTGCGGTAGGTGGAGGTGGGCAGCCGCTTGATATAGCCCAGGCTGGAGAGGGTGTAGCAGCACTCCTCCTCCTCGATGAGGTCCTCGATATCGATGTCGTCCTCCACGTCCTGGATCTCGGTCAGGCGGTCGTCGCCGTACTTCTCCCGGATCTCCAGCAGCTCGTCCTTGAGAACGGCCTTGACCTTGTTCTCGTCGGCCAGAATTTCCTGGTAGTAGGCGATTTTCCGCTCCAGCTCCTGATACTCGGCCTCCAGCTTCTCTTTTTCGAGGCCCTGGAGCCGTTTCAGCTGCATGTCCAGAATGGCCTGGGCCTGGACCTCCGAGAGGCCGAACCGGGCCATCAGATTTTCCTTGGCGTTGTCATAGCTCTCGCGGATGATGCGGATGACCTCGTCGATGTTGTCCTGGGCGATGAGCAGGCCCTCCAGCAGATGGGCGCGCTCCTGGGCCTTCTTGAGGTCGTACCGGGTCCGCCGGACGATGACCTCCTCCTGAAAGGCCAGATATTCGTCCAGAATATGCCGCAGACTGAGAATGCGCGGCTGCCGCTGGTTGTTGACCAGGGCCAGCATATTGATGGCAAAGGTGGTCTGGAGCTGGGTCTGGCTGTACAGGCGGTTCAGCACCACCTGGGGATTGGCGTCCTTTTTCAGCTCGATGACGATGCGCATACCCTTGCGGTCGCTCTCGTCCCGGAGGCCGGAGATGCCCTCCAGCCGCTTGTCGTGGACCTGGTCGGCGATGGTCTCGATCAGGACCTTTTTGTTGACCTGGTAGGGCAGCTCCGTGACGATGATCCGCAGGCGGTTCTGGCCGAACTCCTCGATCTCGGTCCGGGCCCGGAGGGTCAGACGGCCCCGGCCCGTGGCGTAGGCGGCGCGAATGCCGCTGCGGCCCATGATAATGCCCTTGGTGGGGAAGTCGGGGCCGTGGAGATACTCCATCAGGTCGGACAGGGTCGCCTCGGGGTCGTCCAGGACGCAGACTGCCGCGTCGATGACCTCCCGGAGGTTGTGGGGCGGGATATTGGTGGCCATGCCCACGGCGATGCCCGCCGAGCCGTTGACCAGCAGATTGGGGAAGCGGCTGGGCAGCACCCGGGGCTCCTTGCGGGTCTCGTCGAAGTTGGGGTCCCAGTCCACGGTGTCCTTTTCGATCTCCCGGAGCATTTCGTTGGCCATCTTGGCCATACGGGCCTCGGTGTACCGGTAGGCCGCCGGGGGGTCGCCGTCGATGGAGCCAAAGTTGCCGTGGCCGTCGATCAGGGGATAGCGCATGGAGAAATCCTGGGCCAGACGCACCAGGGCGTCATAGACCGAGGCGTCGCCATGGGGATGGTACCGGCCCAGCACGTCGCCGACGGCGGTGGCGCACTTGCGGAAGGGCTTGTCCTGGGTCAGGCCGTCCTCATACATGGCGTAGAGGATGCGCCGGTGGACGGGCTTCAAGCCGTCCCGCACATCCGGCAGCGCCCGGCCCACGATGACCGACATGGCGTAATCGATGTAGGAGTTCTCCATCTCCTCCACCAGCTCGGATTTTACAATCGTCTGGTCCGGAAATCGGAGATCCTCGGGGTTGTAATCTTTTGACATAGTAACCTCCATTTGAGGTGGATTGACGGATCGTAGGGGCGGCCTATATGGCCGCCCGCTGCCGGGCTGCGTCATTCGCCGCTCTTTCCTAAAACGCAGCTGCAGTCCGGGCGGCCATGCAGGCCGCCCCTACGTGGGCTCATAATACCGATCTAAGTTCCATTTAATCGGGTTATTCACGATATATTCTCGAATATATTGCAAATCTTGTTCATCCCGCACGACATGGTCATAGAAGGACCTCTGCCAAAACCGGTCCTGATATGGCTGGAAAATACCAGCCCTTACACCGCGAATATAGTCGTTGGTGGTGACCGTTTTGAACCAATTCATGATTTTCGTTACCGATATATGCTCCTGTCGTTGAAGATAAAAAAGCAGGTGCACATGATTGGGCATCACTGCCGCTTGATCCAATTCCAACGAAGGAAACCGGAGCGGCAATGCCTGAACCCGACGAGATATCAGCTGTCCGCATGGATTGATGGACCCATGGTCCCAAAACCGGCATATTTTTAGATGCGTACATATGGTTATAAAATAATAGCCGGTCTCTCCGTAGTCATAGCATGAAAGCCGAACGATTTTCCGTTTTGGATATTCGGACATGGGCATTCCTCCATGCTTCGATACAGGCAGCCATTTAAGCCGTCCATACTGACATGCCTGATGGTTCCTCCCGTAGGGGCGGCCTATATGGCCGCCCGCTGCCGGGCTGCGTCATTCGCCGCTCTGTCCTAAAACGCGGCTGCGGTACGGGCGGCCATATAGGCCGCCCCTACTGGTGCGGTGCTAGATATCCAAATTCACCACGTATTTGGCTTTTTTCTCGATAAACTCCTTGCGTGGCTCGACTTTTTCGCCCATCAGGACCGTGAAGGTCTCGTCGGCGGCTACGGCGTCCTCCAGCTCGATGCGCTTGAGGACCCGGGTCTCGGGGTTCATGGTGGTCTCCCACAGCTCGTGGGGGTCCATTTCGCCCAGGCCCTTGAACCGGCTGATGTCCACCTTGGCGTTGGGATTGTCGCCTCGGAGCTCGGCGGCCAGACGCTCGCGTTCCTCCTCGGAGAAGGCCAGCTTCGTGGTCTTGCCGCGGCTGATCTTAAAGAGGGGCGGCACAGCGGCATAGACGTAGCCGTGCTCGATCAGCGGCCGCATAAACCGGAAGAAGAAGGTCAGCAGCAGCGTGCGGATATGAGAGCCGTCCACATCGGCATCGGCCATGATGATGACCTTGTGATACCGGAGCTTGGTGACGTCGAAGTCCTCGCCGATGCCAGCGCCCAGGGCGGTGATGACGGGGTTCAGCTTATCGTTGCCGTAGACCTTGTCGGCCCGGGCCTTTTCCACGTTGAGCATCTTGCCCCACAGCGGCAGAATGGCCTGGAACCGGGCGTCCCGGCCGCCCTTGGCGGAGCCGCCGGCGCTGTCGCCCTCGACGATGTAGATTTCCGTCAGCTCCGGGTCCCGCTCGTTGCAGTCGGAGAGCTTGCCCGGCAGCGTCGCGCCCTCCAGGGCGTTCTTCCGGCGGATGGAGTCCCGGGCCCGGCGGGCCGCCTCCCGGGCGCGGTTGGCGGTCATGGCCTTTTCCAGAATGATCTTGGCCACGGCGGGGTTCTCCTCGAGGAATTCCGAGAGCTTCGTGGAGACGATGTTGTCCACCATGGTCCGGATATAGGCGTTGCCCAGCTTGGCCTTGGTCTGGCCCTCGAACTGGGCGTCGGTGAGCTTGACGGAAATCACCGCCGTCAGACCCTCCCGGACGTCCTCGCCGGAGACCTTGTCGTCGCCCTTGATGATCCCGGCCTTCTGGCCGTAGGCGTTGAGCACCCGGGTCAGCGCCGTCTTGAAGCCGGTCTCGTGCATGCCGCCCTCGGGGGTATGAATGTTGTTGGCAAAGGACAGAATGGTGTCGTTGTAGCTGTCGTTATACTGGATGGCCACTTCGGCCACGGCGTCCTCCTTGGAGCCGTTCATATAGATGACGCCCTCGTGGATCGGGGTCTTGCTCCGGTTGAGCCAGGTGGCAAACTCCTTGATACCGCCCTCATAGTGCATGGTGTGCTTCTGCTCCTGGCCGGGGCGGCGGTCCTCGGTGGTGATTTTCAGACCGGCATTCAAGAATGCCTGTTCCCGCATCCGGGTGTGGAGGGTCTCATAGTCATAGACCAGGGTGTCGAACATCTCCGGATCGGGCTTGAAGGTGACCGTGGTGCCGGTGCGGTCGGTGGTGCCGACGACGGTCATTTCCTGGGTGATATTGCCTCGGGAAAAGCGCATCTGGTAGATCTGGCCGCCCTTGTGGACCTGGACCTCCAGCCACTCGGAGAGGGCGTTGACCACCGAAGCGCCGACGCCATGGAGGCCGCCGGAGACCTTATAGCCGCCGCCGCCGAACTTGCCGCCGGCGTGGAGGACCGTATAGACCACCTCCAAGGCGGGCTTGCCGGTCTGGGCCTGGACGTCCACGGGGATGCCGCGGCCGTTATCGGTGACGGTGATGGTGTTGCCCTCGTTGATGATGACGTGGATTTCGTTGCAGTACCCGGCCAGAGCCTCGTCGATGGCGTTGTCCACGATCTCATAGACCAGATGGTGCAGGCCCGAGGCGCTGGTGGAGCCGATATACATACCCGGCCGCTTGCGCACGGCCTCCAGACCCTCCAGCACTTGAATTTGACTGGCGTCGTAGGTCTCTTCTACTTTGGTAAGGATTTCTTCAGACATAAAAACCTCCAGTTGAGGTGGATTGACGGATCGAAACGTGTCCTAAAGCCTCCCCTCGAGGGGAGGTGGCACGCGAAGCGTGACGGAGAGGTGTGCCGCCGCATAGCGGCGGCGGCGCGTCAGCGCCCTCTGCACACGCCGAAACCCTGCGGCAAACTCTCGGTGCGGTAACACCTCTCAGTCATGGCTACGCCATGACAGCTCCCCTCAAGGGGAGCCTTTTCCCTCTCAGACGACGTCCCCTACAGCCCATCCAGGCGCTTTTCCAGGGTGGCGGGGTTGAACTGGCTGAGGTACACCCGGGTCATGCCGAACTCGCTGGTCAGGACGAAGCTCTTGGGCAGGTCCTCGCCGGCGGCGACCACTTGGCCGTTCTCCTCGGCGTTCTTCAAAAATTGACGGGTGTGCTTGGAACAGGTGCTGTTATCCAGGTCGAAAATACCTAGAATCGACCGGTCCCGGACGGCCATATCGGCCCCGAGCGAGAGATACATAGGACCGCCTCCTACTCCGGCTGCAGCGCGCCGCCCGCGATATGCAGCACCGCGCCCAGCTTTGTAAACTTCCGGTCCTCGCAGCAGGTGATAAACACCTGTCCGGCCCGGAGCTGGTTGAGCAAAAAGTCCTGCCGGCCCTCGTCCAGCTCCGAGAGCACGTCGTCCAGCAGCAGCACCGGCATTTCGCCGGTGTCGTCCCGGAAGATTTCCCGTTCGGCCAGCTTCAAAGAGATGGCCGCGGTCCGCACCTGGCCCTGGGACCCGAAGCTCTTCAGGGGCAGGTCGTTGCATAATACCTCAAAATCATCCCGGTGGGGGCCGGTCAGGCACTGGCCCGACTCGATTTCCGCCCGGAGATGGGACTCCTGATGGTCCAGAATCTGCCGTTCAATCTCGGCCCTGGCGGCCAGCGGATCGAGCACCGTGGACACGGTTCGATAGGTCAGAGCCAGCTGCTCCCGGTCGCCGGAGAATTCCCGGTGGTACTGGGCCGTCAGCCGGGCCAGCTTCTGGAGATAGTTGGCCCGGTAGGCGATCAGGGCCGCGCCGAACTGGGCCATGCGCAGATTGAAGTCCGGCAGCGCGTCCAGATACGAGGGCCGGTCCCGCCAGTCCTTGAGAATGCGGCTCTTGTGGTCCAGCAGCCGCTGATACTCCTGGAGGGCCCGGCTGTAGCCCGGCCGCAGCTGACACAGGGCGTTGTCCAGCAGCCGCCGCCGCCTTTCCGCGCCGGATTTGAGAATCAGCAGATCCTCCGGACAGAACAGCACCGTGGTCAGCTCGCCCTCCATGGTGGTGAAGTTCTTCTGCTTTACGCCGTTGAGAAAGAGCTGCCGGGGCTTCCGGCCGGTGAAAAGCACGGCCCGCAGGGTCTTCTCCCGGTTCTTCGCCAGAACATCGGCCTCCAGGTCGGCAAAGTCCGCGCCGAACTGAATCAGCTCCTGCTCCTTCCGGGTCCGAAAGGCTTTTCCGGTGGAGAGATAGGTGACGGCCTCCAGCAGGTTGGTCTTGCCCTGGGCGTTGTCCCCCAGGACCAGATTCACCCCCGGCACAAAGGCCGCGTCCAGCTCGGCATAGTTGCGGAAGCCCCGGAGCCGGATGGACTCAAGCTCCATCGGCCGTCACGCGCCACTTGCCCCCCAGACAGGCAACCTGATCGCCGGGGTGGAGCTTCTTGCCCCGCATGGTGCAGACTTCGCCGTTGACCGCCACATCCCCGGCCTGAATCATGGTCTTGGCCATGCCCCCCGAGGGAACGGCGTTGGCGAATTTGAGAAAGTCCTGCAATTTGATAAATTCCGTGTGGATGGGAACGTCCACCACCCCGGCCTCCCGCCGGGTAACACGCACTTTCATAGGAAATCCTTTCTTTCCAGAGAAGAATAGAAAACGATACAACACGCACCGGCCCCAAGCCTCCCCTTGAGGGGAGGTGGCACGGCGAAGCCGTGACGGAGAGGTGTGCCGCCGCGCAGCGGCGGCAGCGCGGAAGCGCTCTCTGCACAGACCGAAACCCTGCAGGAAACCTTCGGTGCGGCAACACCTCTCAGTCAGCCTACGGCTGACAGCTCCCCTCAAGGGGAGCCTTCCCTCTCAGGCAACGGGCCCCAAAGCCTCTCCTTGAGGAGAGGCCCGCAAGGGAGTGCCCTTTGCACAGGCCTGCGTTCTGCGGGGCGATTTATCTTACTCCGCTTTCAAACGGACCGGCAGTACCATATAGAGGAAGCTCCGGCCGCCGTCGCTGGGGGTGAGGACGATGGGGCTCAGGCCGTTGGACAGCTCCAGGATCACGTGGTCGCTGGGCACGGCCTTGAGGGCGTCGAGGAAATAGCGGCAGTTGAAGCCGATTTCCAAATCTTTTCCATCTCCGGCCAGGTCGCAGGAGTCCCGGGCCTCGCCGATGGTGGTGACCGTGTGGAACTCGGCCTTGTCCTTGCCGAACCGGCAGCGCACCGGGCTCTTGAGCTTTTCCGAGACGATCAGACTGACGCGGTCGATGGAGGCCGTCAGCAGGGCCCGGTCGGCGCCGATCTGAATGGGGTTGTTCTCCGGCACCACCCGCCGCCAGTCGAGGAATTCACCCTCGAGAATCCGGCAGACCAGGGTGACGTTGCCCACCTCAAAGAGAATATGCTTCCGGCCCAGGGTGAAGGCGGCCGGGTCGTCGGTGTCGCCGAGGATCTTTTCCAGCTCCTTGAGCGCCGCCGCCGGGGCCACGAATTTGACCTCCCGGTCCAGATTCTGCTGGGGGATGTACCGCCGCAGCGCCAGACGGAAGCCGTCCACGGCGACCATGGTAATGCTTTCCGGCTCCACCTCAATGAGGCAGCCGGTCTGCACCGGCCGGGCCATATTTTCGCTGACTGCGAAAATGGTACCGGAAATCAGCTCTCGAAGCTTATTTTGCGGGATTTGGATGGCGTTTTCATATTCCACGTCGGGCAGAGCCGGGTAATCCTCGGCGCTCATGGCCGTGATCTGGAAGGCTGCGATGCCGCTGCGGATGGAGACCTTGAACCGCTCGTCCACGGTGACGGTGACCGTATCGTCGGGCAGCTTGCGGATGATGTCGAAAAAGAGCCGGGCAGGCATGACGCAGCTGCCGGTCTCGGCGATGTCGGCCTGGACGGTGACGGTGATGCCGGTTTCCAGATTATAGCCGGAAAGATACAATTCCATGCCGGCCCGAATATGGATACCCTCCAGCGCCGGGATGGAGCTCTTCACGGAGACGGTCCGCGAGGCGATGGAAATGGCGTTGACCAGCAGGGCTTTGTCGCAGGTAAATTTCATAGAGGAGCCTCCTTCAGGCCGGCGGGAGTTTTCCACAGCGCTCCAACCGGCGCAGCCTTGTTCGATTCTACTCTCTCTGAGAGAGGGAGCAAAAGATTAGTAGCAGCAGTAGTAGTACGATCTTATGTGGAAAACCCCGTCGGGCCCTGGAAAATCAAGGCGCGGGCTTCCACACCCCCTTGTGGACAAATCGAGCTCTTTCCACAGGCCGCCAGCCGGGGAAAAATCTGCCGCGATTGTCCACAGAATGATTTGCACAGTGCACAGCCTCTGTGGAAAGAATTTCGGGCGCAGTACGCCCCGGGCGCCCGAAGCGAAAATTTCGCGCCGGAGCCGTCAGAGCTTGCTGTTGATGTTGGCCATGATGTCCCGGATGGTCTCGTTGAGGGGGTTTTTGCTGTCGGACAGCGCCTTCTCGATCTTCCGGACCGAGTGCAGTACCGTGGAGTGGTCGCGGCCGAACTCCTTGCCGGTGTCGGGGAGACTGAGGTTGGTCATCTTGCGGATCAGATACATGGCAACCTGCCGGGCCTCGGCGGTGCCCTTGTTTTTCAGCGTGCCCCGGAGGGTGTCGTCGTCGATGTTGTAGAACTTGCCCACCTCGCTGATAATCAGGCTGGGCGTGGGCAGGGTGTCGGCTTTGCCCTTGTACATGTCCTTGATGGCCCGGGAGACGTTGGCCACGTTGATCTCCATGCCGGTCAGCTCCCAGTAGGCCTTGATCTTCTTCACCGTGCCCTCGATTTGGCGGATGTTGGTGGTGATATTCTCGGCGATGTAGGCGCAGACGTCGTCGGGCATATCCATGCCCAGGGACTTGGACTTATTTAAGATAATGGCCATACGGGTCTCGTAGTCCGGGGGATTGATGTCGGCAATCAGGCCCCACTCGAAGCGGGTCTTCAGCCGGTCCTCCAGCCGGAGCAGGTCGGAGGGCGGCCGGTCCGAGGTCAGCACAATCTGCTTGTGATTTTCATAGAGGTTATTAAAGGTATGGAAAAATTCCTCCTGGGTGGACTCTTTGCCGGAAATAAATTGAATATCGTCCACCAGGAACAGGTCGGCGTTGCGGTACTTGTTGCGGAATTCGGCGTTCTTGCCCTCCTGGAGGGACTGGATCATCTCGTTGGTGAACTGGTCGCCCTTGATATAGATGATATTGTAGTCGGGGTGACGGTAGTTGATCTCCCCGGCGATGGCGTAGAGAAGATGGGTCTTGCCCAGGCCAGAGGGACCGTAGATAAAGAGGGGGTTGTAGGTCTCGGCGGGCTTGTTGGCCACGGCGATGGCCGCCGCGTGGGCAAAGCGGTTGGAGGGGCCGACCACGAACCGGTCGAAGGTAAATTGTGGATTATACTCGATAAACTGGGGGGTTTTTCCCTTCTTTTTGAATTCCTCCACTTCATCCCCGGTGAGCACCTGGAGCTCTACGGTCATATCAAAGAGCTCCTTCATGGCGTCGAGAATATGGGGGGCACAGCGGCGCTCGATGATGTCCTTGCGGAACTCCGAGGGAGAGTAGAGCACCAGCTTGTGCTCCGTCAGCTCTACCACTTCGGCGTCGTCGAACCAGGTGGAGACCACGGTGGTCCCCAGGAGGTTTTCCATGTGGGTCAGAACCTTCGCCCAGACATAGGCAGAAGAGTACATGATCGACTCCTTTCTAAGGTTTTTCCGAGAAGAATTCGGAGAAAAGCACAATAATTCAAAATAAATTATAGCACAGTTTCCCCTCTCATGCAAGGAATCCGATTAAGTATTTTTCCACAGGGACGCTGTGGATAAGTGTGTGGAGCATGTGGAAAACGCTGTGGAAGATGTGCAAAACGGGCGTTGCGCCCAAAACCCCCGGTTGTCTACAAGATATTGTGGGTTTCGACCGGAAGAAAAACTAATTCTTGTGTTTTTCTCCGCCGTTTCGCGGGATTTTTCCCTGTGGAAAGACTATACTGAACCCAGGACCGGAAGGAGAGCCGGTCTGTGGAAACTCTGCGGGGAAGGAGAGACCATGCAGAAGAAAAGCAGCCGGACCGTGCTGGAGTCCGGCAGAGTCAAATTTGTGCGGCTGGACAAGATCCGGCCCAACCCGTCCCAGCCCCGGCGGGTGTTCGATCCCACGGGCCTGCAGGAGCTGGCCGACTCCATCCGGCAGTACGGCATTTTGCAGCCTCTGACGGTCCGGCGGATGCCCGGGGGGCTGGAGCTGGTGGCGGGAGAGCGGCGGCTCCGGGCGGCCAAGCTGGCCGGACTCCGGGAGGTGCCCTGTATTTTCGTCACCGTGGACGAAATCGAGTCCGGCATGCTGGCCCTGGTGGAGAATTTGCAGCGCCGGGACCTGGACTACATCGAGGAGGCCGAGGGCCTGGCCCGGCTGATGCGGCTCTACGGCCTGAGCCAGGAGCAGGCGGCCATGAAGGTGGGCAAGAGCCAGAGCGCCGTGGCCAATAAGCTGCGGCTGTTGAAGCACCCGCCCCAGGTCCTGGAGGCGCTGCGCAAGGGCGGCTTTTCCGAGCGCCACGCCCGGGCTCTGCTGCGCCTGCCGGTGGAGCTGCGGCTGGAGGCCCTGGAGGTCATGGGCGCCAAGGCCATGACCGTCGCCCAGGCCGAGCAGTATATCGAGTCCCTGCTCCACCCGGCGACGCCGGCGGTCCATAAACCCAAGTACGTATTGCGGGACGTGCGGATCTTTTTGAACAGCCTGGATAAAAATGTGGAAATCATCCGCTCGGCCGGCATCCCCTGCGACCTGGGCCGGGAGGAGACGGAACAGGAAATCGTCCTGACCATCCGCCTCCCCAAATCCCGCCCCGGCAAGAGCGCGTGAGGCAACCTGAACCGCTTCCGTAGGGACCGATGCCCACATCGGCCCGGAACCGGTTGCGTATTTCGTTGGTTCCACCCCTGTAGGGGCGGATTGTATATCCGCCCTTGCCGCAGTGTTGCATGCACCTTCGCAGAACGCACCCAATCCCATGGCGGCATGTGGGCATGCCGCCCTACGCCCGCAGTGGTCGTTCGAGTGCTTTGTACTCGGGGGCGGGCGGGCCGATGTGGGCATCGGCCCCTACGAGAAAGGCCCGTAGGGGCGGCCTGCATGGCCGCCCGGACCGGGTGTTTTGTGTTCCGGGCTTCGGTGGTTCCGGCGGCTGGGCAGGGCGCATATGCAATGCGCCCCTACAGGAGCGGCGATGCAAGCGGTTGAAAAATCAAAAAACCCCCGGGTGGGGGTTTTTATGCGTCCTGTTCCGGGAAATAGGACAGGTAGTCCGGATTGGTTTGGACCGTGTCGGGGTCCACGTCCCGGGCGGCGCACCAGGCGCGGAAGGCCGTCTCCAGGAAGGGTTTTAAGCCCTGCATGGCGGTGTAGAGCGCCACCTCCTGGCCGTCCACATAGAGCAGGATATTCACGCCGCTCCGGGCCAGAAAGGACCGCTGGCCGGTGATATCGGTATAGCGGAAGGTCTGCTTTTTCTTCGTCAGGGTCCGATAGGAGAAGCCGGTCTCGTCATACCAGATGGCGAAGCTGAAGAAATTGACCAGCAGAAACGCGCCCATGACCATGACGATCAGCGCGCCCAGCCAGAGATAGAGCTGCCTCTTGGGCGAGAGCAGCAGGACCACCACCAGGCCGAATACCGCCATCAGCAGTCCCAGAATAAAGCTGTACCGGGGCAGCCGGACCACCTGGCCGTGCTGCTCCAGGTCGGACTTGGGGAAGAGCTTGCCGAAGACGAAATCCACCAGCGCCACCAGGCCGAAGATCACCGCCACCAGCAGGATATAGAGGATGTATTTCATCCCACCACCTCCTGCCACAGCACGGCGTCCACGGGGATATCGTGGGCCTCGGTCTCCAGGCTGTCCATCATCTGGAAGCCAAAGCACAATGCCACGGTGGGATGGCCCGGATGGGCGGCCAGAAAGCTGTCGTAAAATCCGCCGCCGTAGCCCAGGCGCTTCCCGGTTTCGTCGAAGGCCAAGCCGGGCATCAGCACCAGGGCGGTTTCGTCGTCGGCCTCGGGACCGTCGGCGATGGGCTCGGGGATCTTACAGTAGCCCGGCGCCACGGCGTCCAGGTCGTCCAGCCAGAGAAAGCGCATGGTGGTCCCCTGCTCGAACACCTTGGGCACCGCGACCCGCTTGCCGTCGGCCAGCGCCATCTCGAGAATGGGCCGGGTGCGGACCTCCTGATTATAAGAGAGATACGCGTAGAGACTCCGGGCCTGCTGATACATGGGATGGGCCCGGAGCTTTTGCGCCAGCAGAAGGCTGGTCTGTTCGATCTGCGCCTCGGTCATGGCCCGCTTTTTGTCCCGGATCATCCGGCGCAGTGCGGCCTTGTCCATAAAATTCCCCCGTTTCGCGTTTTTCAACAGTATAGCACAGGTCGCACCAAGTTGCAAACCGCCCGGGCTCGTGGTAGAATAAAGAAAATTATGCCCCATCGGACCCGATGCCCACTGTAGGGGCGCATTACATATGCGCCCGGACCGCACCTTCGATCTGTCGGGGACTTACAAACATCGCGGCCCTGTCCGGGCGGATATACAATCCGCCCCTACGGGTGCAGCATCTTTCATTTTGCCCGAACCTGGTTTTTATGGAGGGTTCTGCCATGATTTATCTCGACAATTCCGCCACCACCAAGCCCTGTCCCGAGGCGGTGGCGGCGATGACCGACGCATTGACCAACTGCTGGGGCAATCCCTCTGCCCTCTATCAGTTCGGCATGGAGGCCGACCACAGGCTCCGGCAGGCGCGGAAATCGGTGGCCGCGGCGCTGGGCGCCGAGGAGGACCGGGTCTTCTTCACCTCCGGCGGCACCGAGGCCGACAACTGGGCCATTTTCGGCGCTGTGGAGCGGCTGCGGAAACGGGGCCGCCATATCGTCACCACGGCTGTGGAGCACCATGCCGTGCTCCATCCCATGGAAAAGCTCCAGGCCCAGGGCTTTGAGGTCGCCTTCCTCCAGCCCGGGCCCGACGGCGCGGTTTCCCTGGAGGACTTCACCGCCGCGCTGCGGCCCGACACGATTCTGGCCAGCGTGATGATGGTCAATAACGAGTCCGGCGCGGTGATGCCCATTGCCGAGATGGTCCGGGCGGTCCGCCGCAAGAGCCCTCTGGCCCTCTTCCACACCGACGCCGTCCAGGGCTTCGGCAAGGTCCCCTTCAAGGCCAAGACCCTGGGGGCCGATCTGATTACCATTTCCAGCCACAAGGTCCACGGACCCAAGGGCGTTGGCGCGCTCTATGTGAAAAAGGGACTCCAGCTGACGCCGCTGCTGCTGGGCGGCGGTCAGGAGAGCGGCTACCGTTCCGGTACCGAGGGCATGCCGGCCATCGTGGGCTTCGGCGCAGCCTGTGCCGCCCTGGATATCCCCGCCGAAATTGCCCGCCTGACCGAGCTCCGGGACGCCTGCCGGGCTTCCCTGTCCGGCCTGCCGGGCGTGCAGCTCCTGGGGGCCGGTACCGCGCCCCATATCGTCTCCCTGTCCCTGCCGGGGCTTCGGAGTCAGGGGATTCTCAACTGCCTCCAGGACCGGGGCATCTGCGTCTCCGCCGGGTCGGCCTGCGCCAAGGGCCATCGGAGCCATGTGCTCTCGGCCATGGGCCTGCCGCCCCAGGTCATCGACGGGGCCATCCGCGTCTCCTTCGGCCGGGACAACACCCTCGACGATGTGGCTGCCCTCCGGGAAGGGCTGCTGGATGCGCTGCGTATTTTGAAGGGATAAAGATTTCTAGCAAAACTTCACAAAATTGTAACGGATTTTTCCCGCCGTCTATGGTATAATGATGCCAGAACAACAGGAGAAAGGAATTGCTCATGAACATCTTGTTCTTTCTGACCCCCAAAGCCAACTGCGCTTATCTCCGGGCCGAGGACTCCATGCGCCAGGCGTTGGAGCGCATGGAGAGCGCTCGATATTCCGCCCTGCCCATTCTGAAAAAGGACGGCAGCTACTGCGGCACCCTGACCGAGGGCGACCTGCTCTGGGCCATCAAAAATCTCTGCACCATGGACATTCGCGCCACGGAAGATCACGGGATCATGGAGATCTCCCACCGCAAGGACAATAAGCCCGTCCGGGTGGACACCAATATCGAGGACCTGATGTCCACGGCAGTGGATCAGAACTTCGTCCCGGTGGTGGACGACCGGAATACCTTTATCGGGATCATCACCCGCAAGGCCATTATGCAGTATTGCATGGAGCACTACATATCCAAGGAGACCTGTCAGAAAAAACAGGCGTGACGAAGACCCCGCTGCGGTGCATAGACCGCGGCGGGGTTTTCCGGTTCATTGAAGTGCCCTGCACCCGGATCGCAAGCGGACGGAACCGTCGAACCCCGGCGCGAGTCGGAACCCGGTCCCGGGCGGGCATAAAGCCCGCCCCTACGAGAAGACCGGGGGCGGGTCCGTAGGGGCGGATTTTATATCCGCCCGTGCCGCACCCCGGCGTTAGCTGCATCTCCGTCGAACGCAGCCAGCCCCGACGCCTGAGAGGGCAGGCTCCCTTGTGCAAAGGGAGCTGGCTCGCGCAGCGAGACTGAGGGATTGAAAGCTTCCGGTCACTTCTGGCACTGATCCCCTCCGTCACGGCTTCACCGTGCCACCTCCCCTTGGTCACCAAGGGGAGGCTTTTCCCCTACGGGGAAATCTGGAGGCGGGTCTATATGGGCGCACAAAAAACCGGGCCCCGCTGTTGCGGGACCCGGCAAGGGGAAGACCGAATTACTTGTGGTCGACGGAGTACATGTGCTTGATGAGCTCCAGGACCTTGTTGGAGTAACCGACCTCGTTGTCGTACCAGGAGACGACCTTCACGAAGGTGTCGGTCAGAGCGATGCCGGCCTTGGCGTCGAAGATGGAGGTGCGGGTGTCGCCCAGGAAGTCGGAGGAGACAACGGCATCCTCGGTGTAACCCAGAACGCCCTTCAGCTCGCCCTCGGAGGCTTCCTTCATGGCGGCGCAGATCTCATCATAGGTGGCGGGCTTGGCCAGGTTGCAGGTCAGGTCCACGACGGAGACATCCAGGGTGGGAACACGCATGGACATGCCGGTCAGCTTGCCGTTCAGCTCGGGGATAACCTTGCCGACAGCCTTGGCGGCGCCGGTGGAGGAGGGGATGATGTTGCCGGAAGCAGCACGGCCGCCGCGCCAATCCTTCAGAGAGGGACCGTCAACGGTCTTCTGGGTGGCGGTGGTGGAGTGCACGGTGGTCATCAGGCCTTCGGTGATGCCGAACTTGTCGTTCAGGACCTTGGCGATGGGGGCCAGGCAGTTGGTGGTGCAGGAGGCGTTGGAGACGAAGTTCATGTCGGGGGTGTACTTGTCCAGGTTAACGCCGCAGACGAACATGGGAGTGCCGTCCTTGGAGGGAGCGGACATGACAACCTTCTTTGCGCCGGCATCCAGGTGACCCTGGGCCTTCTCCTGGGTCAGGAACAGGCCGGTGGACTCAACCACGTACTCGGCACCCAGCTTGCCCCAGGGCAGATCGGCGGGGTTGCGCTCGGCAGAGATCGGGATTTCCTTGCCGTTGACAATGATGGAGTTCTCGGTGGCGTCCACAGTGCCCTTGAAGATACCATGCATGGTGTCATACTTGAGCATGTAGGCCAGATAGTCGGCGGGGCACAGGTCGTTGATGCCGACGATCTCGATTTCGGGGTGGTTCAGGCTGGCGCGGAAGACCATACGGCCGATACGGCCAAACCCGTTGATACCAACTTTGATGGACATAATCGTGTTCCTCCTTCAATTTCCGCCAAATGTAGATTTGGCGTAAAAAAGTATCGTAAACCATACTTTTTTATTGGTTACATTATAATCCATTTTCCGTCCTGTGTAAACCATGCAAATTCTATGAAAGGTGTAAAATTTCACTGTTTTGAACTGGTCAAAATGAAGAATTTTTGTGAGAGCGACTAAAATAGCTAAAAATCTGTCAGTATAGCTAAAAATTTTTTGAATTTTTCGGCGTCCAGGACGCCGCCGCGCCTTGCTTCACCGAAGGAAAGATGGTACAATACAACTATATAATAGAATGGGTCCCGGCCTGGCCGGGACAACGGAGGAGGAGTCCCCATGGCTACATTTTTCGTCAACGGAACAGCCGTCACGGTGGAGCAAAACCAGAAGCTGATCCGCTTTCTCCGGGACGAGCTGCATCTCACCTCGGTCAAGGACGGCTGCAGCGAGGGCGCCTGCGGTACCTGCACCATTTTGCTGGACGGCAAGCCCGTCCGGGCCTGCATCCAGCAGACCGACAAGCTGGAGGGCAAGCATGTCCTCACCGTGGAGGGGCTTTCCGAGTTTGAAAAGGAGCTTTATACCTATGCCTACGGCGCGGCGGGCGCGGTGCAGTGCGGCTTCTGCATCCCGGGCATGGTGATGTGCACCAAGGCGTTGCTGGATGTCAACGACAACCCCACCGAGGCCGAATGCGCCGCCGCCATCAAGAACAATATCTGCCGCTGTACCGGCTATGTGAAAATTATCAAGGCCATGCTGCTGGCCGCCGAGCTCAAGCGCAAGGGAGAGATCCCGCCCCTGGACCCGGATTGGTCCCTGGGCAAGCGGGTCCACCGGCTGGACGTCCGGGAAAAGGTCCTGGGCTACGGCCAGTACCCCGACGACGTCTATCTGGACGGCATGATCTACGCCTCGGCGGTCCGGTCGGCCCATCCCCGGGCCAGGGTGCTGGCCATCCACACCGAGAAGGCCAAGGCCCTGCCGGGCGTGGTGGGCGTCTTCACCGCCGCCGATGTCCCCGGCGAGAACAAGGTGGGACACCTGAAAAAGGACTGGGACACCATGATCCCCGTGGGCGGCATCACCCACTACTTGGGCGACGCCATCTGCATCGTGGCCGCCGAGACCCAGGAGATCCTGGACCAGGCCAAAAAGCTCGTCGAGGTGGAGTACGAGGTCCTGACGCCGGTCCGCAATCCCAAGGAGGCCATGGCTCCCGACGCGCCGCTGGTCCACCATGACGGCAACCTGATGGCCCATAAGCACATCCAGCGGGGCTTCCCGGCCGAGGCCATCGCCAAGTCCCCCCATATTCTGACCCGCCGGTTCCAGACCCCCTGGACCGAACACGCCTTCCTGGAGCCCGAATGCGCCGTGGCCTATATGGACGGGGAGCATGTGATGATCCTCTCCACCGACCAGAGCGCCTATGACACCCAGCACGAGACCGCTCCCATGCTGGGCCTGCCCATGGAGAAGGTCAGAGTCCAGAATATGCTGGTGGGCGGCGGCTTCGGCGGCAAGGAGGACGTCACGGTTCAGCACCACGCGGCCCTGGTGACCTACCTCACCGGCCGTCCGGTCAAGGTCAAGCTGACCCGGGCCGAGAGTATTCTCATTCATCCCAAGCGCCATCCCATGGACATTGAAATCTCCATGGGCTGCGACAATGAGGGCAATATCCAGGGCGTGGCCGTGGAGGTCATCGCCGACACCGGCGCCTACGCCTCCCTGGGCGGACCGGTGCTGGAACGGGCCTGCACCCATGCCGCCGGTCCCTATCACTACGAGAACTTCGAGTGCGACGGCTGGGCCTACTATACGAATAATCCCCCGGCGGGCGCGTTCCGCGGCTTCGGCGTCACCCAGACCTGCTTCGCGGTGGAGAGCCTGCTGAACGAAATGGCGGACAAGATCGGCATTTCCCCCTGGGAAATCCGCTACCGCAATGCCATCCGCCCCGGCGAGGCGCTGCCCAACGGCCAGATCGTGGACGGCTCCACCGGCCTGGTGGAAACGCTGCTGGCTGTCAAGGACCAGTATGAAAACGCCCAGTTTGCCGGAATCGCCTGTGCCATGAAGAATGCGGGCGTGGGTGTCGGTATCCCCGATACGGGCCGGGTCCGGCTGAAGATTGAGGACGGCAAGGTCGTCATCTATGCCGGCGCCAGCTGTATCGGCCAGGGCCTGGGTACGGTGCTGGTCCAGATCGTCTGCACCATCACCGGCCTGCCACGGGACCGGGTGGTCTACGTCCGGTCCAACACCTTCGAGGCCCCGGACTCCGGCACCACCTCGGGCTCCCGGCAGACCACCGTCACCGGCGAGGCCTGCCGCCGGGCCTGCGTGGAACTGAAGGCCGCCCTGGAGGGGAAGACGCTGGAGGATCTGGAGGGCCGGGAGTTCTACGCCGAGTATCTGGCCAAGACCGACCCCCTGGGCGCGCCGGTGCCCAACCCGGTGAGCCACGTGGCCTACGGCTATGCCACCCAGGTGTGCATCCTCAACGAGGACGGCACGCTGAAAAAGATGATCGCGGCCCATGACGTGGGCAAGGCCGTCAACCCCCTGTCCTGCGAGGGCCAGATCGAGGGCGGCGTGGTCATGTCCCTGGGCTTCGCCCTGACGGAGAAGTATCCCCTGGTGGACTGCAAGCCCACGGCCAAGTTCGGCACCCTGGGCCTGTTCCGGGCCACGCAGATCCCGGAGATCGAGGCCATCGTGGTGGAAAAGGAGGGCCTGCCCATCGCCTGCGGCGCCATCGGCATCGGCGAAATCACCGCCATCCCCACCGCCCCCGCCGTGGCCGACGCCTACTACCGCCTGGACGGCCAGCGCCGCTTCTCCCTGCCGCTGGAACATACGCCGTATCAGAAGAAAAAGTAAACCGAAGAAATTCAGCCGTCCTGGAACGCAGCCAGGACGGCTTTTTTGCGGATCTCTCGTAGGGGCCGATGCCCACATCGGCCCGCCAACCGCCGTGTGCAAAGCACTTCGCCGACCGCTAAGGCCCCAAGCCTCCCCTTGGTGACCAAGGGGAGGTGGCACGGCGAAGCCGTGACGGAGGGGATCAGAGCTGGCAGTGACCGGAGGCTTACAATCCCTCAGTCACGCTGCGCGTGACAGCTCCCTTTGCACAAGGGAGCCTGCCCTCTCAGG
>DVFN01000103.1 GCA_018713205.1 Candidatus Avoscillospira stercorigallinarum | reverse complement strand
TCGCCACGCTGTGCGTATTTTCAAACTTTAGAAAAAGTTTGAAAATACGTGTTGATTGAACGCGCAAGGGGTCTTAACCCCTTGCACACATTCCCCGCTGCTCTGTCACATCAGCTTTCAGCGAGGTTTTTTGACAGTCTGGGGCGGCCATAAAGGCCGCCCCTACGCCGCGATTTTGGTTTCCTCGTAGGGGCGGAGTTGATCCCCGGCCGGAATCAGGCGCGATGCCTGTCGGGTTTGATGGTTGTCCGGAACATTCGGCGGGGGTGTATCTGAGCGGCGTCTATGGCTGGACGGGGATGGCGGTTCGGGGGACGTGGGACCAGTCGAAAACCGCGACCAAATCGCGGGCGGTAATGGGCTCCGGCTTCTCCAGCAGCCCGGCCCAGCGGGCCAGCAGGCCGAGAATTTCTTCGGGGTGCTTTTCCTGCCGCAGAAGGCCCAGATCCATATCCCGGTCCCGTTTGCTCAGGCGGCGGCCATCGGTAGCTATCAGCAGGGGCACGTGGGCGAAGTCCGGGGCATGCAGCGCCAGCCGTTCATAGAGATAGAGCTGGCGGGGGGTGGAGGACAGCAGATCCAGCCCCCGAACGACCTCGGTGACACCGGCAGCCGCGTCGTCCACTACCACGGCCAATTGGTAGGCATAGACGCCGTCTGCCCGGCGGATGATAAAATCGCCGCAGTCCTGGGCCAAATTCTCCCGATATGGGCCCTGAAGCCGGTCCTCTACAGTCCGGACTGCATCGGGGACCTTCAGCCGCCAGGCAGGCGCCTTGGTTTTTTGGGCCCGCTGTGCCGGCGTCAGGTTCCGGCAGGTACCGGCGTAGAGCACCCGGCCGTCGGAGGCATGGGGGGCCGAGGCCGCATGGAGCTCGGTGCGGCTGCAATAGCAGGGGTAGACCAGGCCCTGGGCCTCCAACGAGGAAAAGGCTTCGGCATAGGCGGCGGTCCGGCGGCTCTGGGGCGTCTGCTCCCGGTCCCAGTCCAGGCCCAGCCAGCGGAGATCCTCTTTGAGGGTCTCCGCATACTCCGGCCGGCACCGGTCCGGGTCCAGGTCCTCGATGCGCAGAACCATCTCGCCGTTCTGACTGCGGACCGACAGCCAGGCCAGCAGCGCCGCGAAGACGTTGCCCAGGTGCATCCGCCCCGAGGGGCTGGGGGCGAACCGACCCACCACCTTATTCATAGCTTACCTCCGAAATCTGGGCATAGATCGCCTCTGCGCCGTCAAAGCCGAAGAAGTACGTCTGATCCGCCGTCTCCAGCACCAGGAAGGGCGGCTCCTTGGGGTTGAGACAGAACTTGGCGCTGCCGTAGCCTTCCACGGTGAAGCCGCCCTTGAGCAAATTCTCCAGGCCGGTACCGGCCACCCGGCGGCAGGGCGGCAGCTCCTCCAGCAGTTCCGCGCCGGTCACCTGATCCAGGTCCACCCGGTAGATGGTCAGAGCCTGGGAAACCGTCAGCGTGCCATCCTCCAGGGTCCACTCGATCGGCAGGAACTCCTCCGCCATCAGCCAGACGCCCAGCAGCGGCATCAGCAGAAGGATCGCCGCCGTAATGCCCATGAGCCACTTGGCTGCGGGTCGGGCCAGATTCATGGACATGCCCATGCCCACCCGCTCGTTGACCATCAGATGGGTGTTGTTGGGGTTGTAGTAGAACATACCCCAGATCCAGTAGTCGTCCTCGTCCACCAGGGGCATCTCGGTGCGGCCCAAGGTCAGGCGTCGCTGGGCGCGGCGGGCGGCGAATTCGGTCTGGAGGCTGGCGATCAGCAGACCTACGGTGTAGAGCCCGGTCCAGACCATGTACCAGCCCATACTCGAGCCGGTTGACCAGACAGCCAGGGAATAAGCCGCGGTCATATAGGACATCAGCAGCCAGCATTTGGTCCAGTTGTACCGCCGGACCCGGGTCAGGGCTGCGGTGAGGGTCTGGTCGGCGTCCAGCGCGTCCAGCCGCTGCCGGAAGACCAGGGGATAGAACGCAAGGCTCATGGCGGTGACGAAGACGCACATGCCCACGGTGATTCCCAGGACCATGGCCTCCTCGGCATCCCAGGGGTCCAAGGCCAGGGAGATCAGCGGCAGCGCCGAGAGCAGCACCGGCGGCAGGAACCACATGGTCGGCGTCCGCTTCATGGGCTTGGCGGGCGGCAGCTGAACCACGGTCTGCCCCTGCGTGGGCGTATACCAGCCACGGTCCTTTTTCAGAGCCTTCAGCTTGTTGTGCGCCTGGCCAAAGCACCAGAACGGGAGAACCAGGGCAGCGATCAGCCAGAGGCAGCCCAGGGTGGTGACGATGGACACCCAGGGCAGCAGAGCGATGGGGATAATGATGACGGTGAGCAGCAGGAAGATCCAGGTCAGCTTTTTGCGGTAGGCCCGGCAGATGCCCTCCACCTCCGGCGCGTTTCGGCCCTCGGGCGTCAGTGTCACGGACAGAATCAGGTTGTTGCGCTCCTTGGCGCTGTTGCGCAGCACGGCATAGAGGATGGGCAGGGCCAGATAAAAGCACGCTGCCAGAAAGAGATTGCCCCAGGACATAGAGATCCTCCTTTCACATCTCGCCGTAGGTCCGGCGGCACAGGTCCAGCACCGTCTCCAGGGGTACGCCGGCAGCCCGGGCCTCGGAACAGGCCAGCTCCAGGGCGGCCCGGGTGGCGTCGGAAAGGGCTCCGGTCTGACAGGGGGCCACCACGGTGCCGCTGCGGCGGTCGGCCTGGAGATACCCCTCCTGCTTCAGGAGACCGTAGGCCTTGTTGACGGTCATCATATTCACACCCAGATTTTCGGCCAGGGTGCGGATGGGCGGCATCTGCGTCCCCGGCGGCAGCTCTCCGGCGGCAATGCCCCGGACAATCTCATTGCGAATCTGCTGGTAGATCGGCATCTCCAGCGCGAAGTCCAAGTGCAGCAGCATGAGGCTCCCTCCTTTGCATCTATTGTATTATCAATTATAATGCAATAAATACAGAATGTCAAGGGCGGCAACCGGACTTGCGCAGCGGCGGAAGCTCTGCTATAATAAAGTGAATTCTCCGGAAAGGAGGCCGCACCGTGTCCGAACATCTCACCCATGAGGAACTGCATCAGCTGGGGATTGCCCATGACCACGGCCATGGCCACACCCATTCCCACGAGCACACCAAGGCCGTCTTGAACCGTATGGCTCGGATCATCGGTCATATGGAATCCATCCGCCGCATGGTGGAGGACGGCCGGGACTGCAGCGAGGTTTTGGTCCAAATCGCCGCGGTCAAATCGGCCATTAACAACGTGGGCAAGGTGATTTTGCAGGATCATATCCGGCACTGTATCGTCGATGCCGTGGAGGAGGGCGACGAGCAGGCCCTGGAGGACCTCTGTTCCGCCATGGATAAGTTTATGAAATAACCGGCGAGCGTCCCCGATAAAAGCGGAAAACCCCGGCGCAGTGCGGAAAGACAGCTTCCGCTCTGCGCCGGGGCTTATTTTGCTTTGTCCGGCGGTGCGGTTGGGCGGAACCATCGTACCCCGGCGGGAATCGGGCCCCGGTTTCGGGCGGGCATAAAGCCCGCCCCTACGACGAGGCCGTGAGCGGGTCCGTAGGGGCGGATTATATATCCGCCCGGGCAGGCCTGCGATTTCCGAAGCATGCCCGGTGATCCCGGGGGTGCGGTAGGGCGGGGTGTGGGCACCCCGCCCTACGGACCAGGCCGAAAGTGCGGCGTAGGGGCGGCCTTTATGGCCGCCCCAGACTGTCGAAAAACCTCGCTGAAGATGTCTGTGACAGAGCAGCGGGGGAAGTGTGAAGGGGGCAAAAAGCCCCCTTCGCGTTCAATCGACACGTATTTTTAAACTTTTTAGAAAGTTT
>DVFN01000102.1 GCA_018713205.1 Candidatus Avoscillospira stercorigallinarum | reverse complement strand
TGTGACAGAGCAGCGGGGAATGTGTGCAAGGGGTTAAGACCCCTTGCGCGTTCAATCAACACGTATTTTTAAACTTTTTCTAAAGTTTAAAAATACGCACAGCGTGGCGAAAAGACTTTTTCGACACGCTGGACATCAGGTGCGGCCCCTCAGAGGTCGGATTCCTGAATGGTCATCTGAAGCCGCTCCCGGACCGGCCGGGCCGGGATATAGACCTGACTCATCGCGCCGTGGGGCTGGACGTTGGAGAGGACCAGCAGGCCCTCCCGGTCGTACATCAGCTCCAGCAGCCGCTTGATGCTGGCCAGCCCCACCCGGGTGCCGTCGGCCCGGGGCGCGGCGTCGCCGCCGTTGATGGATTGCAGCACCTGGGCGGGATAGCCCTTGCCGTCGTCCTCCACCTGGACCAGGAGCATCTCCTCTCCCTGCCACCGGGCCGGACAGAGCTTAATCAGCACCATGATCTGACCGCCCGCCGTCACGGCATATTTGTATTCATTCTCCACCAGGGTGTGAATCAGCATCTGCGGCACCGGCCAATCCCGGACCGACTCGTCCATATCCACAAAGTAGAGCACCCCGTCGGGATATTTGAGCTCCTGCATTTCAAAATAGTTCTCCACATGGCGGATCTCCTCCTGCAATGGCACGGTGTGGAGGCCCGAGGCAAACATATAGCGGATATTTTTCGACAGGGCGTTGATATAGGTCTCGATCTCCGCATTTTTCCCGCTGCGGCTCAGGCCCACGATGGTACTCATGGCGTTGAGGAAAAAGTGGGGCTTGATTTGCAGTCGGATGTATTTCTGCTCCGTGTCCAGCAGGGCCAGCTGCTTTTCATAGGACTCGATTTTCAGGTTGACCACTTCCTCCACCAGGCGGTTGAAGCCGTCCACCAGCGTCTGAAATTCCACGCTGTCGCTCTCGGTGGAGATGCGCAGATCCAGCCTGCCGTTCTGAATGGCCTCCATATCCCGGGTCATCTGGCTCATGGGCAGCAGCAGCTCCTGCCGGGTCCGGCGGGCATAGTACAGGCCGAAGCCCACCAGCACCAGCAGCACCCCGAAGAGCAGCACCGCGTAGCTGCTGATCTGCTGAAAGAAGTCCAGGCGGCTCTGGCTGCCGTAGAGCTCAAAGACGCCGTTCTCCAGGGGCGTGCCCCAGCTGAGCATGGTCCGCGCCGGCTTGTCCGCTCCCTCGCCGGTCTGCCCGAGCACCTGTCCGGCGGCGTCCTTTAAATAAAAGGAGGTCTGCGACAGGGCCTTCGCGGGGAAATCGCTCAGCAGCGCCTCCGCCGACACCACCGCCAGCACGGCCCGGCTCTCCTGGACCAGCGCCCGGTAGAGGTATACCCGCGACGTCCCCTGGTAGACCTGCCACTCCCAGAGCTGATTGCCGGTGGTGGCAGTCAGCATCGCCAGCTCCTTGAGCTCCTGCTCCTCTGCCAGCGTCACGCCGCCGTCCTTGACCGAAACCAGCAGATCCTGGCTGGCCTCGGCCACCAGCAGCAGCTCCGGCCCCTCGGTGATCCGCATCAGGCTGACCATGTCGTTGGACAGATTCACCGCCGCGTACTGCCGCTCCGCCTCGCTGCTGCTCCGCAGCATATCCAGGTCCGTGTTGCCGTACACCAGTTCCGAGAGCACGTCCGTGCACCGGCTCAGGCGATTTTCAATCTGGCTCTTGTAGATGGACGTGTAGTTGCCCAGGGCGGTGCGCTGCTTGTCCTCGGCCGTGCGGTAGGCCATCACCAGAAACACCGCCAGTACCACCGCCAGCATCGCCATCTGAATGCGCATCAGCACGCTCAGGATATGTAAAAACGACTTTTTCTTCATGAACCGCTCCCAGCTCCCGTCCGTTTTGCACGGCATTTAAATATAGTATACCTTTTTTTCCGCCCCGGAACGAGGTCTTGTCCGCAGGTCCTCTTTTTTTTGGAAATATCGTTCTTAAAATTGAAAATCCCCCGGTCCAGGCTCTGGTATACTATGATACAATGCAGGAGGGGAATGTCCATGAAACGCACGTTTATTGCCCGGGCCGACGATTTCGGCTCGGCCCAGGCGGCCAATGCCGCCATTCTCGAGGCCCTGACGCAGGGCTGTCTCATCCGCAACGTCTCGTGCATGGCCCCGGGGCCCCATATCGCCCGGGACGCCGAAGCGCTGCGGGCCTTTGCCGCCCGGGTGGATCTGGGCCTGCATCTCACGGTCAATTCCGAGTGGGATACGGTGGCCTGGACGCCCTGCGGACCGCCGGCGGCCGCCGCGCCCCTGCTGGACCGGCGGGGCCGTTTTTATCAGACCGGCGAAGCCCTGGCCGCCGCCGCGCCGCCGGTGGAGGCGGTGCTCCGGGAGGCGTCGGCCCAGCTGGACCGGCTGACCGGTCTGGGGCTGCCCATCACCTATCTGGACGGCCATATGTTCCCCTACCGCTTCCTGCCGGGGCTGGACGCGGCCCTGCGCCAGTGGTGCCGGGAAAAGGGACTGCTCTACGCCGCGCCCTTCGACCGGTTCTACGCCGGCGGCCCGGCCTTCGGCCCCACCTACGCCGCCTTCTCCCAGGCCACCGACCGCTGGCTCCGGGCGCTGGCCGCGCCGGTCACACTCTACATCATCCATCCCGCAAAGCTCAGCCACGAGACCTGTGCCTTCTCCAACGGCAGCTTCCCGCCCGGCGTCGTCGCCTGGGAGCGGGAGCTGGAATACCGTTCGGCGCTGGACGCGGCCTGGCACGCCCGATTGGCGTCCCTGACGCCGGTCCGGTTCCGGGATCTCGCACAGGAGGAATAACCCATGGAATGCAGAATCGTCTCCCTCGATGACCAGACCTGGCGCATCGAGGAATTTGACGCCAAGGACAGCGTCTATCTCTATCTATTGGCCGGCGACCGCAGCGCCCTGCTGCTGGACACCGGCTTCGGCCAGATCGACGTGCCAGCGGCCGTGACCGCGCTGACCTGCCTGCCCTTGACCGTGGTCCACAGCCACGGCCACTTCGACCACATCGGCGGCGACCGCAGCTTCGAGGCCGTCTATCTCCATCCGGCGGACCGGCCCCTCTATGACCTCCATCGGGCCCGCCTGTCCCAGCCGGGGTCGGCCCGGGTGCTGGACCTGACCGACGGCCAGCTCTTCGACCTGGGCGGCCGGACTCTGGAGGTCCTCCATGTACCGGGCCATTCGCCGGGCTCGGTGTGCCTGCTGGACCGGGAACGCCGCTGGCTCTTCACCGGCGACACCTGCTGCAAGGCCGACGTTCTGCTGTGCCTGGAGTACAGCGGCACCGTTACGGAGTATGCCGCCTCCATTGCCAAGCTCCAGGCCCGGCGCGATGCCTTCGACTGCACTTGGCCCAGCCACCACACCGTGCCCGTGGACCCGTCCATTCTGGACCAGTTTGCCCGGGCGGCCCGGCGGGTGCTGGACGGCGCTCCCCTGCAGCCCTATGAGACGCCCTTCGGAACCTTCCGCCGGCTGGCCCAGGACGACATCGGAATCGTCTGCACCGAGGAGACCGCCCGCTGAGATTATAGCAGAAAAACAGGAGGAAAATCCATGGCAATCTGTACAATTGAATATTTTTCCAACAAATTACGACAATTTACAAAATTCAAAGCCATCCTGCCCAACGACCTGCCGCCGGAGATGGTCGCGGGAAATCCCCACTTCCAGCGGCCCATGCAGACGCTGATTCTGCTCCACGGCTACTCCGGCAGCGAGACCGACTGGCTCTACAACACCCAAATCTCCGCGCTGGCCGGACGGTACAATCTGGCCATTCTCTGCCCCAACGGCGGCAACAGCTTCTACCTGGACGGCCCCGAAACCGGGCGGCAGTACGGCGCCTTCGTCGGCGAGGAGCTGCCGGACTATGCCGCCCGGCTCTTCGGCCTCTCCCGGGACCGGGCCGATACCTTCATCGGCGGCTTCTCCATGGGCGGCTTCGGCGCGATCCACACGGCTCTGCAATATCCGGAGCGGTTTTCCAAGGTGATTTCCTTCTCCGCCGCCCTGATCCACCGCCGCGTGGCCGCCATGACCCCCGAGACCCAGGACCCCATCGCCAACTATGCCTATTACCGCCATATCTTCCAGGAGCCTGCCAACCTGCCCGCCAGCGTCAACAATCCCGAGTATCTGACGGACGCCCTGCTGGCCCGGGGCACGCCTCTGCCCCAGCTGTTCTTAGCCGTCGGCTTCAGCGATTTCCTCTACGAGGACAATCAGAGCTTTCTCCGCTTTTTGTCCGACCGGGGCGTAAACTACCGGTACGCGGAGGGGCCCGGCGTCCATGATTTCCAATTTGTCAGCGCCCATCTGGAGGAAGCGCTGGACTTTCTGAAGGAGGTCTGAGCCATGGACTACACCGCCAATATCGCGGCCCTGGAGCAGGCCGTGGCTGCCCATGCCTTTCTCCGCCCCATCGCCCTGCACCGGCTGCCCGACGGCACGCTGGATCGGGACGGCAACCTGACGCTCTGGAACAGGGCCATGGAAGCCTTCATCAAGACGCCTCTCTGGCCCGAGGGCGCCCCCGGCTGGGACGGCCGCGACCCGCTCCAGGGGGAGCCCTGCCTGGTCTACATCCCCGCCCCCGCCGGCCATGAAAACGCCCCCACCATCCTGGTGGCCCACGGCGGCGGCTTCCTCTGGCGCACCGGCTGCGAGGGGCCCAATGTGGCCTGGTACTTCCACCGGGCCGGATATCACACCGCCATTTTGAGCTACCGGCTGCTGCCCTACGACCGCCACGCCGCCATCGCCGACATGCAGCGGGCCATCCGCCTGCTGCGGACCGGGGACCTGGGCCCCGGCCGGCGGATCATTGCCATGGGCTTCTCCGCCGGCGGCATGCTCAGCGGCAACTGCGCCGTCTACGCCGACGGCGGCGACCCCGCCGCGTCTGACCCCGTGGAGCGCCTTTCCTCCCGGCTGGACGCCTGCGTGGTGGGCTACGGCGCCATGTCCAGCGTCTCCTTCCCCGGCCCCTTTATGGCCGATCCCAACGAGCCGGACCTCTTCGGCGTCAACGCCGCTGACCGGTACTATCTGGCCACCGAGAAGCACATCACCCCCGAGACCCCGCCGTTCTTTATCTGGCAGACCCTCAGCGACGACGGCCGCCACGGCCTCTGCCTGGCCAAGGCCCTCCAGGACGCGGGCGTGCCCTACGAGCTGCACATCTTCGAGGGCGGCGTCCACGGTCTGGCCATGGCCGACGGCGAGAACGACCTGGAGGCCGACGTGCCCCATATCCACCACTGGGGCCGGCTGTGCACGGAGTGGCTGGCGCTCCACGGCCTGGGCCCGGAGGGAGATGGCTGAGATGGAGCAGGAAGTACTGGTCATACAGGTGACCATCACCGGCGAGACCCGGGTCCGGGGCGGAACCGGCGAGGCCGGCATGGTGGCCTTTACCGGCGTCGTGGACTGTCCCAATTTCCACGGCGTCATTCTCCCCGGCGGCGTGGATACCCAGCGGATGACGCAGGGGCATCTGACCCTCTCGGCCCGGTATATGCTGGAGGGAACCGACCGGGACGGCAGGCCCTGCCGGATCTTCATTGAAAACAACGGCGAGACCGACGATCCCGCCGCGCCCATGGTGACCGCGCCGGTGCTCTATACCGACAGTCCCGCCCTCCGCTGGCTGGAAACTGCCGCCCTCCGGGGGGTCTTGGAGCCCCGGCCCGACGGCGGCGTCAATATCCGTATCTTCGCCCGCTGACCCGGTCCGTAGAGCGGGGTGCCCACACCCCGCCAAACCAGGCCCCCGCAACCACCAAGGCCCCGGTCATCGCGGCCCGGCCATGGCGGCATGTGGGCATGCCGCCCTACGAGGCTCGGCGGGGGTGCGGCGGGAATCGCAGCCCTGCTCGGGCGGATATTTAATCCGCCCCTACAGACGCACCTGCCGCCCCTTCTCACTGTAGGGGCGCATTTTATATGCGCCCGGACCGCACCGGGTGTGTGAAATCGCCTCCGGCGTTGCGGCGGCTCCGGTTTCGTGGTATAGTATGGCTGACAGCCCGGTACCATGCGGTCCGGCGGATCCATCCACAGAGGAGGAGGACGATTTTCATGGGAAACTACCGGTTTTACGGCTGGGAGCAGGCCACGGTGCCGGCGCAGTCCGGCGACTATCCGGGCATCGGCACGCCCCAGCAGCTCTACGACGTGCTGGCCGGCGGGATTTGGCAGGCCGACACCTGCGCGCCGCGGCTGCGGGACGGCTGGTCCGAGGACAACCGGACCCTGGGCCAGTGCTCCATCACGGCCTTTCTGGTCCAGGATATCTTCGGCGGCCGGGTCTACGGCATTCTCCGGCCCGGCGGGAACTACCACTGCTATAATGTGGTGGACGGCCACGTCTTCGACCTGACCAGCGAGCAGTTCGGCGGCGAGGTCCTCTCCTATCAGGACAACCCCGAGCAGTTCCGTGAGGTCCACTTCGCCAAGGAGGAGAAGCGCCTGCGCTATGAGCTGCTCAAGGCCCGGCTGCGCGACGCCGTCCGCCGCCAGCCCTGACCTCGCCGGGTCCCGCTGTGCGTATTTTTAAACTTTTAAAAATACGCACAGCGTGGCGAAAAGACTTTTTCGACACGCTGTACATACAGTATTCCCGCCCTTTTATAACTTTCGTATGAGGCAAAATCTTTGGCCGAATGCTCTTGCCAAATTGTGCGGTGCTGCCTTATAATTTTAGTATCTTCAATCTGGAAGGCGGCGAATGATATGATCGAACCGAAATATACCAATGCCTGGGGGGATTTCCGGCTGGAAAACGCCCAGATGGCGCCGGATATCTATTTCCCGCTGGCCAATGAGGCCCATATGATTTCCAGCGTAACGCCGTATTTGGCCGGCGATGCCAAGGTGGATCAGAACACCTTCCTGCTGGCTCCCGCCTCGGAGCGGACTCTGGTGGAGCGGACCACGGGCCGGAACTTCTGGGTCCGGGCGGCGGGCTGCGGCCCCTGGTCGGCTGTGGGCTGTTCGGCCCGGCAGCTGGCATGGCTCCACACGCCCCAGGAGGAGGCCTGCACGCTCACCGGCGGCCTGCTGTGGCAGCAGACCGAGCGCAGCTGGGTGGAAACCGGACTCCGGGCCGCGGTGCTGAGCTTTGTCCCCGCCGACGATGTCAAGGCCGAGGTGATGCAGGTGACGCTGACCAACACGGCCCAGGTGCCTCTGGAGCTGGAATGCGTCGCCGATATCCCGATCTACGGCCGGTCCGCGGAGCATCTGCGGGACCACCGCCACGTGACCAGCCTGCTCCACCGGGGCCACGTGACCACCTACGGTCTGGACGTGAAGCCCACGCTGACCTTTGACGAGCGGGGCCATCTGCCCGGCCGGGTGGTCTACCGGGTCTGGGGCGCGGACGGGCAGGGCATGCCGCCGCGGTATCTGGTGCCGGTGACCCGGGACTTCGAGGGCCGGGGCGGCCCCCTGTGGCCCGACTGCGTGGTCAAGACGCCGCCGGAGCATCTGCGCCGCAAGGAGGGCGATACCGCCATGGGCGGCGAGCTGACCGCGGCCCTCTACTTTGCGCCCTGCGTTCTGGAGCCCGGCCAATCCACCCAATTCCAGCTGGTGCTGGCCGTGGATTCCGATCCCAGCCCCTATCTCACGCCCCGGGGCGTGGGGGACGCGCTGGCCCGGACCAAGGCCTATTGGCGCGGTCAATCCACCTGCCGGGTGGATACCGGTGACAGCGATTTCTCCGCCTGGCTCCGCTGGGTCAGCATCCAGCCGGTGCTGCGGCGGATCTGCGGCTGCAGCTTCCTGCCCCACCACGACTACGGCCGGGGCGGCCGGGGCTGGCGGGACCTGTGGCAGGACAGTCTGGCTCTGCTGCTCAGCGACCCGGCGGAGGTCCGGCAGGATCTGCTGTGCCACTTCGGCTGCGTCCGGCCCGACGGCACCAACGCCACCATCATCGGCGACCGGCCCGGCGAGTTCAAGGCCGACCGGAACAACATCCCCCGGGTGTGGATGGACCACGGCTTCTGGCCCTTTGTGACCACCAAGCTCTACCTGGAGGAGACCGGGGATATGGCCTTCCTGCTGGAGCAGCGGCCCTATTTTGACGACGGCTTCGCCTACCGGGGCGAGGGCGAGCGGCCCCAGACCAGCCTCGGACGCACCGGCACGGTCCTGGAGCACCTGCTGGTCCAGCAGGTCACGGCCTTCTTCGACGTGGGCGACCACGGCATCATCCGGCTCCGGGGCGCCGACTGGAACGACGGCCTGGATATGGCCGTGGAGAAGGGCGAGAGCGTGGCCTTTACGGCGGCCTACGGCGGCAGTCTCCGGGATCTGGCCCAGGCGGTCCGGTCTCTGGGACAGGAGACCGTGGTGCTCCACCGGCCCCTGGTGCAGCTGATGCAGCGGGACTTCGGCGCGCCGGAGACCATGCGGCAGGCGCTGCTGGACTACTGCAGCGCCGCCTATACCGACGGCGCGGAGGAAACCGTCCCCGCCGAGACGCTGGCCGCCCGGCTGGAGGCCATGAGCCAGTGGATCTTCCGGAAAATCCGCACCCAGGAGCAGGTGGGCGACGGCACCGGCCTGACCTGGTTCAACAGCTACTATGACAATAGCGGCCGTCAGGTCGAGGGCGTCTTCGGCGATCAGGTCCGGATGATGCTCACCGGCCAGGTCTTCACCATCATGTCCGGCGCGGCGGAGGACGAGCAGGTGCCCCGCATCGCCCGGGCCGTGGACTGGAACCTCTGGGAGAGCAGCCGGGGCGGCTGCTTCCTGAACACCGACTTCGGCGAGGTGAAGACCGACCTGGGCCGGATGTTCGGCTTTGCCTACGGTGCCAAGGAGAACGGCGCGGTATTCTGCCATATGGCGGTGATGTACGCCTACGCCCTCTACAGCCGCGGTCTGGCCGCCGAGGGCCTGCGGGTCCTGGACGCCCTGTACCACCAGAGCCGCGACTTTGCCCGGGGCCGCATTCTGCCCGGCATTCCGGAATACTTCGATCTCCAGGGCCGGGGCATGTATCCCTACCTCACCGGCGCGGCCAGCTGGTTCATGCTGACGCTGCGCCAGCAGATGTTCGGCATCCGGGGCGCCGGCGGCAGCCTGACCCTGGAGCCCAAGCTGGAGCCCGAGCAGTTCGACGGCGACAGCTGCGCCGCCATCCAGTGCCCCTTCGGCGGCGAGATGCTCACCGTCGTCTATCACAATCCGCGGAAGCTGCCCTACGGCAGCTATCGCCTGGGCCGCGTCGAAGCCGGCGGAGCCGTGCTGACGCTGCCCCTGACCCCGGCGCAGCTCCGGGAGGCCCATGGCCGCCTGGATGTATATTTGGAACAAGTATAAGAAGGACCGGAGGCTGTTTGACCAGAAAAATCGCTTTGTCATCGACCACTGTCAGAAAAAGCCCACCTTTTCCAGCTTTCTCCCCGGCATAGCCGGACCCAAGGGCATTCCCGCCTGGGTCTACTACAACAACCGCGGCCAGGGCGTGTGCAGCTTCGGCGCGGAGAACCGCGACCATGCCATCATGGAGTTCTGCCCGGCCCATGTGGGCTACCAGAACAACGCCCGGACCGGCTTCCGCACCTTTGTCAAGGTCAACGGCGCCGTCACCGAGGTCCTGAGCCTGGACGCCTCCATGCACATCGGCGCCGCCGAGCTGATGCTGGAGCAGCAGCTGCCCGGCCTGACCGCCCAGGTCACCTACTACGGCCTGCCCAATGCCCGGGCCGCCGGTCTGGTGCGCATGTTCACCCTGACCAACACCGGCAGCGAGCCCCTGGACGTCGAGCTCCTCGACGGCATGAGCGCCGTGGTCTGCTACGGCATCAACCAGGATACGCTGAAATCCATGACCCAGCTGGCCAAGGCCTGGATGCAGACCGACTTCGGCGAGAGCGGCGCGGCCCATTTCGCCGTCCGGGCCTCCATGGCCGACACCGCCTGCGTCACACAGGTGGAGGGCGTCAACTTCGCCTACGCCATCGACGAGACCGGCGCGGTCCTCCATCCCCTGGTCCAGCCCGGCCTGGTCTTCGGCCAGGACACCGGTCTGGCCTTCCCCGAGACCTTCGCCGCCGCGCCCCTGTCCGAGCTGACCACCCGGGACCAGGTGACCACCAACCAGTCCCCCTGCTGCTTTATGCCGCGGTGCAAGACCCTGGCCCCCGGCGAGGCGCTGTCGGTCTGCACCCTCTACGGCCAGGCCGAAAACCGGGCCGCCGTGGCCCGTCTGGTGGCCCAGATCTCCGGCCCCCAGTGGTTCCAGGACCGCTATGCCGAGGCCGTGGCTCTGGGCCGGGACCTCTCCGACGCCGTGGAGACCAAGACTGCCGATCCCGTCTTTGACGCCTACTGCCGCCAGACCTATGTGGACAACCTGCTCCGGGGCGGCACGCCGATTTTCTTTGAGAAGGATGGCAAGAAGACCCCCTTCTATCTCTATTCCCGGAAGCACGGCGACCCCGAGCGGGAGTATAACTACTTCTCCGTGGGCAACGAGTACTATGCCCAGGGCAACGGCAACTTCCGCGACGTCAACCAGAACCGCCGCTGCGACGTGCTCTTCCACCCGGATCTGGGCGACGCCAATATCCGCATGTTCTTCGAGCTCCTGCAAACCGACGGCTACAACCCCCTGGTGATCCAGGCCTCCACCTTCCGGCTGGAGGCGGCCGACCGGGACGCCCTGGTCTCCACCCTGCCCGCCGCCGTCCAGGATTCCGCCCGGGCCCTGCTCACCGGCGACTTCACGCCGGGCCGTCTGGCCATGGCCGCCGAGGACTGGCAGCTGCCCGATGCCGACGGCTTCGTGGCCGCCTGCGTCACCGCCGCCCACAGCGATCCCAACGCCTCCTTTGGCGAGGGCTACTGGTGCGACCACTGGACCTATGATCTGGACCTGATCGAGAGCTATCTGGCCGTCTTCCCCGAGAAGAAGAGCGAGCTGCTCCGCGGCAGCCGGACCTATCGCTGGTACGCCTCCCAGGCCGCCGTGCTGCCCCGGCAGCAGCGGTACGTCGCCGCCGAAAACGGCCTGCGGCAGTATCAGAGCATCGACGAGGAGGTCCGCCAGCGGTCCGACGGCAAGTGGCTCCTGACCGCCGACGGCAGCCGCGCCGTCAGCACCCTGCTGGAGAAGCTGATCCTCCTGGGCGCCGTCAAGGCCTCCACCCTGGACGCCGCCGGTATGGGCGTGGAGATGGAGGGCGGCAAGCCCGGCTGGTACGACGCGCTCAACGGTCTGCCCGGCCCGGGAGACCATGGCGGTCCCCGGCGCTCGGGCCGCCGTGGCCGGCTTCGCCTACCACTGGTACACCGGCGACCATTTTGAAGCCCTGTCCCTGACCAGCAGGCTCTACCCCGAGAAGGCCCTGTGGTTTACCGAGGGCTGCGTGGAGTTCAGCCGCTTCGGCGGCGCTTCCGGCCCTGACAAGGCCCGGATGTACGCCCATGATATCCTCGGCAATCTCCGCCACGGCGGCAGCGCCCAGCTGGATTGGAACCTGCTGCTGGACGACCAGGGCGGCCCCAACCATGTGGGCAACTACTGCGAAGCCCCCCTGATGCTCCAGGGCGACGGCTTCCTCCGCAATCCCAGCTACTATGCCATCGGCCACTTCAGCCGCTATCTCCGGCCCGGCGCCGTCCGGCTGGAGAGCTCGGTCTACGACGGACGCATCGAGCAGGTGGTCTTCCGCAACCCCGACGGGTCCCGGGCCGCGGTGCTCCTGAACCGCGCCCCCGAAGCCCTGCCCCTGTGGGTCACCGAGGACGGAGAGACCGGCTGGTCTCTGACCCTGTCCCCCGGCTCCCTGACCACCCTGACCTGGCCCTAAAATAGGGGGCTGTCAAAAAACCTCGCTGAAGATGTCTGTGACAGAGCAGCGGGGAATGTGTGCAAGGGGTTAAGACCCCTGAAGGTGAATTGCCCGAAGGGCAAGAGAAGCTGGCCTGGGCCATGCGCGTTCAATAAACACGTATTTTCAAACTTTTTCAAAAGTTTGAA
>DVFN01000101.1 GCA_018713205.1 Candidatus Avoscillospira stercorigallinarum | reverse complement strand
TGACCAAGGGGAGGTGGCACGGCGAAGCCGTGACGGAGGGGATCAGAGCTGGCAGTGACCGGAGGCTTACAATCCCTCAGTCACGCTGCGCGTGACAGCTCCCTTTGCACAAGGGAGCCTGCCCTCTCAGGCGTCGGAGCTGGCAGCGTTTGGCGGAGGTGCAGCTAACGCCGAGGTGCGGTTCGGGCGGATATAAAATCCGCCCCTACGGACCCGCCTCCGGTTTTCCCGTAGGGGCGGCCTGTATGGCCGCCCGGAACCGGGTCCCGATTTGCGCTAGGGTACGATGGTTCCGCTCTTCGTAGGGGAGCGCATCGCGGGGGTGCATCCGACACGGCGGTGCAGCTCGGGCGGATATAAAATCCGCCCCTACGGCGCGCTTTTGGGCTGCGCGTAGGGGCGGAATAGTTCCGGCGATTACTCGCCCACGTAGCAGGGAATGCTCAAATCGTCGAAGCGCTTTTTCCAGGCGGCGTCGGGGCGCTGGTTGGTGACTACGGCGGTGACGCTCTGGAGCGGGGCGATTTGGACGAAAGAGGTCTTGTCAAATTTGGTGTTGTCCAGGACCAGAATGGCCTCCCGGGCGGCGCGAAGCATGGCCTGCTTGGTCCGGGCGTGGCTCTCGGCGGAGTCGGTGATGCCGGCCTCCTCGGACAGGCCCTTGCAGGAGAAAATCACCTTGTCCACATGGTAGCTCCGCAGCATCTCCGGCACCTGGTATCCCACAAAGGCCAGAGAATCCCGCTTGAGTTCGCCGCCGGTGCAGAGAATCGTCCAGCCCTCCAGCCCCGCCAGCTCCATGACGATTTCCACCGAATTGGTGATGACCGTCAGCTTCTTCTTGTCCTTGAGCTCCTTGGCCACAAACAGGGCTGTGGAGCTGTCATCCAGCATCAGATGGTCGCCGTCCTCCACCATGGTCTTGACCTGGCGGGCGATGGCGGCTTTGGCTTCCACATTGGTCTTGTTGCGGATGGTGTAGCTCAGATCGGTCTTGGTGCTGTTGCCCCAGATGGCTCCGCCGTAGGTCTTGGTGGCGTGGCCCTCCTTTTCCAGCTTGTCCAGATCCCGGCGGATGGTCTCCTCGGTGACGCCGTAGTGGGCCGCCAGCTCGCTGACCAGGACCCGCTGCTCGGCCCGGAGCTTGTTGAGAATCTCGTTTTTCCGTTCGATTGCCAGCATAATAACACATCCTTCTCCTGTGGGAGAAATCAAATCTCACATAAATCAACATAATCATACCATATCATTCGGCAGAAAGCAAGGATACTTCCGGCAATATACTGGAAACCGCGACAGCAGATTCAAGATTATGTAAACACATTAAATTCCTGGAATATTCCGGCAAACACGGCATAAAAATAGCGGATCATGTAAGATTTGTAAATAAAATGATACAAAAATGACGGAATTCTGTGACAGAATATCGGCACGCCCCGAAACCCGGGAAAACCGTCGAAAATTTGCTTGCAAATGCTCCGGCAGTCTGCTAGGATTATAAACACGGAAATTATGTAAATACGTTTGGAGTTTTGCCTGTGGTCTTCTCATCCTTGATTTTCATGTTTTTATTTCTGCCCCTGTGCCTGATCTGCTATTTCGCGGTGCCGGGCCTGAAGGCAAAAAATATCGTGCTGGTGGTTTTCAGCCTGGTATTCTACGCCTGGGGCGAGCCGGTGTATCTGCTCCTGCTGATGGTCTCGGCGGCGGTGAACTACGGCGCGGGCCGCTGGATGGGCGCCAGACGGGAACAGGGCAAGCCCTATCGCCGGGTGCTGGTATTGACGGTGGCGGTCAATCTGCTGGCCCTGGGCGTATTCAAATACGCCGGCCTCTTCGTCTCCACCCTCAATCAGATCCCGGGACTGGCGCTGCCGGTGCCGCAGATTGCCCTGCCCATCGGCATCAGCTTCTACACCTTCCAGGCCATGAGCTATGTGGTCGATGTCTACCGGGAGCAGGTGGGCGTCCAGCGGTCCTATCTCAAATTCCTGCTGTACATCTCCCTGTTCCCCCAGCTGATCGCCGGACCCATCGTCCGCTACAGCGACATCGAGGCTCAGCTGGAGGAGCGCCACGCCTCCGGCGAGGATATGTTCTACGGCCTGATCCGCTTTTCCGTGGGGCTGGGCAAGAAAATCCTCATCGCCGACCACTGCTATTCCGTGGCGACTCAGATGCTGGACGGCTCCTTTGCCACGGCGACCACTGTGGGCACCTGGCTGGGCATTCTGATGTTCACCTTCCAGATCTACTTTGACTTCTCCGGCTACTCCGATATGGCCATCGGCCTGGGCCGGGTCTTCGGCTTCAAGTATATGGAGAACTTCAACCTGCCCTATACCGCCCGGTCCATCACCGACTTCTGGCGGCGGTGGCACATCTCCCTGTCCAGCTTCTTCCGGGACTACGTCTATATCCCCCTGGGCGGCAACCGGAAGCACCGGTGGCTGAACCTGCTGATCGTCTGGAGCCTGACGGGCCTGTGGCACGGGGCCAGCTGGAATTTCCTCCTCTGGGGCCTCTACTTCTTCGTGCTGCTGACGGTGGAAAAGCAGATTTTGGGATATATGAAGCGCTGGCCCCGGCTGCTGCGGCAGCTCCTCACCATGTTCCTGGTGGTCCTGGGCTGGACGATCTTCTATTTCACCGACTTCTCCCGGCTGGTTGCGGCCTTCCAGGCTCTGTTCGGCTTTGCCGGCGGCGGATGGATGAATACCCAGGTGCGGATTCTGCTGCTCAACAATCTGCCGCTGCTGCTGCTGTGCATTCTCGGCGCTTCTTCCCTGCCCCGGGCCTTCGGCAATCTCTTCGGCGCCCTCTGCGCCCACGAGGCGGGCAAGTCCCTGGGCCGCCAGCGGGTCTATGTGGCCGTCAGCTACGTCTTCTGTGTGGCCGTGCTGGTGCTCTCCACCATCTCCCTGGTGGGCAGCGGCTTCAGCGCCTTCCTCTACTACCGATTCTGAGAATCAGGAGGTCCCTGCCTTGAAATATCTCTATACCGTGCTGCTCTCGCTGGTGGTGCTGGCGGCGGCAGCTGTGGGCGTCTACTCCCTGGTGGATGTAGATGCCACGGAATCCAAAACCGAGAACCGTCATCTGGCCGGACCGCCGGAATTTTCCCTCTCGGCGCTGTTGGACGGCAGCTATATCTCCGACCTGGAGACCTACTATGCCGACACCTTTCCGGGCCGGGATATGCTGCTCTCGGCCAATAAGGCGCTCAACGGCTTTTACCACTTCTCCGGCAGCGGCGACAGCAACAAGCTGGTGGTGGATTTCTCCGGCGGCATGGAGCAGGGCGGTCAGGCCCTGAATCCCGACCACGCCACCGACGTCCAGGACCCTCCGGCGGAGCCGGAGACTCCCGACCAACCCGAGGAGCCCGATACGGTCCCCGTGGACGGGGAGACCGAGCTCCCGGAGACGCCCGACCAGCCGGAAGAGCCGGAGCAGCCCGAGGAGCCCCATGAGGTGACCTCGGTGGGCACCATCGTCATCGACGGCGACCGGGCCATGGACATTCCCACGGCGACCGATTCCATCATCGACAGCTATGCCCAGGCGGTGAACAACCTCCAGGCGGCCCTGCCCGGTGTGCGGACCATCTCCCTGGTGACGCCCAACTCCGGCCAGTTCTACACCGCCGACGAGGATCTCCACACCGGCGTCCATGACCAGCAGGCCATGATCGACCGGTGCTACAGCGGCATGGATGAGAAAATCGTCACCGTGGACGCCTACTCGGCTCTGGCCGCCCATACCGACGAATATATCTACTTCCGGACCGACCACCACTGGACCCAGCTGGGCGCCTACTACGCCTACACGGCCTTCTGCGAAGCGGCTGGCTTTGAGGCCGTGGCCCTGGACCAGTTCGAGACCGGCGTCTATGAAAACTTTGTCGGCTCCATGTATACCTATACCTCGGCCTATCCCCAGAGCGAGGCATTGAAGAACAACCCCGATACGCTGACCTATTATCTGCCCATCGTGGAGACCCACGCCCGGTACTATGCCGACGCGGACTTTGCCAATTCCACGGCCTACCCGGTCAGCGTGGTCTACCGGGGCATCACCGAGCAGGAGAGCAACAAGTACATGTGCTTCCTGGGCGGCGACCATCCCGGCGTGACCATCGAGTGCGACGTCCCCGACGGCAAGACCTGCCTGGTGCTGAAGGAGAGCTACGGCAACGCCTTTATCCCCTTCCTGACCAGCCACTACAGCAAAATCTACGTCATCGATCCCCGGGAGTTCAACCAGGAGGGCAAGCCCAGCCTGGACCTGCGGGAGCTGGTAAAGGCATACCCGGTGGATGATTTGATCGTCATCAATTACCCGTTTATGATCAGCAATACCGCCTATGTCTCCTGGCTCAACCGCCTGGTGGGGTTGAAATAAGCATGGGTTGAACCAACGAACCCCGGCGGGAATTAGAACCCGGTTCCGGGCGGCCATGCAGGCCGCCCCTACGAGAAGGCCGGAGGCGGGTCTGTAGGGGCGGATTGTATATCCGCCCGATGCCGCCGCGTCGGATGTACCTCCGCTGAACGCTGCCAGTCCCGATTCCTGAGAGGGCAGGCTCCCTTGTGCAAAGGGAGCTGTCACGCGCAGCGTGACTGAGGGATTGTAAGCCTCCGGTCACTGCCAGCTCTGATCCCCTCCGTCACGGCTTCGCCGTGCCACCTCCCCTTGGTCA
>DVFN01000100.1 GCA_018713205.1 Candidatus Avoscillospira stercorigallinarum | reverse complement strand
GCGTATTTTCAAACTTTAGAAAAAGTTTGAAAATACGTGTTGATTGAACGCGCAAGGGGTCTTAACCCCTTGCACACATTCCCCGCTGCTCTGTCACATCAGCTTTCAGCGAGGTTTTTTGACAGTCTGAGCACGCCCCGGCCGGGGCGTGCTTTACGTTTGAGCGGATCTCAGCCGCCCAGGTAGGCTTTCTTGATGGCGTCGGAGGCGGCCAGCTCCTTGCCGGTGCCGGAGAGCTTGATGGCGCCGGACTCCAGAACATAGGCCCGGTCGGCAATGCGCAATGCCATTTCAGCGTTCTGCTCCACCAGCAGGATGGTGGTGCCGGTCTTGTGGAGCTCGGCGATGATATCGAAAATCTGCTCCACCAGGATGGGGGCCAGACCCATGGAGGGCTCGTCCAGCATCAGCAGCTTGGGGTGGCTGATCAGGGCACGGCCCATGGCCAGCATCTGCTGCTCGCCGCCGGAGAGGGTACCGGCGATCTGGTTTTTCCGCTCCAGCAGCCGGGGGAACCGGGCGAAGATGTCGTCCAGCTCGGCCTTGGTGGGATTCTTATGGATGTACGCGCCCATCTCCAGGTTCTCCAGGACGGTCATCTGCAGGAAGATCCGCCGCCCCTCGGGCACGTGGGCCAGACCCTTATAGACCAGCTTGTGGCTCTCGGTGTGGGTGATGTTCTCGCCCAGGAACTCAATGGAGCCGGTGCGGGTGCGCTGCATGCCGGAGACGGTTTTCAGGGTGGTGGACTTGCCCGCGCCGTTGGCGCCGATCAGCGCCACGACCTCGCCGTCCTGGACCTCGAAGGAGACGTCCTTCAGCGCGTGGATCTTGCCGTAGTAGACGTTGATATGATTGACCTTAAGCATCGCCCTTGCCTCCCTTCTTGCCCAGGTATGCCTCGATGACCACGGGGTTGGACTTGATGTCGTCGGGGGTGCCCTTGGCGATGACCTTGCCGTAGTTGAGGACGCAGATGCCCTCGCAGATGCCCATGACCAGGCTCATATCGTGCTCGATCAGCATGACGGCGATGTGGAAGGTGTCGCGGATGCGGCGGATATTCTCCATCAGCTCCTGGGTTTCCGAGGGGTTCATACCGGCGGCGGGCTCGTCCAGCAGCAGGATACGGGGACTGGAGGCCAGAGCGCGGACGATCTCCAGGCGGCGCTGGGCGCCGTAGGGCAGGCTGCCGGCGGGGGCGGAGGCCAGATCCGCCAGCCCAAAGAAGTCCAGGAACTCCAGGGCGGTCTCATTGGCCTGGCGCTCGGCCTTGCCGTAGCCGAAGCCGTGGGTGATGGCGGCCCAGAGGTTTTCCTTCATCATATTGTGCATGCCGACCTTGACGTTGTCGATGACCGACAGATTGTTGTAGAGCCGGATGTTCTGGAAGGTCCGGGCGATGCCCATGCGGCTGACCTGGTGGGTGGACTTGCCGGCGGTGGAGAAGCCGTTGACCATGATGTTGCCCCGGGTGGGCTGGTAGACATTGGTCAGCAGGTTAAAGACGGTGGTTTTGCCCGCGCCGTTGGGGCCGATCAGGCCGCAGATTTCGGTGGCGCCGACGGTAATGGTGAAGTCGTCCACGGCGGTGAGGCCGCCGAAGTCGATGCCCAGGTGCTGGGTCTCCAGGACGGGCATGGAGCTGATGTCGCGCTCGGGCACCAGGGACCGGCTGGGGTAGGGGACCAGAGGCGAATCGGGGATGCGTTTGACAGGCTGTTTCAGATCAATCACGGCTGGCCGCCTCCTTTTTCTTTTTCTGGTTGCCGAGGACATACATCAGGTTGCCGATGGACCAGCGGCCCTTGAGGTCGGCAAACTTGGGCGAGGCGTTCAGGAGCATAATGAGAATCAGCAGGACCGAATAGGCCAGCATGCGGTAGTCGCTGACCCAGTCCACACGCAGGACCTCGGGCAGGGCCCGGAGGATGATGGTGGCGATGATGGAGCCGCGGATGGAGCCCATGCCGCCCAGCACCACCAGGACCAGGATCTCAATGGACATGTTGTAGTCGAAGGTAGCGGCCTTGTTGTTGGAGAGGCTGTGGCCGTAGAGGGTGCCGGCCATGCCCGCGAAGAAGGCGGCCAGAATAAAGACCATCAGCTTGTAATAGGTGACGTCCACGCCGTTGGATTCGGCGGCGATCCGGTTGTCGCGGATGGCCATGATGGCCCGGCCGTGGCGGGAGTTCTTCAGGTTCATCATGACGATGATGACCAGGAACACCAGCACGATGCCGTAGGGCAGCAGGGTCTTGGAGTTACCGTAGATGGGGGTGGTGTTGAGGCCCTTGGCGCCGCCGGTGACATCCAGGTTGGTGATGACGGTCTTGATGATCTCACCGCAGCCCAGGGTGACGATGGCCAGATAGTCGCCCTTGAGCCGCAAGGCGGGCAGGCCGACGATCAGGCCAACCACCGCGGCACTGAGGCCGCCGACGATCATGGAGAGGGGCATCCGCACCGGCAGGGGCAGAATGTCCACTGTGGCCAATGAGACAAGGCAGCCGGTGAACAGACCCACGGACATAAAGCCCGCGTGGCCCAGGGAGAGCTCGCCCAGCAGGCCGACCACCAGGTTCAGGGATACGGCCAGGACGATGTAGCAGGAGATAGACACGAGCATATTGCTCATCTGGCGGCTGGCCCGGCCGGTGTAGAGCAGATAGCAGACCACTGCGTAGAGGATGACGACCATCAGGATGGTCACCAGATTGCCGGAGATGGACCGGCGCTTGGGCAGCAGCGGCGAAACGGGCGTGTTGGAATTCTTTTTCATGTCATCACACCTTCTCACTGATCTTTTTGCCCAGCAGACCGGTGGGCTTCACCACCAGCACCAGCACCAGCACGCCGAAGACGATGGCGTCGGACCAGAGGGTGGAGATATAGGTCTTGGACATCTGCTCGATGATGCCCATGAGGATGCCGCCCAGCATAGCGCCGGGGATGGAGCCGATGCCGCCGAAGACAGCGGCGGTAAAGGCCTTGATGCCGGGCATGGAACCGGTGGTGGGGCGGATATAAATGTAGGACATGCCGTAGAACAGCGCGGCCACGGCGGCCAGGGCGGAGCCGATGGCGAAGGTGATGGTGATGGTGCGGTTGACGCTGATGCCCATGAGCTCGGCAGCGCCCTTGTCCTCAGAGACGGCGCGCATGGCCTTGCCCATCCGGGTCTTGGCGATGAAAAGGGTCAGGGCGATCATAATGACGGCGGTGACGATCAGGGTCAGCAGGGTAATCCCGTCGATGTACACGCCGCCGAACTCCAGGGTGGGGAACTGGAACATGGTGGGAGTGGCCTTCTGCTCGGAGCCGAAGATCAGCAGCGCCAGATTCTGCAGCAGGTAGCTGACGCCGATGGCGGTAATCAGCACCGACAGGGGCGGGGCCTGGCGCAGGGGCCGGTAGGCCAGAAACTCAATGGTGATGCCGAGGACGACGCACACCAGAATGCTGATGAGGATGGCTACCACCGGCGGCAGGTTCAGCGTCAGCACCGAGGTGATGACCGCGTAAGCGCCTACCATGATGATATCGCCGTGGGCGAAGTTCAGCATCTTGGCGATGCCATAGACCATGGTGTAGCCCAGGGCGATCAGGGCGTAGATGCTGCCCAGGCTCAAACCGCTGATGAGCGTTTGGATCAGTTTAACCATAGGGCTTTCTCCTTTTCTTTCTGCTTGAAGCGTTGCGCTGGGGAACGAAATAAGACGGCACAAGAGCGCCGCTAGGACGCCCTGGCAGCACTGTTCTGCCGTCTTGCGGCATCTGCCAGGCGGCCGAAGCCACCTGGCAGAAGGATCGTATGGGAAACTTACTCGGCGAACAGCTGGGCCACACCGTCCACGAAGACCATGGCCTTGGCGGGCTTGTTGGGCTCGTTGTTCTCGTCCCAGGTCATGGTGCCGGTCAGACCCTCGACGGTGATCTCATACATGGCGGCGACCATGGCCTCGTTGAAGTCGGCATCCTCGGGGGTCTTGCCGCACTGCTCCATGGCAGCCTTGACGATGTACACGGCGTCGTAGCCGTCAGCGGCGAACTGATCGGGGGCGGTGCCATGGACGGGGGTGTACTTCTCGACGAAGCTCTGGGTGGCCTCATCCTCGGCGTCAGCAGCAAAGGGGGTCAGCATCATCAGGCCCTCGATCAGGCTGGTGTCGGAGATCTTGGTCTGGATGCCGTCCAGGCCGTCGCAGCCGAAGAAGGTGACGCCGTCCAGCTTGCCGGCGGCCTGGGTCAGGAAGGTAGAGGCCTCGGCGGCGTAGATGGGCAGGAACACCAGCTCGCAGCCGGAGTCACGGATGGCGTTGATCTGGGTGGAGAAGTCGGTGTTGGAGCCGGCAGTGAAGGTCTGCTCCTCGACGATCTCGATGCCCTTCACGGCAGCCTCAGCGGCAAAGGTCTCATAGAGGCCGGCGGAGTAGTCGATGTCGGACTGATAGAACACGGCGACCTTGGTAGCCAGACCGTTGTCGGCGATGTAGTCGGCGGAAGCGGTGCCCTGGGCGGGGTCATTGAAGCAGACGCGGAAGGCGTTGGGGTTGCCCTCGATGCAGGCCTTGGCGGAGGAGGTGGGGGTGACGATCAGGATGCCGTCCTCCAGGGCGGCGGTGATGACGCTCTGGGCCTCACCGGAGAGGACGCAGCCCAGGGACACGTCCATGCCGTTGTCCATCAGCATGCCGTAGGCGGAGACGGCGGAGTCGGGGTCGCCCTGGGAGTCCTGGGCGTCCAGCTTAAAGGTGTAGCCGTTGACGCCGCCGGCCTCATTGATCTCGTCCACGGCGATCTGGGCGCCGTCGCGGGTGGAGGTGCCGTAGTTGGCGTAGTCGCCGGTCATGGGGCCGATCAGGCCCAGCAGCAGGGTCTTGTCGCCGTCAGCGGGGGCGGTGTCGGCGCTGGTATCAGTGCTGGTGTCGGTGGAAGCGTCAGAGCTGGTGTCGGAGCTGGTGTCGGCGTCGGAGCTGGTCTGCTCACTGGAGGCGCAGGCGGCCAGACTGAGGACCAGGGCCAGGCAGAGCACCAGGCACAGGAGCTTGGTCAGTTTCTTCATTTTCATTACCTCGTTTTCTCGAATTTCTATTTTCAGCCTTTCGGCTCAAAATACCAGAAAGAAAAACGGCCTTGCCGGGTGCGGCAAAGCCGGTATCGAACCTCCCGCCGCGATGGCAGCGGGTGACGATCACGGATTTGCCGACTGGGGCAGATTAATTCGTACACCCCGCAGAATAAACAAAAAAGACCCTGCCACAACGGCAGAGTCCCGCCCGCGCAGTCCGGCGGTCATCTGGGCAGCACAAGAAGCCGGCGCAGAAGCGGCGTCGGCAGACCATGTCGAATGAAAGCTCCGATATTGCAGCATCTTCACCGCTCCTTCCTTTGGCTTAGTATGGTACTAAAGTACGATACATTGGAAATAGTCTACCTGTTTCACGCCCAAAAGTCAATCAGCAGGTTTGCGAAAAAAATCAGGCGGTCCCGCAAGAATTTGTACATAACATACAAAAATAGACGGTTTACTTGCTAATTTCGTCCGCCGCAAAAAATCTCTTGTCATCCTGCGCCGGATTCGTTACAATAGATGCAGCACTTTGCCCGTCGGGCAGAGCAGACTAACCGCGAGGAGGACCTCCTTTTGAACCCTATCCATGCCGCTGCCGTCACCTTCTTCGTCTCCATGGTTCCCGTGCTGGAGCTGCGGGGCGCAATCCCGCTGGGCGTCGCCGGAGGCCTGACGCCGCTCTCGGCGTTGGTCATAGCCGTTCTCGGCAATCTCGTGCCGGTCCCCTTCTTAATTGTCTTTACCCGGCGTATTTTTCAGTGGCTCAAGCACCGGGGCCGCATTCGGGTTCTGGTGGAAAAGCTGGAGCACCGGGCTGCCCACAAGGGCGAGGTGGTCAAGAAGTACGCCTCCCTGGGCCTCTTCGTCCTGGTAGCCATCCCGCTTCCCGGCACCGGTGCTTGGACCGGCGCTCTGGTGGCCGCCATGCTGGATATCCGCCTGAAATACGCGCTCCCCGCCATTTCCCTGGGCGTGGTAGCCGCCGGACTCATTATGACCCTGTTGACCTTCGGCGCCAGCCATCTGCTGGGCTGAGGCCGCCAGGAAACGCGGAATATACCCCTGCCAACGCCATGGGCCCGTTGCAAAAACAAAAAATACCAAATTGCAAAAAAACAGACTGGGTAGCCCCAAAAGGGTTGCCCAGTCTGCCTTTTTGCGTTAAGGTTAATTTGTGAGCAAAAACCATACGCAAGACCAGTGTAC
>DVFN01000099.1 GCA_018713205.1 Candidatus Avoscillospira stercorigallinarum | reverse complement strand
TCATGTGATTGCCATGTCGGTCCTCGTGCTGAATCTCCGTAAGATTCAGTGCGCCCTTTTGCAAGTTTTGACAGCATTGCTGGATACTTGGGTGCTGCAAAGAAAACTGGCGTTTGTTCAGTAGACATTATTTCGACGTGCCCCTGGAAGCCCACAGCTTCGACGCCGCGGTGTCGGTGGAATCCCTGCACCACTTTACCCTGGAGGAGAAGATTCCGCTCTACCGGAACGTGTGTCAAGGGCTGGTTCCGGGCGGATTTCTGATTTTAACGGACTATTTCGCCCAGTCCGAGGCGGAAGAGGCCCATTTCCGGCAGGCATTGCTGCGCGAAAAGGCAGCCCAGGGCCTCTCCGATTCCACGCTGTATCATTTCGACACGCCGCTGACGGTGGAGCATGAAATGCAGGCGCTGCGGGAGGGCGGCTTCTCACGGCTGGAGCTTCTCGGCCGTTGGGGCGCTACCTGCACAATTCGCGCCTATTCGGGCCGGGGTTCGCTGTAAAAATCGGGAAAAATCCCGCCGCGCCGTTTACAATCGCCGAAACTTGTGGTATATTGTACGCAGTAGGATTTGGGATTTTATCACCCTAACTTTAATCGGCTATTTTGGAGGTAATCACTATGAACACACCCCTGAAGGGCGCATGCATCTTCGGCCAGTCCGGCGGCCCCTCTTCCGTCATCAACGCCAGCGCCTACGGCGTCATCAAGACCGCCCTGGACAGCGAGTACATCACCAAGGTGTACGGCGCCAACCACGGCATCAAGGGCGTCCTGGAGGACCGCCTGCTGGTCATGGACGAGGAGGACCCCAAGGAGCTGGAGCGCCTGCTCTACACCCCTTCCTCCGCCCTGGGTTCCTGCCGGTATAAGATCGCCGATCCCGATGTGGACGATACCGACTACAAGCGCATCCTGGAGATCTTCCAGAAGTACGATGTCCGCTACTTCTTCTACAACGGCGGCAACGACTCCATGGATACCTGCAACAAGATCTCCAAGTATATGGCCAAGGTCGGCTATGACTGCCGTGTCATCGGCGTGCCCAAGACCATCGACAACGACCTCTTCGGCACCGATCACTGCCCCGGCTTCGCCTCCGCCGCTAAGTATATTGCCACCTCCATCATGGAAGTGTACCGCGACTGCCACGTCTATGACACCGGCATGATTACCATTATCGAGTGCATGGGCCGTCACGCCGGCTGGCTCACCGCCGCCGCCGAGCTGGCCAACCTCTCCGGCGAGGGCCCCGACTTCGTCTACGTGCCCGAGGTGGACTTCGACATGGACCAGTTCCTGGCCGACGTCACCGCCCGCTACGAGCAGAACAAGAACTGCATGGTCGCCGTCTCCGAGGGCATCCACTATGCCGACGGCTCCTTCGTCTCCGAGGCCAAGACCTCTGCCACTGACGGCTTCGGCCATGCCCAGCTGGGCGGTCTGGCTGCCCATCTGGCCGCTGTGGTCAAGGAGAAGACCGGCGCCAAGGTCCGCGGCATCGAGCTGAGCCTGCTGCAGCGCTGCGCCGCCCACTGCGCCTCCGGCACCGACATCCAGGAGAGCTTCGCCTCCGGCAAGGCCGCCGTCGAAGCCGCTCTGGCCGGTGAGACCGACAAGATGGTCGGCTTCGTCTGCACCCGTGAGAACGGCTACCACTGCGAGACCAAGCTCTTCGAGCTGAGCAAGGTCGCCAACTTCGAGCAGAAGCTGCCCCTGGAGTGGATCAACGACGCCCACAACGGCGTCACCAAGGAATTCGTGGACTACTGCCTGCCCCTGATCCAGGGCGAGACCCCCATGGTCAAGGAGAACGGCCTGCCCCGGTTCTGCCACCTGAAGAAGGTCTTCGCGTAAGTTTTCCCATCAAACGAGGCTGCCTCCCCACGAGGCAGCCCCTTTTTTTCCGTCCCTTTTTCACTCTTCACTATTCACTATTCACTTTTCACTTCTTCCCTCTCCGCCCCCGTCGTAGGGGCGGATTATATATCCGCCCGGAACCGGGTGCGTCGTTGTCGTGGCCCCGGTGGTTGCGGCGGCTGGGCAGGGCGCATATACAATGCGCCCCTACGCGCTTCACTTCTTCCCTATTCCCTATTCCTTATTCCCTCTTCCCTCCAGGGAATCACAATTCACCCCAAAAAATCCCCATTCCCTCTTGACATGCCGGGACAAACCCATTATAATAATTTGGCCTGTGTATAAAGGCAGAAGAATCCTTGCCACCGGTTCGGCCGGTGGCCATACGTCCAAAAGGAGGTGCAACGAAATGGCAAAGATTTCCGGCAAGTACGAGGTCCTCTACATCCTCGATCCCAACCTGGGCGAGGAGGCTACCGCGGCTCTCGTGGAAAAATTCAAGGCACTCGTTGAGGGGAATGGTACCCTCACCAGCATCGACGAGTGGGGCAAGCGCCGTCTGGCCTACCCCATCAACGACCTGATGGAGGGCTACTATGTCCTGATGACCTTTGACGCCAAGCCCGAGTTCCCCGCTGAGCTCGACCGTGTGTTCAAGATCACTGAAGGCGTGATGCGTTCTCTCATCACCGACGTGGAAGCGTAAGGAGGCATACCATGCTGAACCACATCGTTCTCATGGGTCGTCTGACCCGGGACCCGGAGCTCCGGCGGACCGGCAGCGGCATCCCCGTGGCGTCCTTCTCTCTGGCGGTGGACCGGGACTTCGGCTCCAACCGTGAGACCGGCGAGAAGGAGACCGACTTCATCGACATTGTCGCCTGGCGCAATACCGCGGAATTTGTCTCCCGCTACTTCACCAAGGGCCGCATGGCCGTGGTCAGCGGACGGCTGCAAATCCGCGCCTGGACCGACAAAGACGGCAATAAGCGCCGCAGCGCCGAGGTCGTGGCGGATAACGTTTACTTCGGCGACAGCAAGCGCGACGGCGACCAGGGCGGCCAGCAGAGCTATTCCGGCGGCTACAATCAGGGCGGTTATAACCAGGGCGGCGGCTACAGCCAGGGCGGCAATCGCCAAGGCGGCTACGGTCAGAGCGGCTACAACCAGGGCTATACCGCGCCCAGTCAGCCCGCTCCGGCTCCGACCTCCGATTTCGCCATGCTGGAGGACGATGACTCCGAGCTTCCCTTCTAAATCCCCGCGAATTTTCCACGACTACTCAAAGATAGGAGGATCCCCATGGCTAACGATAGAATGCGTCCCCGTAAGCGCAAGAAGGTTTGCGCCTACTGCGTGGACAAGGTCGAGCACATCGACTACAAGGACACCGCCAAGCTGCGTCGTTACCTGTCCGAGCGCGGCAAGATTCTGCCCCGCCGTACCACCGGTATCTGCGCTGCCCATCAGCGTCAGCTGACCGTCGCCATCAAGCGCGCCCGGCACATCGCCCTGCTGCCCTACGTGGCCGACTAATTCCGGCACTTTCACCGCCCACGGTCCTCACCGCGGGCGGTTTTTTATGCCCCCATGCCGCCGTTCCCCGCAAGCCTGCGGCAAGCCGGCAGTGCGGCACGGGCGCATATACAATGCGCCCCTACAACGGGAAGGGGCGGCGCGTGCGTCTGTAGGGGCGGATTATATATCCGCCCGGGCAGGCCCGCGATTTCCATGGCACGCTCGCCGAACCTCGTAGGGCGGCATGCCCCCGTGCCGCCATGGCCGGGTTGCGATGACTGGGGCCCTGGTGGTTGCAGGGGGGCGGTTCGGGCGGCTGATAGCCGCCCCTACGGGAGGACCGACGGCAGGATGCGATGATGGCGGGCCTGGTTCGGCGGGGTGTGGGCGCCCCGCCCTACGGACCAGACCGCCGATACGTCGTAGGGGCGGCCTTTATGGCCGCCCGTAGGGCAGCTGTGATTCCCCGCAAGCCTGCGGCAAACCGGCGATGCGGTCCGGGCGCATATAAAATGCGCCCCTACAACGGGAAGGGGCGGCGCGTGCGTCTGTAGGAGCGGATTATATATCCGCCCAATAATGCCCCCGATTCCCGCCGCGCCCATGCCGCCCGGGCTGGGCCGTGATTCTCCGTGCATTCGTGTGTCATATCCGCCCCGGGGCCGCGTATACATATTCCAGGGACAGCCCCAATGGATGCAGGAGGATGAGCCGGATGGCATACGGATACGAAGAAAAGGCCCTGGAGACGCCCCACAAGCTGACGCTGGACGGGCGGAGCCGGTTGACGCTGACCGGCGTCACCGAGGTAGAGAGCTTTGACGAGCAAATGGTGGTCCTTCACACCACCCTGGGCGACCTGGTCATACGCGGCCAGGGGCTCCATTTGAAGCTGCTGAGTCTCGACGGCGGCCAAGTCCATGTGGACGGCACCGTGGAATCGATGACCTACGAGGACCCCCGCCCCCAGGGCGGCTTCCTCTCCCGGCTCTTCGGCTGATGGAGCGGCCGGTACTGACGGCGGCCCTGGCCTTGCTCTGGGCCGGGGCGGTCGGTCTGGGCCTCGGGGCGGGCTACGATCTGCTGCGGGCGCCGCGGCTGCTGCACCCGCGATGGACCTGGCTCTCGGACCTGCTGTTCGGTCTGGGGCTCAGCTGGGGTATCCTCTATACCGCCCTGGTCCCCGGGGCGGGAGAGCTGCGGGTCAGCCATCTGGCCGCCATGGGCCTGGGATTTTATCTCTGGCGGCGCACGCTGGGGCAGCCTGTGCTGGCGGCAGCCCTGGCCGTTCTCCGCCGATTCGACAAACTGCTCCGCACTTTGACAAAGCCCTTGACAGGTTTTTTGATTTTTTTACGGCAACTCGCAAAAAAATACTTTTCAACCGGCGAAAAATGGGGTAGAATACTTAAGAGAGTGCGGCCGGCGCCGGCCGTGCCCCCACGATGTGAAGGAGGTTCTGCATATGCGGTTCAAACGCTCGTCTCTCGTGACGAAGGTGCTGATCCTGGTGCTGGTGGTGTACGCTACCGTTACCCTGGTGAGCCTGCAGTCTCAGGTGACCGAGAAGGAGACTCAGGCCGCCGCCCTGCAGGACGACATCACCGCCGCCCAGCAGGAAAATCTTCGGCTGGAGCAGGCCATCAACGCTCTGGGTACCGACGAGGGCGTCGAAGCCGTCGCCCGCCAGAAGCTGGGCCTGGTTGCCCCGGGGGAAATTCTCTTCTATGACGTGGGGAATTAGCGCAAATCTTTAGGGGGATAATGAGAAATAGTATGGAGCTAACAGTAGGAGCCATCGTAGAAGGCAAAGTCAAGTCTATCACCAAATTCGGCGCGTTTATCTCGCTGTCCGACACCCAAACCGGCATGGTACATATCTCAGAGATTACCCATGCCTATGTCAACGACATCCATGAGCATCTGACCGAAGGGCAGGATGTCAAAGTCATGGTGATCGGCCTGGAGAATGGGAAGATCAACCTTTCCATCCGCCGCACCCTGCCTCCGCCGCCCCGTCCCGCCCAGGACCGCGGCCGTCATGGCGACCGCCCCCGCAGCGATTCCCGCCCCCCGCGTCCCAGGACCTCCGCCCCCGCCGAGCGGCAGCCGCAGTCCTTCGACGATATGCTCAAGCAGTTTATGGCCGATTCCGACAGTAAGATCTCCGGCCTCAAGCAGTATTCCGACCGCAAAACCAAAAATCGACGCCGCTGATTCTCAGCTTTTTTTACCGGCTCCCGCCTGCGGAGCCGGTTGCTTTTTTGTCAAATTCTGCTATACTAATGTAGAAAAGGGAAGAGAACGGAGGCATGCCTATGAAACGGACCCGCATTGCAGCAATCTGTGCCGCAGCCGCAGCGATTGTACTGGTCTGCGGCGGCGCCGCCTGGCTGCTGCTGAGCCTGAACAGCGTCACCCGGCAGCAGGCCGCAGCCTATCAGCGCTATTCGGCCTTGACCGAGAATCTGGCCGCGTCCCGGGTGGAGCTCACCGAGGGCGGCGCGCTGGTCGGCTCCTACACCCTGGCGCAGCTGGGCGTGGCCGACGAGACCGCCGAGGCGCTGGTCGCCCAATTCTCTCCCATGGATCGGATCGATCCGGCAGAGTTTGCCGCCCTGGGCTCCAAGGCCCGGCTCTCCTGGGAGCAGGAGGAGCATCCCGACCCGACGCCCCTGCGGGTGTCCTACGCCGGTCTGGAAACCACGGTGGTGGACCATGACCTGGCCAAAACCGCCCGGACCCCCTCCCGAGACGCCTACGCCCATTTCCTGGACGGCGGCTTTGTGGTAGAGGCCGAGGTCCAGGGCAATACCCTCCGGGACGGCGTAGTCCGCGAGGCTCTCTCGGCGACGCTGGCGCAGATGACCATTCCCGAAGACGGACCGGCCACCGCCCAGGTGGAGCTCACCGACTTCGATTGCTACATCCCCCCGGCGGTCACCAAGGCCGAGGGCAGCTTCGACTGCGCCGCGCTGCTCCAGGAGACCACGGCGGATATGACCATCACCGTCAACCTTCCCGGCCAGCAGCAGGTGCTCCAGGTCGCGCCCCTGCTGTCCCTGGACGAGAACAACCGGCTGGTCATCGACGAGGTCGCCCTGGCCCAGCAAATCGCCCAATGGGCCGCGGCCTTCAATAAGACCGACACGCCCTATCTGCTGGCCACCTATTCCTCGGGTCTCAAGCCCCTTTCCTTCCTCCACTGCGCCTATACCCTGGACCAGGCCGGGCTCAAGGAGAAGCTGATGACCCGGCTCCAGAACCTCATCGCCTCGCCGGTGTCAGCCCCCTACAGCTGCACCCGCAACGGGGAGCCCTTCGAGATCTCCGGCACCTACGTGGAGGTGGATCTCCAGGGCCAGCAGATGACCTACTATAAGGACGGCGAGGTCCTGGTTCATACCGATGTGGTTACCGGCCTCAAGGGCGTCTATGACACCCCCACCGGCTACTATAAGGTCCAGACCCACTCCCCCAACGCCTGGCTCACCGGCCCGGACTACAATGTCTTCGTCAAATACTGGGTGGGCTTCTACCTGGGCTACGGCCTCCACGACTCCTCCTGGCGCACCATCTATGGCGGCAATAAATATGTCACCGACGGCTCCCACGGCTGCATCAATACCCCTGAGGCCGCCATGGAAATCATCTACAACGATATCACCATCGGCACCCCCGTGGTGCTATATTAAGGCATCACCCCTGCCTTTCCGGCAGGGGTTCAGACTGTCGAAAAACCTCGCTGAAGATGTCTGTGACAGAGCAGCGGGGGAAGTGTGAAGGGGGCAAAAAGCCCCCTTCGCGTTCAATCGACACGTATTTTTAAACTTTTTCCAAAAGTTTAAAAATACGCACAGCGTGGCGAAAAGACTTTTTCGACACGCTGGTTTTGAAATTGCTCTACACATTTTTGAATTCTATGGTATACTATCTCCAATACCCTCCCTGCAGCGCACTGCAAATCCCGGGAGGCAGGAGAACGCCATGGACGATCAATCCTACAATTACAATGACAGCTATTCGCCGCCGCCCAAGCGTCCGCGCCGCAGCTTTGACGGAAAGACGCTGGTGAAAATTATCGCCGTGGTGGCCGTGGTGCTGGTGGTGGCCGTTGTGGCCCTGGGGTCCTTCTACACCATCGGCGAACAGGAGAACGCCGTGGTCAGCACCTTCGGCGTACCGCAGACCGTCACGACCCCCGGTCTCCACTTCAAGATCCCGCTGATTCAGCAGGTTCAGAAGGTGGATATGACCATCAAGGGCTTTGCCATCGGCTATGACGTGGGCTCCAACGAGTCCAAGACCGAGGAGAGTCTGATGATTACCAGCGACTTCAACTTCGTCAACGTGGACTTCTTCCTGGAGTACCGCGTCACCGACCCGGTGAAGTACCTCTACAACAGCACCAGCCCGGTATCCATTCTCAAGACGCTGGCCCAGAGCTACATCCGCGACACCATCGGCCTCTACCCGGTAGACGACGTGATTACCTCGGGCAAGAGCCAGATTCAGAGTGAGATCAAGAGCAAGATCATGGACCGGATGGAGCAGGAGGACCTGGGTGTCCAGCTGGTCAACCTGACGATTCAGGACGCGGAGCCGCCGACGGCCGAGGTCATGACGGCCTTCAAGGACGTGGAGAACGCCAAGCAGGGCTCCGAGACTGCGGTGAACAACGCCAATAAGTACCGCAGCGAGCAGATTCCCGCGGCCGAGGCCCAGGCCGACCAGATTCTCCAGCAGGCCGAGGCCGACAAGCAGAGCCGCATCAACGAAGCCACCGGCCAGGTGGCCCGGTTCAACGCCATGTACGAGGAGTACAGCAAGTTCCCCGGCATCACCAAGCAGCGGATGTATTACGAGGCCATGGAGGAGCTGCTGCCGGGCCTGAAGGTGATTCTCACCGACGAGAGTGGGAACAGCCTGAAGATGTTCAATTTTGGCAGCTGAGGAGGGTGAGCCATGGGAAAAGTAATTCGTAATATTGTCATTGTCGTGCTGGTCCTGGTGGTTCTCATCGGCGCGGTCAGCGCCCTGGTGGTCACCCGGGAGAATGAATACACCATCGTCCGCCAGTTCGGCCGGGTGGTGAGCATCCGCGACACCGCGGGCCTCAGCTTCAAGATCCCCTTCCTCCAGGACGTTCAGACCCTGCCCAACACCGTGCTGCTCTATGACCTGCCGGTGTCCGACGTCATCACCAAGGACAAGAAGACCATGGTGGCCGACAGCTTCGTCCTCTGGCGGATTTCCGATCCCCAGAAGTTCATCCAGACTCTGAACTCCAGCGTGTCCAACGCCGAGAGCCGCCTGAGCACCCTGGTCTACAACGCCATGAACAACACCATCTCCGGCATGAACCAGAGTGAGGTTATCTCCGGCCGGGACGGGGAGCTGGCCAGCGCCATCAAGGCCGGCGTCACGGGCCTGGACCAGTACGGCATCGAGCTCATCGCCGTGGAGACCAAGCGGCTGGACCTGCCCGACGACAACAAAGAGGCCGTCTACCAGCGGATGATCTCCGAGCGGAACAACATCGCCGCCCAGTACACCGCCTCCGGCGAGAGCGAGGCCCAGAAGATCCGCTCCGAGACCGACAAGGAAGTGGAGATTATGCTCTCCGAGGCCAAGGCCCAGGCCGAGGGCCTCCAGGCCGAGGGCGAGGCGGAGTATATGCGGATTCTCTCCGACGCCTACTCCGACCCGGACAAGGCCGAGTTCTATAACTTCGTCCGCAGTCTGGACGCCGCCAAGGCCAGTCTCACCAACGAGGAGAACGTGCTGATCCTGGGCCCCGAGTCCCCCCTGGCCCAGATCTTCAACAGCCTGGAGAAACCGGCCCCCGCCGAATAAGCAGCGTCGCCGCACCCCCGCCGCTGCGCCCGGAACCTGACCGCCATTTCTGCAAATCCGTGGCATCCGGGCGCGTCATGATACTAAGGCATCACCGCACAATTGTGTCTGCGGCCTTCGCACAATCTTTTGCCCCATCCGTGCCGTTATAAAAGGGGGAAATACATACAGTATTCCCGCCCTTTTATAACTTTCGTATGA
>DVFN01000098.1 GCA_018713205.1 Candidatus Avoscillospira stercorigallinarum | reverse complement strand
GATTGAACGCGCATGGCCCAGGCCAGCTTCTCTTGCCCTTCGGGCAATTCACCTTCAGGGGTCTTAACCCCTTGCACACATTCCCCGCTGCTCTGTCACATCAGCTTTCAGCGAGGTTTTTTGACAGTCTGCGGGCGGCCATAAAGGCCGCCCCTACGAGAGGACTGGCGGTGGGGCGCGATGATTGCGGGCTAGCTGGTTCCGGCGGCCTGGTTTGGCGGGGTGTGGGCACCCCGCCCTACGGACCAGGCCGAAAGCACGCCGTAGGGGCGGCTAGCAGCCGCCCGAACAGGCCCCCGATTCCCGCCGTACCCCCGCCGAGCCTCGTAGGGCGGCATGCCCACATGCCGCCCTGGCCGGGCCGCGATGACTGAGGGCCTGGTGGTTCCGGGGGTGCGGTCCGGGCGGCCATAAAGGCCGCCCCTACGAGAGGACCGGCGGTGGGTTGCGATGGTTGCGGGCCTGGTGGTTCCGGGGGTGCGGTCCGGGCGGCCATAAAGGCCGCCCCTACGAGAGGACTGGCGGTGGGGCGCGATGATTGCGGGCTAGCTGGTTCCGGCGGCCTGGTTTGGCGGGGTGTGGGCACTCCGCCCTACGGACCAGGTCGAAAACACGGCGTAGGGGCGGGGATGGTGAAGAATGAATAGGGAAGAGTGAATAGGGAAGAAGTGGCGCTGCGCGCCGCAAAGGGCAGGCAAAAATCCCCCAGGGGGAACCTGGGGGACGTGCTTACGACGCGCTGTAGTGGGAGAGGAAGAGCTTGGTGCGCTCCTCCTGGGGGTGCTCGATGACCTGGTGGGCGGGGCCTCGCTCGACGATGACGCCGCCGTCCATGAACATGACCTCGTCGGCCACGTCCCGGGCGAAGGCCATTTCATGGGTGACGATAATCATGGTCATATGCCGCTCCGAGAGGGAGCGGATGACCCGCAGGACCTCGCCGGTGAGCTCCGGGTCCAGGGCCGAGGTGGGCTCGTCAAAGCAGAGAATATCCGGGTCCAGCGCCAGCGCCCGGGCGATGGCGACCCGCTGCTGCTGGCCGCCGGAGAGCTGGTCCGGATAGTTGCCCATCCGGTCCTGGAGGCCCACCTGAGTCAGCAGGTCCTCGGCCCGGCTGCGGATTTCGGCGAAAATCTCCTTTTTGCGCCGCTTGAAGTCAGGCCGCTCCTTGGCCAGCAGCTGCCCGGCCAGCATCACGTTCTCCAGGGCCGTATACTGGGGGAAGAGATTGAAATTCTGGAACACCAGGCCGAATTTCAGCCGCTTTTTCCGGACCTCGCCGTCAGAGACCCTGGTCTTGACCGACCCGTCCAGCAGCAGCTGGCCGTCCACCTGGATGGTGCCGCTGTCGGGGCTCTCCAGAAAGTTCAGGCACCGGAGCAGCGTGGTCTTGCCCGAGCCGGAGGAGCCGATGATGGCCAGAGACCGCCCCTGCTCCAGGGTAAAGTTGATATCCTTGAGGACCTGGGTGTCGCCGAAGTGCTTTTCCAGGTGCGAAACTTCCAGCATCGCCATGGCGGAGCCTCCTTACACGCGGTAGTAGCTGAGCTTTTTCTCCACCCAGCCGAAGAAAATCGTCAGTACGCCGTTGAACACCAGATAATAGACGCCGGTGAAGAACAGCGGCCAGACCAGGCCCTTGCTCCTCATAAACCTGTCGCCGGCCCAGATGACCTCGGCCAGGGCGATGGTGTTGGCCAGAGAGGTGTCCTTGACCAGGGTGATGATCTCATTGGACATGGGCGGCACGATCCGGCGGACCAGCTGGGCCAGCTTGACCTTGAAGAAAATCTGACTCTTGGTCATGCCCAGCACCAGACCGGCCTCGGTCTGGCCCCGGGGGATGGACTGGATGCCGCCCCGGTAGATCTCGGAGAAGTAGCAGGCGTAGTTGATAATAAAGGCCGCGGCCGCCGCCCAAAACCGGCCGTTGGTGAAGGCCCAGATATTGTGGCCCAGCTGGCCGGGGACGTAGAAAATAATGCTCAGCTGCAAGAGCAGCGGCGAGCCCCGGAAGATCCACACCAGGATCCGGCAGAAGCCGCTCAGCGGCGGGAACTTGCTCATGGAGCCGAAGGAGATAATCAGTCCCAGGGGCAGAGCCCCCACCAGCGTGACGCAGAACAGCGCCAGCGTCACCAAGAAGCCCTCGTTGAGGGACGCAATCACAGTACCAAACATCCACATTCCTCCCAAAACAGTTCCGCCGCGCGCGGTTGGGTACGGCCCGTGCCCATGGGACCAGGCCATCGGTCGTGCAAAAGAGCCAGGGCGGTAAACCCTGGCTCGGGGTGTTGCTGTATTACTGGGCGATGACGGCGTCCTGCACGCCGTAGGTTTCGGCGCAGGCCATCAGGGAGCCGTCGGCATAGGCGGCGGCCAGGAACTCGTTGAGAGCGGCGGCCAGGTCGGAGCCCTTGCGGAAGCCGACGCCGTACTCCTCGGTGGTCAGCTCCACGGTGTGGACCAGATTGTCGTGGCTGGTGCCCTCGCCGATCATGGCGCCGGCCATCAGCAGGTCGATGATGCAGGCGTCAGAGGTACCGGCGGAGACCTCCATCAGAGCGTCGGCCTGGGAGTCCACGGCGATATAGTTGTAGCCCTGCTCGTTGGCGGCGGCTTCACCGGCGGAGCCGGACTCCACGGCGAAGTTCAGGTCGGCACAGGCCTCGGCGCTGTCCAGGCCCTCGGCCTTGTCCGCCTTGACCACCACCACCTGGGCATTGTTGCAGTAGGCGTTGGAGCACTCCATGGCGCTGGTCACTTCGTCAGTCAGGGTCATGCCGTTCCAGACGCAGTCCAGGTTCTTGCTGTCCAGCTCCATGATCTTGGTGTCCCAGTTGATTTCCACGAACTCGGCGGTCACGCCCAGGCTCTCGGCAAAGGCCTTGGCCATGTCGGCGTCAAAGCCGATCCACTCGCCGTTCTCCTGGTAGTCCATGGGAGCAAAGTCGGTGATGCCCACGATCAGCGTGCCCTTCTCCTGGACATAGGCCAGGTCGGAGTCCGCATCGGTTTCCGTCTCGGCCTCGGCGTCGGTTTCAGCATCGGCGTCGGTCTCAGCCTCGGCGTCGGTTTCGGCGGAGGTATCCTCCGTCTGGGACTGGGTGTCGTCCTGGGTCTTGGTCTCAGACGCACAGGCGGCCAGGGAGAACACCATCAGAGCTGCCAGCAGCAGCGCGATCCATTTTTTCATGTTATTTCCTCCTCACTGTCAGCGTCTCGCTGACACGCTGGTATTTTAGCACGGTAAAGAATTAATGTAAATACCGCGAAGTGCACAAATTTGACTATTGTTTTTCTGCGATATGCACAAAATCCGGCCAGGCCGAAGCCTCGCCGGATTTGCAAATCAAAGCACTTTACTGAGGAAATCCCGGAGCCGGGGATTCTGGGGATTGCCGAAGACCTGCTCGGGCTTGCCCTCCTCCAGGATATGGCCCTGGTCCATAAACAGGACCCGGCTGCCAACCTCCCGGGCGAAGCCCATCTCATGGGTGACGACCACCATGGTCATGCCCTCGTGGGCCAGCTCCTTCATAACGTCCAGCACCTCGCCGACCATCTCCGGGTCCAGGGCCGAGGTGGGCTCGTCGAAGAGCATGACCTTGGGCTTCATGGCCAGTGCCCGGACGATGGCGATTCGCTGCTTCTGGCCGCCGGAGAGCTGAGCGGGGTAGGACTCGGCCCGGTCGGCCAGGCCCACCCGGGCCAGCAGCCGCATGGCCTCGGCGTCGGCCTCGGCCTGGGTCATCCGCTTGGTCCGCACCGGGGCCAGGGTGATATTCTTCCGAATGGTCATATTGGGGAAGAGGTTGAAGTGCTGGAATACCATGCCCATCTGGCAGCGCATGGCGTTGATATCCACCTTGGGGTCGGTGATATCGGTGCCCTCAAAGGTGATGATGCCCTCGGTGGGCGTCTCCAGCAGGTTCAGGCAGCGCAGGAAGGTGGATTTGCCGGAGCCCGAGGGGCCGATGACAACGACCTTCTCGCCGGGATCGATGTGCTGGTCGATGTGGTCCAGCACCAGATTGCTGCCGAAGGATTTGCACAGTCCCTTAACGTCGATCACTTTGACGCAGCCTCCTTTCCAGCTTGCCCTGGAGCCAGGTGAAGATCAGTACCAGCACCAGATAGATGCAGGCCGTGCCCACCAGGGGGAACATCTGCTCATAGTTCCGGTCGGCAATGGCCCGGGCGAAGTACAGGACCTCCTTGCCGCCGATGACGCTGATGAGGGATGTATCCTTGAGCAGAATGATAAATTCATTGCCCAGGGCCGGCAGAATGGCCTTGAACGCCTGGGGGATGACGATAAAGCGCATGGTATCGGCATAGCCCAGGCCCAGAGACCGGCCCGCCTCGGCCTGACCGGGGTCCAGGGACATCAGGCCGCCCCGGATGATCTCGGCCACATAGGCGCCGGAGTTGATGCCCAGAGTCAGCGTGCCCACCAGGGTAAACTGGCGGCTGGACTTGAACACTACAAAGCTCATAATCAGCAGCTGCACCATCATAGGCGTGCCGCGGATGATGGTCACATAGACCTGACAGATGGCGTTGACAATGCCCAGGAGCCAATTCCGCTGCCCGATGCGCTGCTGGTCGTGAGCCGTGCGGATTACCGCAACGACGACGCCCAGCACGATACCCAGCAGCAGCGCCATGGCGGTGACGATCAGCGTGACGCCGACGCCCTCCAGATATTGCTGCCAGCGATTTCCGTCGATAAATGCCTGGTAGAATTTCACAAAGGCCTCCTGCCAAGCGGGCAGGGACTCGCCGGCCTTCATCATATCCTTCCAGATGATATAGTTCTGTGTTAGATCCATGGCCATCCCCTTTCATTCTCTCTACATGCCGAAAAAGGCGGCAGTGTGCCGCCCTTTTCGGACTTATTCGGAATTATTCCGCAGTGATATAGGTGTCGATGATGCCCTGGACGGTGCCGTCGGCGATGAGCTCAGCCAGCGCGCCGTTGATAGCATCCAGCAGGGCGGTGTTGCCCTTGGCCACGCCGATGGCGTAGTCCTCGGTGACCCACTCGGTGTCCAGGATCTTCAGACCGGGGTTCTCGGCCACGAAGCTCTGGGCGGGGGCGTTGTCGATGATGACGCAGTCCACCTGGCCGTTCTTCAGCGCCTGGACAGCGGACAGGCCGTTGTCAAAGCCGATGACGGCATCCTCGCCGTAGCCGCCGTTCTCGGGGGTGTCAGAGGCGTAGGTGAAGCCGGTGGTGCCCTTCTGGGTGCCGATCAGCTTGCCCTCGATGTCATCCAGGGTGGCGATGGGGGAGTCCTCGGTGACAATGACCACCTGCACGCCGGTGGCGTAAGAGTCGGAGAAGTCCATCACAGCCAGCCGGTCCTCGTTGACGGTGACGCCGGCCATGACCATATCGCTCTTACCGGACTGGGCAGCCTCCAGGGCGGCGGTGAAGTCCATGTCGTCCACGACCAGCTCCAGGCCCAGCTTCTGGGCGATGGCATAGGCGATTTCCACGTCGATGCCCTCATAGCCGGTGCCCTGGAAGCCCTCGCCGTCGGCGACCATCTCATAGGGAGGGAAGGCGGCGTTGGTGGACATGTGGAGCTTGCCCTCTTCCACAGTGGTGAAGGCGGCGTCAGAGGTCTCGGCGTCGTCGGCGGTCTCGGCCTCGTCGGCGGTGTCGGCGTCCTCGGCGGTGTCGGTGTCCGTGGTGGCGTCGGTGGTCTCTGCGGTGTTGTTGGTGTCCTCGGCGGTGGTCTCATTGGTGGAGGCGCAGGCGGCGAAGCTCAGCACCAGCACCAGAGCCAGCAGGATTGCAAGAAGCTTTTTCATGGGAATCCTCTTTTCTTTAATTTCAATGGCTATACGGTACCACTCTCCCGGGGAAAAGTCAAGCCGTGATTGCATGAATATGCAGTGCGGCCCGAAAGTTTATGAATATTCCACAGGAACAGACGGAAATCCCCTGGGCTTCTTATACAATAGTGGCCTGCGGGGTATGCTAAAATATTGGTTGACAAACTAAAAAACTGTGGTATACTAAAAACAAGAATGATTACTAAAATTGAAAGGGGCAAATAGTAATATGGAACTCAAAGGCAGCAAGACCGAAAAAAATCTGATGACCGCGTTCTCCGGGGAGTCTGAGGCCCGGAACAAGTACACCTACTATGCCTCCCGCGCCAAGAAGGACGGCTATGAGCAGATCGCGGCCCTCTTCCAGGAGACCGCCGACAATGAGAAGGAGCATGCGAAGCTCTGGTTCAAGCTCCTCAAGGGCGGCGCGGTGCCGGACACCATGGCCAACCTGGTGGATGCCGCCGCCGGCGAGCACTATGAGTGGACCGATATGTACGCCACCTTCGCCAAGGAGGCCAAGGAGGAGGGCTTCGACACCATCGCGGCCCTGTTCGAGGGCGTGGCCGCCATCGAGAAGGAGCACGAGGCGCGGTACCTGAAGCTTCTGGCCAACGTCAAGGACAAGCTGGTCTTCTCCAAGGACGGCGACGCCATCTGGAAGTGCCGCAACTGCGGTCACATCGTCATCGGCAAGGAGGCCCCCCAGGTCTGCCCCGTCTGCGCCCATCCCCAGGCGTATTTCGAGGTCAAGGCCGAGAACTATTAATATAGTAGCAGCAAGGAGATGCGGCCAGCGCCGCATCTCCTTGCTGATTCCAGATTAAGTATTGCAGCCCTATGGCGGTGGTGCGGTGGAAATCGTGGGCTTGCCCGGGCGGCTACTAGCCGCCCCTACGCCGTACCATCGACCTGGTACGTAGGGCGGGGTGGCCACACCCCACCAAACTAGGCCTGCAATCAACGCATCCCGCCATCGATTCTCTCGTAGGGGCGGCTATCAGCCGCCCGGACCGCACCTTCGCAACCACCAGGGCCCGCAATCATCGCGGCTCGGCCAGGGCGGCATGTGGGCATGCCGCCCTACGAGGTTCGGCGGTGGTGCGGCGGGAATCGGGGGCGTTTTCGGGCGGCCATAAAGGCCGCCCCTACGACGTATCATTGACCTGGTCTGTCCCTACGGACGAATCGGGTCAGTTATCCCAGGACGCCCAGGTGCTCCAGCAGGATTTTCAGGCCCAGGAGGACCAGGATTGCGCCGCCGACGAATTCGGCCTTGGCCTGATACTTGGCGCCGAAGACGCGGCCTACCTTGACGCCCAAAGCCGAGAGGGCGAAGGTCGTGACGCCGATGAGGCCCACCGCCGGGAGAATCGCCACGTCGGGGAGCAGGGCGAAGGTCACGCCCACGGCCAAGGCGTCGATGCTGGTGGCGATGGCCATGGGGGCCATGACCTTCACCGACAGGGAACAGTCGGCCGCCTCGCTCTCAGGCGAGAAGGCCTCGCGGATCATATTGCCGCCGATCAGAGCCAGCAGCACAAAGGCGACCCAGTGATCCACCGCGGTAATATACCGCTGGAAGGCCGCGCCTAAAAAATAGCCCAGCAAAGGCATCAGCGCCTGGAACCCGCCGAACCAAAGTCCCACCACCAGCAGATGTCTGGGCCGCAGCTTCGGCGTGGCCAGCCCCTTGCAGATGGACACAGCGAAGGCGTCCATGGACAGGCCCACCGCTACTAAAAACAGCTCGAAAAGTCCCATGTGCGCTCCCTCCTGAATGGTCCGGCCTCCGCCGGCACAGCAATAGTAAGATGGTACCACAGCCCGCCGGGAATTGCAAGGGCAGCACCGCACAATTGGGTGAAGGCCGCAGACACAATTGTGCGGTGCTGCCAAAGGAAAAACCAGGGGCGGCGCGCCTGTAAACTACACAATCCGCCGGGCAAAACCTGCCTTATTTTTGGTTTGCCTTTCGCCGAGCCCGGCAGTATACTATGGGAGAAAATCCAATATAACAGGACGTGATCTCATGTCAACCCTGCTCTCCGTGTCCGTGGCCATGCTGGCGGGCCTGCTGATGACCCGTATTGCCAAAAAGCTCAAGCTCCCGGCTGTCACCGCCTACCTGGTGGCCGGCGTGCTCATCGGTCCCTACTGCCTGGGCGCGATGCACATCGACGGCCTGGGCTTTACCTCCAGCGAGGCCGTGTCGGCCCTGTCCCTGGTGTCCGAGGTGGCCCTGGGCTTCATCGCCTTCTCCATCGGCAACGAGTTCCGCCTGGAGGACCTGAAGGCCACCGGCCGGCAGACCGCCGTCATCGGCGTGGTCCAGGCCCTCTCTGCCACTCTGCTGGTGGATCTGGCCCTGGTCGCCGTCCATTTCATCGCCCCCGACAAGCTCTCGGTCTCCCAGGCCATCACCCTGGGCGCCATCGCCACGGCCACGGCGCCCGCCGCGACGCTGATGGTGGTCCGGCAGTACAAGGCCAAGGGACCCCTGACCGATTTGCTGCTGCCCATCGTAGCCCTGGATGACGCCGTGGGCCTGGTGGCCTTCGCCGTCAGCTTCGGCATCGCCCGCACCCTCCACAGCGGCGTGGTGGATCTGGTGTCCATCCTGGTCAATCCGCTGGTGGAGATTGCCGCCTCCCTGCTGCTGGGCGCGGTGCTTGGCTGCCTGCTGACCCACCTCGAAAAGCTCTTCAACTCCAACACCAACCGCCTGAACCTGACCATCGCCTTCGTATTCCTGACGGCCTCTCTGGCGATGACCGAGTTCCAGATCGGGCCGGTCACCGTGGGCTTCTCGTCCCTGCTGGTGTGCATGATGCTGGGCACCGTGTTCTGCAACCTCTGCCCCCTGTCCCAGGATCTGATGGATCGGGCCGACAAGTGGACGTCGCCCCTCTTCGCCCTGTTCTTCGTCGTCAGCGGCGCGGAGCTGGAGCTGGGCGTCTTCTCCGATTGGATCATTGTGGCCATCGGCCTGGTGTATATCGTCTTCCGTTCCCTGGGCAAGTACCTGGGCGCGTTCTGCAGCGCCAGCTGGACCGGCTGCTCCGCCAGGATCCGCAAGTACCTGGGTATCACCCTGCTGCCCCAGGCCGGCGTGGCCCTGGGTATGTGCATCACCGCCATGGAGCTGGGCGCCGAGGGCAACCTGATCCGCAATATCACCCTCTTCGCCGTGCTGGTCTATGAGCTCTTCGGCCCCATGTTCACCAAGGTGGCCCTGACCAAGGCAGGCGACATCCAGCCCATGTCCGAGGCAGTCAAAAACCGCCGCCAGGCCAAGCTGGAAGCGGTCGCGAAAAACAACAGCACCAGCCGCTGAGCGCCGTAAATTATCTCGATTGGATCGCCGCCCACGAAACGTGGGCGGTTTTTTCACAGCGGCGTATGGTTTGACGTCTATTCCCCGATACGGTATACTCAATGTAAAACATCTTTCACGTGCGAACAGAAACTGCCTACTATAACTGATGGGAGGAAAGAAACATGGCGGCAGGGGAGAAGGAGAAGCATCTGGGACTGCGAATTGACAATGAGCTGCACTACAAGCTGCACTATCTTTCCCGGTATGAAGGCCGCTCGGCCAATGGCGAGGTGCTCTATCTGATTCGCCAGGCCATAGAGCGATTTGAAGCGGAACATGGGAAAATTGAGCTTCCCAACGAGAAATAGTTGAGAAAAGCGCCCCGAAAATCCAGCGGCCGGTGCTGATAAAGGTGCGGCGGAAACCGCGGGCCTGCCCGGGCGGATATGAAATCCGCCCCTACAGACGCACCAGCCGCCCCTTCTCGTTGTAGGGGCGCATTTTATATGCGCCCGGACCGCACCGTCGGGATCAACGGGCTTGCGGTCATCGCAACCCGGCCATGGCGGCGGAATGGAAATGGTATAAACACAAAACATGCCCGCCTCTGGGGTTCGTTTCCCGGAGGCGGGCATGTTTATGCTTATTCCACGGCCAGGTCGCCGTCTCGCACGGTGACCTCCAGGGTCTGGCCGGGCAGGACGTCGCCCCGGAGAATCCGGTGGGCCAGCAGGGTCTCCACGGTGTGCTGGAGATACCGCTTCAGCGGCCGTGCGCCGTACTGCGGGTCGTAGGCGGCTTCGATGATAAAGCGCTTGGCCTCGTCGCTGACGTGGCAGCTGAGCTGCTTCTCCTTGAGCCGCCGGTTCAGATCGGCAATTTGCAGATCGATGATGCCGGTGATATTCTCCTTGGTCAGAGGCTTGTAGAACACGATCTCATCCAGCCGGTTGAGGAACTCGGGCCGGAAGCTCCGCCGCAGCAGCGCCTCCACCTGCTCCCGGGCCTCGGGGGTGATTTCCCCGTCGGGACTGATGCCCTCCAGCAGGAACTGGCTGCCCAGGTTGGAGGTCAGAATGATAATGGTGTTCTTGAAGTCCACGGTCCGGCCCTGGGAGTCGGTAATACGGCCGTCGTCCAGAACCTGGAGCAGAATATTGAACACGTCGGGATGGGCCTTCTCCACCTCGTCAAACAGAATGACGGAGTAGGGACGGCGGCGGACCGCCTCGGTCAGCTGACCGCCCTCCTCATAGCCCACGTATCCCGGAGGCGCACCGATGAGCCGGGAGACGGAGAATTTCTCCATATACTCGGTCATATCAATGCGGATCAGGTTCTTCTCGTCGTCGAAGAGGCTTTCGGCCAATGCCTTGGCCAGCTCGGTCTTGCCGACGCCGGTGGGCCCCAGGAACAGGAACGAGCCGATGGGCCGGTTGGGGTCCTGGATGCCGGCGCGGCTCCGGAGAATGGCCTCGGAGACCGAGGTGACGGCCTCGTCCTGACCCACCACCCGCTTGTGGAGCGTCTCGCCCAGGTGCAGCAGCTTCTCCCGCTCGCCCTCGACCAGCCGGGCCACGGGAATGCCGGTCCACCGCTCGACGATCTTGGCGATCTCCTCCTCGGTGACCTTGTCCCGGAGCAGATTGCTCTCCTGGGCGTCCTGGGCCAGCTTTTCCTCGTGCTGGAGCTGCTTCTGGGCCTCGGGCAGGGAGCCGTATTTCAGCTTGGCGGCCTTTTCATAGTCTCCCTGCTGCTCGGCCCGCTCGATGTCGGCGTTCATCTGCTCGATCTGCTCCCGGAGCTGCTGGACTTTGCCGATGGCGGCCTTCTCGTTCTCCCACTGGGCCTTCATGGCGTTGAACTGATCCCGGGCCTCGGCCAGCTCCTTGCGGAGCTCCTCCAGACGGCCCTTGGACAGCTCGTCGGTCTCGTTCTTCAGGGCCACTTCCTCAATCTCCATCTGGATGATCTTCCGGCGAATCACGTCCAGCTCCGTGGGCATGGAGTCCATCTCGGTGCGGATCATGGCGCAGGCCTCGTCAATCAGGTCGATGGCCTTGTCGGGCAGGAAGCGGTCGGTGATATAGCGGTTGGAGAGGGTCGCGGCGGCGATGATGGCCGGGTCGGTGATCTTCACGCCGTGGAAGACCTCGTAGCGCTCCTCCAGGCCGCGGAGGATGGCAATGGTGTCCTCCACCGTGGGCTCCTGGACCATGACGGTCTGGAACCGCCGCTCCAGAGCCGGGTCCTTTTCGATATACTGCCGGTACTCGTCCAGGGTCGTCGCGCCGATGCAGTGGAGCTCGCCCCGGGCCAGCATGGGCTTCAGGAGGTTGCCCGCGTCCATGGAGCCCTCGGTCTTGCCCGCGCCGACGATGGTGTGGAGCTCGTCGATAAAGAGGATGATCTTGCCCTCGGACTTCTTGACCTCGGCCAGCACGGCCTTGAGCCGCTCTTCA
>DVFN01000097.1 GCA_018713205.1 Candidatus Avoscillospira stercorigallinarum | reverse complement strand
CCGCCAGCGTTCGTCCTGAGCCAGGATCAAACTCTCAATAAATTGTATCTTAAAGCCGAAGCTCTAAAATCATTCATCAAGCATTTGCTCTAGCAATTACTCAAGAAATTCGTTGGCTATTCTCGCACGTCATTTCTGACATTCAAGAACAACTTACTTAAAATTGTCCAAGGTGCTGTTTGTGTTCACGTTGTTTAATTTACAAGGTACACCCGGCTTTATGCCGGCCGCCCGAAGTGAGCTTATTTATTCTAGCACAGCTCATTTCGTTTGTCAAGAAGTTTTTTCTATCTTTTCAAACATTTTACGAGGCTGTTACCGGAACTTTGCTCTCTCCCGAGCGCTCAGTTATGATACCAGATCCTGCTTGGAATGTCAACAGGATTCTGCTTAAAATGCTGTACAAGTCATAATTCGGCAACGTCGCACGCATCTCATCTCAGCCTCTACGCGGCGTCGATCTAAAATCCGCCCCTGCACTGGGTACAGGGGCGGACGTGCTGCTTATTCATACAGCGGGTACTTGTCCGTGAGCTGAGCCACCTGGGCGCGGATATCGTCGGCGCTGTTCTCGAAGTCGGTAGCGGCGCGGTAGATGCACTGACCGATCACGCGCATATCGTCTTCCTTCATGCCGCGGGTCGTGGCGGCAGGAGTGCCGATGCGGACGCCGCTGGTGACGTTGGGCTTCTGGGGGTCATTGGGGATGGCGTTCTTATTGACCGTGATATGGACCTCATCCAGGCGGGTCTGGAGCTCCTTGCCGGTGACGCCCAGGCTGCGGAGGTCGGCCAGCATCAGGTGATTGTCGGTACCGCCGGTGACCAGGTTCATGCCCTGCTCCAGCAGGGAATCGGCCAGGGCCTTGGCATTGGCGACGATCTGATGGGCGTAATCCTTGAACTCCGGCGTGGCGGCCTCTCGGAGGCAGATGGCCTTGGCGGCAATAATGTGCATCAGCGGGCCGCCCTGGGTGCCGGGGAAGACGGCGGAGTTGATCTTCTTGGCGAATTCCGCCTTGCCCATAATCAGGCCGCCCCGGGGGCCCCGGAGGGTCTTATGGGTGGTGGTGGTGACGATATCGGCATAGGGCACCGGGCTCATATGGGCGCCGCCGGCCACCAGGCCCGCGATATGGGCCATATCCACCATCAGCAGCGCGCCGTGGTTGTGGGCGATTTCGCCCAGGGTCTTGAAATCGATGGCCCGGGGATAGGCCGAAGCGCCCGCCACCAGCAGCTTGGGCTTATTCTGACGGACCATGTCCTCCAGGTGGTCGTAGTCGATGCGGCCGGTCTCGGGGTTGACGCCGTAGCCGATGGAATTGTAGATTTTGCCGGAGAGATTCACCGGCGCACCGTGGGTCAGGTGACCGCCGCAGGCCAGGTTCATGCCGATCATGGTGTCGCCGGGCTGGAGCAGGGCGGCATAGACAGCCAGATTGGCCTGCGCGCCGGAGTGGGGCTGGACATTGGCAAATTCCGCGCCGAAAAGGTCCAGGGTCCGACGGATGGCGATGCGCTCGATCTCGTCCACGTACTCACAGCCGCCGTAGTACCGGTTCCCGGGCAGGCCCTCGGCATACTTGTTGGTGAGGATCGTGCCCATGGCGGCAATGACAGCCGGGGAGGCGATATTCTCCGAGGCGATGAGCTCGATATTCCGGCGCTGACGGTAGAGCTCCTGGAACATGAGATCGGCTATCTCGGCGTCGTAGTCCTTGACGAAACAAATGGTATGGGCGTTGTTCTGATACATGGTTTCAACCTCTTTCGGTGGATTTTACAAAATAAAATGACCCGGCAGACTCTGCCAGGCCCTCAGTGCGGCGAAACGTCCCCCCTTTGGAACGTCTGGCTCTGTCCTTTTGCCTGAGAGATTCGGCTTGCGCCTTGCACCTTCGGCACTCAAAATGAGCTTCTCCAGAGTTTCCTCGTTCCGGCAGCCATGTACACCTGAGAGTGTTACTCCTTCGGTAAGCGAACGCTTTTTCCTGCCGGACGTAGCGGATATTCAATTATGACTATTATACCCGTTTTTGACCGGTTGTCAACTGTCCGCGACAGGAAAACGGGAAATTATTTTTTCGGGAATTGGGTGCGCCCTGCTCCCGGAAGGCGGGCGGGCCGTTGTGGCTATTCCCTCTTTGGGTGATAAAGGAAAACCGGGGCGGCTGTTGCCGTCCCGGTGGGATTATTCGGGTTTGCCGATTCTGCGGAAGCGGTTATAGCGCTCGTCCAGCAGTTGGTCCAGGGTCAGGGCTTCCAGCTCCTTCAGAGACTCCTGGAGCTTGAAGGCCAGATCATCATAGAACCCCGGCGTGCCCAGCTGGTCCTCGGAGATCACTTCCTCGGTAATGCCCATAGCCAGAGCGTCCCGAGCCGTCAGCTTCAGGCAGCTGGCAGCCTCCTCGGCCCGGGCGGCGTCCTTCCAGAGGATACTGGCGCAGCCCTCGGGGGAGATCACCGAATAGACGGCGTTCTCCAGCATCCAGACCCGGTCGGCCACGGCCAAAGCCAGCGCGCCGCCGGAGCCGCCCTCGCCGATGAGCACCGACAAAATAGGCGTCTTCAAGCCGCTCATAGCCACCAGGTTCTCGGCAATGGCCTGGCCCTGGCCCCGCTCCTCGGCACCGATGCCGCAGTAGGCGCCGGCGGTATCCACGAAGCAGATGACGGGCCGGTGGAACTTCTCGGCCTGCTGCATCAGCCGCAGGGCCTTGCGGTAGCCCTCGGGGTGGGGCATGCCGAAGTTCCGGGCCATGCGGTCCCGGGTGGTATGTCCCTTCTCAATGGCAATGACCGTCACCGGCCGGCCGTTCAGCCGGGCGATTCCGCCGACGATGGCAGGATCGTCGCCGAAGCGCCGGTCGCCGTGGAGCTCTACGAAATCCGTGAAAATATAGTTGACATAATCAAGGCCCGTGGGCCGGTCGGCACTGCGGGCCGCCTTGACCCGCTCATAGCCGGTTTTCTCCGCCATCACACGCCACCTCCCTGATGGAGATTCAGCAGCAGCGAAATGGTCTCCCGCTGCTCATTGCGGGGCACCACGGCGTCCACAAAGCCGTGCTCCAAGAGGAACTCGGCCTTCTGGAAGCCCTGGGGCAATTTTTTCCGGACGGTCTGCTCGATGACCCGGGCGCCGGCAAAGCCGATGGTCGCGCCGGGCTCGGCCAGGATCACATCGCCGTCCATGGCGAAGGAGGCCATGACGCCGCCGGTGGTGGGGTCGGTCAGCAGGACCAGGTAGAAGAGGCCCGCGGTACTGTGCCGCCGGAGGGCGGCGCTGGTCTTGGCCATCTGCATCAGGGACACCAATCCCTCCTGCATCCGGGCGCCGCCGGAGACCGTGCAGCCCACCACGGGCAGCCGCTTCTCGGTGGCGTACTCAAAGAGCCGGGTGATCTTCTCTCCCACGGCCCAGCCCATGGAGCCCATCATAAAATAGGGGTCCATGACAAAGAGGCAGCAGGCAGCGCCCTGAATCTCCGCCGTGCCGCAGAGTACCGCCTCCACCTCGCCGGTGGCGCTGCGGGTGGTCTCCAGCTTGGCGGGGTAGCCAGGGAAGCCCAGCACATCGGTGCCGACCAGATCGTGGTCCAACTCCCGGAAGGTGCCCTCGTCGGCCAGAAAGTTCACCCGCTGGCGGGCATTCATGCGGAAGTGATAGCCGCAGGAGCAGGTGTTGTGCTGGCTCCACAGGAGGCTCAGGGGCACCTGACGGCGGCAGTTGGGGCACTGCTTGATCATCTCGTTCTCGTCGCGGTGGACGGGTACCGACTGGCGGCCACCGGCCTCCAGCTCATTTTTCGGCTTCAAAAACTGGGGCAGCTGCATCTTGCCTCACCTCATTTCACAAAATCCAGATCGTAGGTCCCCGCGACGAACTCCTTGCGGGTAATCAGGTCGATCTGCTCTTCGATGTTATTATCCACATCCTGGATGACCAGCTCGCACAGCGCCGCCTGCATCTTCCGAAGCGCTTCCTCCCGGGTGGAGGCGGAGACGATGAGCTTGCCGATCATGGAATCATAGTAGGGCGAAATCTGGCAGCCGGTGACCATAAAGGTATCGAACCGCACATTGGGGCCGCCGGGGACGTGGAGGAAGGAGACCCGGCCGGGCCGCAGGGCATTGACGCGGCACTCCATGGCCGCGCCGGTAAAGCGCACGTCCTCCTGGGTAAAGCCCAGGGGCACGCCGGCGGCCACGCGGATCTGCCACTTGACCAGATCGATTCCGGTGAGCATCTCGGTGACCGGGTGCTCCACCTGGAGCCGGACGTTCATCTCCATAAAATAGGCGCGGCCGGACTGCTGGTCCAGCAGGAACTCCAGGGTGCCGATTCCGCAGTATCCCACCTGCTGGATGGCCTTGGTGACCTGGTCCATCAGGGTCTTGCGCATGGCGGGGGTGACCACCGGGGAGGGCGACTCCTCGATGAGCTTCTGGTGCTTGCGCTGGACGGAGCAGTCCCGCTCGCCCAGGCAGACCACATGGCCCTGCTCGTCGGCGATAATCTGCATCTCGATATGCTTGGCGGGATGGACGTACTTCTCCAGGTACACGGCCCCGTCGCCAAAGGCGGCGCGGCCCTCGGCCACGGCGGCAGTATAGTTCTGCTCCATCTCGGCCTCGCAGGTGACCAGGCGGATTCCCCGGCCGCCGCCGCCGGACCGGGCCTTGAGCATCACCGGATAGCCGATCTCCGCGGCGGCCTTCTTGGCCTCCCGGACGCTGGAGAGGACCTCCGTGCCGGGAATCACCGGCAGGCCCGCGTCGGCCATCAGGGTCTTGATCCGGTCCTTGTCACTGAGGCGGTGCATGGTCTCCACATCGGGGCCGATAAAGGCGATGCCGTTCTGGAGGCACCGGGCCGCGAATTCAGCGTTTTCCGAGAGGAAGCCGTAGCCCGGGTGGATGGCCTGGGCCCCGGAGACCAGGGCCGCGCTGAGAATCCGCTCCTGATTCAGGTAGCTGTCGGCGGCGTCGTTGCCGCCGATGCAGAAGCTCTGGTCGGCCAGGGCCACATGGAGGGCCTCGGCGTCAGCCTGGGAATAGACCGCCACTGTGGAAATGCCCATCTCCTTACAGCTGCGGATGATGCGCACCGCCACCTCGCCCCGGTTGGCAATGAGAATCTTTGAAAACACGGCTTACACTCCTGTAATGGCGAAGGAGAACTCCGCCTTGACGCAGAGCTTTCCGTTGACGTAGCCCTCGCCCTCGGCGAAATAGAAGGGCTTTTTCTGACGGGTCAGGCGCACCTTGGTCTCCAGGGTGTCTCCGGGGTAGACCGGGTGCTTAAAGCGGACCTTGTCCAGGCTGGTGAAGAGACTCAGCTGGCCGGGCTGGATGTCCTCCTTCAGGAGGACGCAGGAGGTCTGGGCCAGCATCTCGCAGAGGATGACGCCAGGGACCACCGGATGGCCCGGGAAATGGCCCTGGAGGAACCACTGGTCCGGCCGGATGTGGCACTTGCCGTGGGCCTCGCCGTCCACCAGCTCACACTCGTCGATCAGGAGCATATTGTCCCGGTGGGGCAGGATTTTCTTCAGCTCTTCCTGGTTCATGGCTGCTCCTTTCTGATGCGGAACAGCACATGGCCGTAATCCACCACCTGGTTGTTGCCCGCGCCGATGTCAAGGACCGTGCCGTCGCAGTCGGCGGTGATCTCATTCATCAGCTTCATGGCCTCGATGATGCACAGCACGTCGCCCTTCTTGACCTTGCTGCCCACGGTGACGTAGGGCTCCGCATTCTCGGCGGGGGCGCTGTAGAAGACGCCCACCATGGGGGAGGTGACCTCCACCACGCCGCTCTCGGCCGGAGCCTTGGGGGCGGCGGCGGGGGCGGCAGCTGCCGGGACCGGCGTCTGGGACACCACCACGGGAGCCGCCGGAGCATGCAGCCGCTCCAGCCGGACGCGGACGCCATCGGCCTCCACCTCGAGACCGGTCAGCTGGAGCTCCTCCATCAGACCGGCATAGGTTCTGATTTCTTGTTCATGCATAGGGACACCTCACAGCTTTCGGAAGGTCAGGCAGGCGTTGTGGCCGCCAAAGCCCAGAGAGTTGGACAGGGCCAGGGTCACAGGGGCCTGGACGGCCGTGCCGGGGACGTAGTTGAGGTCGCAGTCCGGGTCGGCCTCGAGAAGGTTGATGGTGGGGGGCACGACGCCCTCCTCCAGAGCCTTGAGGCTGGCAATGGCCTCCACCGCGCCCGCCGCGCCCAGCATATGGCCGGTCATGGACTTGGTGGAGCTGATCAGCAGCCCTTTGGCCTTCTCCTCGCCGAAGGCCTTCTTCAGGGCCATGGTCTCGATGGCGTCGTTGAGGTGGGTGCCGGTGCCGTGGGCGTTGACATAGACCAGCTCGTCGCCGGTATAGCCCGCCTCGCGGAGAGCGTCGGCCATGGCCCGCGCACCGCCCGCGCCCTCGGGATGGGGGGCGGTGATGTGGTGGGCGTCGTTGGTGGAGCCGTAGCCGCAGACCTCGCCGTAGATCTTCGCACCGCGGGCCTTGGCGTGCTCATACTCCTCCAGGACCAGGATGCCGGAGCCCTCGCCCATGACGAAGCCGCCGCGGCGGGCGTCGAAGGGCAGAGAGGCCGCGTTGGGGTCCTCGGAGGTGGACAGGGCCTGCATATTGCAGAAGCCGGCCGCCGCCAGGGGGGTCACGGTGGCCTCGGCGCCGCCGCAGATCATGGCGTCGGCATAGCCGTGGCGGACCACCCGCAGGGCCTCGCCGATGGCGTTGGAGCCGGAGGCGCAGGCCGTCACCGCGGGCATGGCAGGTCCCATGCAGCCGTAGCGAATGGCGATCATGCTGGAGGCGATATTGGCGATCATCATGGGAATAAAGTAGGCGGAGACACGCCGGGGGCCCTTATTCAGCAGCTTGGCGTGCTCGGCCTCAAAGGTCTGGATGCCGCCGATGCCGCTGCCGACGTAGACGCCGATGCGCTCGCCGGGCAGGGTCCCGGCAAGGCCGCTGTCCTCCATGGCCTGGACCGCAGCGGCCATGGCCAGCTGGGCATAGAGGTCGGAGTGGAGAATTTGAGGCTTCTCCATATAGAGCTTGGGGTCAAAATCCCGAACCTCGGCAGCCAGCTTGGCCTTGAAGTCGGTGGTATCAAACTTGGTGATGGGGCCGATGCCGTTCTTGCCGGCCACCAGATTGCTCCAGAAGGTCGGCAGGTCATTGCCCAGCGGCGTCACACAGCCCATGCCGGTGACGACGACTCTACGCTCGGTCATATTGTTCCTCCTATTACATCGCCATGCCGCCGTCCACCCGCAGCACCTCGCCGGTGATATAGGTCGAGTCGGGGCCCACCAGGAAGGACACGGCCTTGGCCACATCCTCCGGCGCGCCCACCCGTCCCAGAGGGATGGAGGCCTTGATGGCGTCGCTGTTCTGTTCCACCAGCGCCTTGGTCATATCCGTGGCGATAAAGCCCGGGGCCACGGCGTTGCAGGTGACGTTCCGCGCCGCCAGCTCGCGGGCCGTGGCCTTGGTCAGCCCGATGACGCCCGCCTTGGAGGCGGAGTAGTTGGACTGGCCCGCGTTGCCCATCAGGCCGGAGACGGAACTGATATTGACGATGCGGCCATAGCGGGCCCGCATCATAATCGGCGTCACATGGCGGATAAAGTGGAAGGTACCCTTGAGATTGGTGTCGATGACGGTGTCGAAATCCGCCTGCTTCATGGCGGCCAGCAGGCCGTCCCGGGTGACGCCGGCGTTATTGACGAGAATCTGCACGCCGCCGAAGTCGGCCTTGATCTGGGCCACAACGGCCTTGACGGCGTCGAAATCGGACACGTCGCACTGGTAGCAGCGGGTCTCCACGCCCAGGGCGCGGCATTCCTCGGCCGTGGCCTCGGCGGCGGCGGTGTTGCCCGCGTAGACCAGGGCGATATTCGCGCCCTGCCGCGCCAGCTCCAGGCAGATGGCCCGGCCGATGCCCCGGCTGCCGCCGGTGACGATGGCGGTCTGGTCCTTCAGCATGCTGTGACCTCCTTCACGGCGGCGGTCAGCTGCTCAGCCGTCTCCACGGCCAGCGCCTTCACGCCGGAGTCGATGCGGCCCACCAGGCCGCAGAGGGTGTTGCCCGGACCGACCTCGACAAAGGTGTCAGCGCCCTGGGCGATCATATGGCGCACCGCCGCCTCCCACCGCACGGGATGGGAGACCTGGTTGGCCAGGTTTTCCTTGAGGGCCGCAGCCTCGTAGGGCAGGCCCGTGTAGTTGGAGTAGAGGGGAATCCGGGGCGCGGCCAGCTCAAAGCCGTCCAGCACCTCCCGCAGACCCCGGGCGGCGGACTCCATCAGCGGAGAGTGGAAGCCGCCCCGGACCTTCAGGGGCACGCCCCGGCCGCCGTTGGCCTTGACCTCGGCCAAAAACGCCTTGAGCTCATCGGCGAAGCCCGCCACGGTCACCTGACCGGGGCAGTTGTAGTTCACCGGCCAGACATGCTCGAAGGGCGCGGCCAGGGCCTCCACCTGCTCGTTGGAGAGTTTTAAGACGGCGGCCATGGCGCTGTCGGCGGCCTCGGAGGCCTTCTGCATCAGCTCGGCCCGGCGGCAGACGATGGAGAAGGCGTCCTCCACGCTGGCCGCGCCGGCACAGGCCAGGGCGGCAATCTCGCCCAGGGAGAAGCCGGCGGCGAAGGCGGGCTTGACGCCCAGCTCCTCCAGCGCGGCGGCGGCAGCCAGCTCCACGGCCAGCATGCAGGGCTGGGTATTGACGGTCTCGGTCAGGACCTCCAGGGTGCCGTGGAAGCACTGGTCCAGGGTGCCGGGCCGGATGGCCTCGCACCGGTCCATAACGGCCTTGGCCGCGGGATAGGTCTCATAGAGCGACTGGCCCATACCAGGGTGCTGGGCGCCCTGGCCGGGGAAGAGGAAAGCTATCTGACCCATTTCGTCGCTCCCTGGAGGACCTGCTCGGCCTCGGTGAAGATTTCCCGGATGATCTCGGCGGCGGGCTGCTCGCGGTTGACCATACCGGCGATTTCACCGGCCAGGAAGGTACCCCGCTGGACGTCGCCCTCCTGGACTGCCAGACGCAGCGCGCCGACGCCCATGGCCTCCAGCTCCTCGTCGGAGATCTGGGTGTACTCGGCCTTGGCATAGTTCCGGGCGAAGGGGGTCTTCAGGCTGCGGACCGGGTGGCCCAGCCGCTTGCCGGTGGTGATGGTACCCAGGTCGGTGGCCTTGAGGACCTTTTCCTTGTAGGTGGGATGGATGGAGCACTCGTTGCACACCAGGAACCGGGTGCCCAGCTGCACGCCCACAGCGCCCAGCATAAAGGCAGCCGCCACGCCGCGGCCGTCGCCGATGCCGCCCGCCGCAATGACCGGCAGATCCGTGGCGTCACAGACCTGGGGCACCAGGGGCAGGGTGGCCAGCTCGCCGATGTGGCCGCCGCTCTCGCCGCCCTCGGCGATGACAGCGCTGGCGCCCACCCGGGTCATCAGCTTGGCCATGGACACGGAAGCCACCACGGGGATGACCTTGCAGCCCGCGGCCTTCCACTGATCCATGTACTTGGAGGGATTGCCCGCGCCGGTGGTGACGACGGGAACCTTCTCCTCGGCAATCACCTGGGCCACTTCGTCGGCGAAGGGGCTCATCAGCATGACGTTGACGCCGAAGGGCTTGTCGGTCATAGAGCGGACCACCTGGATCTGCTCGCGGACATAGCTGCCCGGCGCGTTGCCCGCGCCGATAATACCCAGGCCGCCGCCGGCAGAGACAGCCGCGGCCAGCTTGCCGTCGGCTACCCAGGCCATGCCGCCCTGAAAGATGGGGTACTCAATCCCCAGAAGATCACAAATCGGAGTGTGGATCATGGCTTAACCCTGCTTGGACTCGATGAAGTCAACCAGATCGCCGACGGTCTCCACCTTCTGATCCAGCTCGATCTCCATGCCCAGCTGGTCCTCCAGGTCCATCAGCATCTCCACGGTGTCCAGGGAATCAATGCCCAGGTCCTGGAAGGTGGTCTCGCGCTTGATCTCGGAAGCGTCGCAGTCGTTGCGCTCAGCAATCAGATTGGCAATCGTCTCAAATACCATTTTAAATTCCTCCAAAAAGTCATGTAATCTGCGCCCTGCGGCGCATTGGGTTCGCTTGAAAAGACCGGGCAAGCCCAGTCATACAGGATAAATTATAACACCCCCGCCATATGCTGTCAACAAACTCGCGGAATTGGCCGGTGTTTCTTCACTTTTCACCGAAAATTTCCCACGGCAGTGCAGTGCTTTGGGCAATGTGAAACGTATCCCCCCGCCCAACGCCCACCGCGTTCGGCGGACTGCCGGGCACGCGGAAGCGGGCGGGCCGATGTGGGCATCGGCCCAGCGTGTCGAAAAAGTCTTTTCTCCACGCTGGGCGTATTTTTAAACTTTAAAAAAAGTTTAAAAATACGTGTTGATTGAACGCGCAAGGGGTCTTAACCCCTTGCACACATTCCCCGCTGCTCTATCCCAAGAGTCTTCAGCGGGTTTTTCGACAGCCTGAAG
>DVFN01000096.1 GCA_018713205.1 Candidatus Avoscillospira stercorigallinarum | reverse complement strand
GTGACAGAGCAGCGGGGGAAGTGTGAAGGGGGCAAAAAGCCCCCTTCGCGTTCAATCGACACGTATTTTTAAACTTTTTGGAAAGTTTAAAAATACGCACAGCGTGGCGAAAAGACTTTTTCGACACGCTGTGGGCGCATATACAATGCGCCCCTACGGCGGGAAATGGGGGTAAATCGCACGTGTAGGGGCGGATTATATATCCGCCCGAGGGCAGGTGCAATTCTTGACCGGCTCCGGCGTTGTCCGCGTCAGGAACCGGCGTAGTTGGTAATGATAAAGACCTGCTCCAGGCCGTCCAGATTGCAACTGGCTTCCAGGGCGGCGTACTTGGCGATGCCGGTCTCGTCCAGGGAGACGTTGGTCACGTAGCCCAGCAGCAGGCCCCGGGGGTAGAGGGTGGAGCCGGTGGTGACCACCTGGTCGCCGTTTTTCAGCACGGCGTCGGTGGGCAGATAGTTCATCCGCAGCAGCTGGGAGTTCTCGGCGTCATAGGTACCCTGGACCACGCCGGTATAGCCCGAGGAGGCCACAGAGGCGCTGATTTCCTGACTCTGGTCGAGGATGGTGGTAATCGTGGCCCAGTTGGCGCCCACCTCGGTGAGGATGCCCACCATCTGGTTGTTCTCGGTGACGGCGCACATGCCCGCGGCCAGACCGGCGTTCTCTCCCTTGCCGATGGTGAAGGAGCTGCGCCAGCTGGAGGAATCCCAGGAGATGATGTAGGCGTCCACGAAGGTGTAGTCGTCGTGGACCTCCTTGAGCTCCAGCAGCTGCTTGAGCCGCTGATTCTCCCGCTGGTACTCCTGGGCCGTGCGGACGTCCTCCTGCATCTCCAGAATCTGCTCCTCCAGGGCCTCCTTTTCGGCCTGGAGGGATTCATAGGAGAATATATAATTGTACAGCCGCAGAGCCTGACGGTCGATGGCGGCCACGCCGGTCCGCAGAGGCGAGAGCAGCGTCCCCACCACGTTCTGCCCGGGGGCCATGCCGCCGGAGACGGCCACGGCCACGGTGGTCAGAATGGCCAGCGCCACGGCTGCCACGAGAATCGTCTTGATTTTTGAGGTAAATAAGTGCTTTTTCATGGTTCCACGGCTCCCAATACGGCCACGCCCCGGCGGCGCAGGCACTTGACCAGCGCGCACAGAGGCAGGCCCATGACAGTATAGTAGTCGCCCTCCAGCGCCTCGACAAAGACGGCCGCCTGGTCCTGGATGCCGTAGGCCCCGGCCTTGTCCAGGGGGGAACCGGTGGCGATGTAGGCGTCGATCTCCGCGTCGGAGAGGGGCTTGAAGCGCAGATGGGTCTGTTCCACATGGACGTCAGCCGCGCCGTTCTGGAGCAGGCAGAAGGCCGTCATCACCGTGTGGCGGCGGCCCGAGAGCCGCCGGAGCATGGCCTTGGCCTCGGCGGGGCTGTGGGGCTTGCCCAGCACCGCGCCGTCCACTACGACGATGGTGTCCGCCGAGAGAATCAGGTCGTCGGGATGGTTCCGGGCCACGGCCCGGGCCTTGGCCTCGCAGACCCGGGCCACCTCGGTCTCCGGCGGCAGGGCCGGGTCCATGGCCTCGTCCAGGTCGGCGGTTTCAATTTCAAATTCCAGCCCCAGCATAGTCAGCAGTTCACGCCGCCGGGGCGATTGAGATGCGAGAATCAGCATAGATGTCACCAGAATTTCTGTGAGATTGCAGCGAAACAGCCGATGGTGCGCCTGTAGGGGCGGCCTTTATGGCCGCCCGGGGCAGTTCCGGATTTCCGCAGGCCCCCGGCGAAGCGGCGGTGCGGCACGGGCGGGCATGAAGCCCGCCCCTACGGGAGGACCGATGGCGGGGGCGTAGGGGCCAACCGCCTTGCGCCCTTACTCCACCCCGCGGACGTAGAGGCCGCGGGTGCAGGTGCCGGGGTCGAAATCGCCGGCGCCCAGGTATTGGGCCAGGGCGGCGTCCACCTCGGCGGGGTTTTCGGTGGTGAAGCTCATGCGGAAGGCCCAGAGGCCGATTTTTTCCACAGTGGTCAGCTTGTCCAGCAGATACAGCCGCTTGCCGTTGTAGAGGACGCTGCGGCAGGTGCCGGGGTCTTTCAAAATCGGGAATTCCTCGCCCATCCGGTCGATGAGGCGGGTGGGGGTGCCGCAGGAGCAGGTACCGGTGCGGCTCTTGATGATGCAGTTTTCCGTCAGCATCAGCGGCAGCCGCCCGTAGACCAGCAGCTCCGTGTCCAGGGGCTTCTGGAGATCCCGGATCTGGGAGAGCATCAGCTCGAAGCTCAGCAGCTGGCTCCGGAGGCCCAGGCGCTGGAGATAGTCCAGGGTCCGGGAGTTGAAGGCGTTGAGGCCGAAGTCGCCCCGGACCTCCAGGCCCTTCTGCTGGGCCAGACGGACCTGCCCCAGGTTGCCGGTGAGCACCTGCCGGACCCCCATGGCCCGAACCCGCTCCAGGGCCACGGCCCACTGGCTCCGCTCCCGGTCGGGGATCACCCGGGGGAGAATGGCAGCCAGAGCCGTCTCCGGCGGCAGCTGCCCGGGAAGCTCCGGGTGCTCCAGCAGCTCGGTCAGGGGGACGTACAGGACGGCGGGCTGGGCCGCCAGCAGCGTTTTGGTGATCTGGGCCGCCGTGCGGACCGAGACGGTGAGCACCGGCTTCTCGGCCCGGCCCGGATGGGGCTCCAGCGGCGCGTAGGTCCCCGGCGACGGCGGCTCGGTGCGGCCCCGGAGGGCCGTCAGCTGGTCCAATACCTCCCGGCGCATGGCGTTGAGGGCCGCCGCCGGCAGCATCAGCCCCGGCTCCAGAGCGGCCCTGACCTGGGCGGCGTAGTAGGGCGTGCCGCCGGTTTTGCTGAGACGCTGCCGGAGCTCGTCCTCGGTCAGGGGCCGGTTCAGCGCCGCCTCGGGCATCGGGCCCCGGGTGCGGACCACGTTGCCCTGGGGGTCCTCCACCGCCAGCTGGCTCTCCTCCCCGGAGCGGATCATGGCGTAGAACGTCACCGGCACCCGGGGATTCTCGCCCCGCTCATAGGTGGCCCGGGCGGCGGCCATCAGCTCCCGGTCCTCGGGAACGTCCTGGTGGGTGCCGAACATCTCCGGACCGGTCCGGCCGAGATAGTAGCCCTGGGTGAAGCCCTGACGGGAAAAGATGGTCTCCAGCTCCTGGAGGTCCTGGCCGGTGACCGGGCGGCCGTCCAGCACGGCCCGGTAGATCCGGGTGACCACGGCCACGTATTCCGGCCGCTTCATCCGGCCCTCCAGCTTGATGGACCGCACGCCTATGGACCGCAGCTCGTGGAGGTGCTCCACCAGACAGCTGTCCTTCAGGCTCAGGGGGTAGCGGGTCTCCTCGAAGCGGCCGAAGCCGTAGGGCATCCGGCAGGGCTGGGCACACTGGCCCCGGTTGCCGCTGCGGCGGCCGATGACCGAGGAGAGGTAGCACTGGCCGGAGTAGCACATGCACAGCGCGCCGTGGGCGAAGACCTCGATCTCCACGGGGCTGTTGCGGCAGATAAAGGCGATTTCCTCCCGGGGCAGCTCCCGGGCCAGCACCACCCGGCTGATCCCCAGCCGCGCCGCCTCCAGCACGCCCTCCAGGGAGTGAATGCTCATCTGGGTGGAGGCGTGGACCGGGATGGCCGGGGCAATGGACCGGCACAGCTCCACCAGGCCCAGATCCTGGATGATAAAGGCGTCCACGCCGATCCGGGCGGCGGCCCGGATGACCTCGGCGGCCTCGGTCAGCTCCCGGTCGGTGACCAGGATATTGAGGGCCAGATGGACCTGGACGCCCCGGACGTGGCAGTAGGGCACGGCCTCCCGCAGCTCCTCCAGGGTGAAATTTTTTGCGCCCCGGCGGGCGTTGAAGACGTTGAGACCCAGGTACACCGCGTCGGCCCCGTTCTGTACGGCGGCCCGCAGGGCGTCCATGGAGCCGGCAGGGGAGAGAAGTTCCAGCATAGTGCCTCCTAACAACCAATCGAAACGGGCAGAACCCGCATAACTTGCAAATGTCGGAGCAGCCTGCCCTGGGCAGACGCTCCCGTATAATCATACCACAAACGGACCCGTCCGAAAAGTGGGCGGGGGAGAAAGTTTATAAGGATTCTGTAAATTTTCGCCCGTTGTCCACGGCGCCTTGACTTTTTCACCGCCGATTGGATATAATGAACAAAACCTGAGAGGAGGGCCGGCCATGACGCTGCACGAATCCGGCGAGGATTATCTGGAGGCTATTTTGAAGCTGCGGGAGGAGAGGGGGCAGGTCCGCTCCATCGACGTGGCAGGGGAGCTGGGCGTCACCAAGCCCAGCGTGTCCGTGGCCATGAAGAAGCTCCGGGAGGCCGGGCATATCACCATGGACGAGAACGGGCTCCTGAGCCTCACCGACCAGGGCGAGGCCGTGGCCCAGCGGATCTATGAGCGCCACCGCCTCATCGCCCGGCTGCTGATGGGCCTGGGCGTGGATGAGACCACCGCCGCCCAGGAGGCCTGCAAGATCGAGCACCATATCTCCGACGGGACCTTCGCCAAGATGAAGGCCCATCTCCAGCAGATCCAGGACGGGAACCTTTAACGCTTTGCACAAAAAAAGAAATAAATTTTCCCGCGAGATTTGTCCCTTCGTCCGTTGACATCCTGCCCGGAAAGTGGTATCGTATTGTCAAATCAAACCCGAGGAGATCCGACCTATGACTTGCCGCAGCTTTTTCGTATCCTTTTACTTTTACTTTCGCAACGGAAAGTAAGAGTGATTTGTGATGCGTAAAAGTAAAAACGGCAGATATAACCGTTGACTTGGACCACACAGAATCACTTCTGTGTGGTCTTTTTTCATAGGCCCTACGGGTGCGAACAACCACCGTTTTCGGTGTAGGGGCGCATTATATATGCGCCCAACCGCACCACCATCGTTTCCCGCTGTAGACACATTCATTCCATTATTATAAAGGAGTAACCCGTCATGATTGCCATTCTCAAAGCAGGCGTCCCTCAGGCGCAGATCGACAACCTGATTCACTGGCTGGAGAGCCAGGGCCTCAAAATCCACATTTCTGCCGGGGACTATTACACGGTTCTGGGCCTGGTGGGCGACACCGGGAAGATCGACATGGACCTGCTGGCCAGCCTGGACATTGTCCAGTCGGTGAAGCGGGTGTCCGAGCCCTTCAAGCGGTGCAGCCGGGACTTCCAGCCCCAGGATACGGTGATCCAGGTGGGCCCGGCCAAGATCGGCGGCGACAACTTCTGCCTGATTGCCGGTCCCTGCTCCGTGGAGACCCACGAGCAGATCATCGAGGTGGCCAAGGCTGTCAAGGCCGCCGGCGCCAACGTCCTCCGGGGCGGCGCGTTCAAGCCCCGGACCTCGCCCTATGACTTCCAGGGCCTGGGCAAGCTGGGCATCGAGATGCTGCTGGAGGCCAAGAAGGAGACCGGCCTGCCCATCATCACCGAGGTTATGAACATCAACCAGCTGCCCCTGTTCGAGGATGTGGACATCATCCAGATCGGTGCGCGGAATATGCAGAACTTCGACCTTTTAAAGGAGGTGGGCAAGCTCCAGAAGCCCATCCTCCTCAAGCGCGGCCTCTGCGGCACCATGAAGGAGTGGCTGATGAGCGCCGAGTACATCATGTCCGAGGGCAACGAGCAGGTGATTCTCTGCGAGCGGGGCATCCGGACCTATGAGACCTACACCCGCAACACCCTGGACCTCTCCGCAGTGCCGATGCTCAAGCAGCTGAGCCATCTGCCCGTGGTGGTGGACCCCAGCCACGCCACCGGCAAGTCCAAGCTGGTGCCGCCCATGGCCTACGCGGCGGCCGCCGCCGGGGCAGACGGCCTGATGATCGAGGTCCACAACGACCCGCCCCACGCCTGGTGCGACGGCGCCCAGTCCCTGACGCCGGAGCAGTTCGCCGAGGTGGCCCGGAAGGCCCGGGCCGTCCGGGAGGCGGCGCTGTGAGCACCGTCGGCATTGTGGGCCTGGGCCTCATCGGCGGCTCCATGGCCAAGGCCTACGCCCAGGCGGGCTGGACCGTCCTCGGCGACGACCGGGACCGGGTCATGCTGGATTTCGCCCGGATGAGCGGGGCCGTCCACGGCCTGCTGGATGCCGAAACCGTCAAAACCTGCGACCTGCTGCTGCTGGCCATCCCGCCCCAGGCCGCCGTGGAGGATCTGCGGAAGCGGGCCCCGGATCTGGCGCCGTCCACCCTGGTCATCGACCTCTGCGGCACCAAGCGGGTGGTCTGCGAGGCCCTGTTCCCCCTGGCGCAGCAGTACGGCTTTACCTATGTGGGCGGCCATCCCATGGCCGGTACCCACAATGCGGGCTTTAAATACGCTCGAGCCAACCTCTTCAAGGGCGCGCCCATGGTGCTGGTGCCGCCGGAGGGCCACGATATGACGCTTTTGCAGCGGGTCAAGGAGGCTCTGGAACCGGCGGGCTTCGGCAAGCTGTCGGTGACCACCGCCGAAGCCCACGACCGGATGATCGCCTTTACCTCTCAGATGTGCCATGTGGTGTCCAACGCCTACATGAAAAGTCCCACGGCCCGGCAGCACAAGGGCTTCTCCGCCGGGAGCTACAAGGACCTGACCCGGGTCGCCTGGCTGAACCCCACCATGTGGGCCGAGCTGATGCTGGAGAACCGGGACTGTATGCTCTATGAAATGGACGTGCTGATCGAAAACCTGAAGGCCTACCGGCAGGCCATCGCCGAAAACGACTTCGACGGTCTGGCCGCGCTGCTGGACGAGGGCCGCAAAATCAAGGAGGAGGTGGACGGCCGGTGAAAACCATCCATGTACAGGCCAGCCGGGCCTATGACGTCGCCGTGGGCGGCGGCGCCCTGAATCTGCTGGGCGAGACGGCGCGGCGCGCCGCCAGGAGCCGGACGGCCATGGTGGTCAGCGAGACCACCGTGTTCCCCCTCTACGGGGCCAAGGCCGCGGCGGCCCTGGAGCAGGCTGGATTTACGGTCTACACCCATATCTTTCCCGCCGGGGAGCCCAGCAAGAACGGCGCGGAATTTCTCTCCCTGGTCAACGATCTGGCCGCCCGCCGCCTGACCCGGAGCGACCTGGTGGTGGCCTTGGGCGGCGGCGTCACCGGGGACCTGACGGGCTTTGCCGCCGCCTGCTATCTGCGGGGGGTCGCTTACATTCAAATTCCCACCACCCTGCTGGCCATGGTGGACAGCTCCGTCGGCGGCAAGACGGCTATCGACCTGCCCGCCGGAAAGAACCTCTGCGGGGCCTTCTACCAGCCCGCCGCGGTCCTCTGCGATACGGATTTATTAGAGACCCTGCCTGCCGAGATTTTCCGGGACGGCTGCGCCGAGGTCGTCAAGTACGGCGTGCTGGCGGGCCGGGACCTCTTCGACCGGCTGACGCCCGAGAGCATCGGCGCCGGCATCGTGGCGGCCTGCATCAACGAAAAGCGCAAAGCCGTGGAGGCCGACGAATTTGACAACGGGGCCCGGCAGTTCCTGAACCTGGGCCACACCCTGGGCCACGCCGTGGAGAAGGAGAGCGGCTTTGCCCTCTCCCACGGCCAGGCCGTGTCCGTCGGCATGGTGCTGATTGCCAAGGCGGCGGCGAAATTCGGCCTCTGCGCCCCGGAGACGGCGAGGGAAATCGCCGCCAAGCTCCAGGCCTTCGGCCTGCCGGTGACCACGGATCTGGCCCCGGACGCCATTCTGGCGGCGGCCCTGGGCGACAAGAAGCGCCGGGGCGATTCGGTGACACTGGTGGTCCCCCGGGCCATTGGCGACTGCATCCTCCAGCCCGTGGCAGTCTCGGAGCTGCCCCAGTGGATCGAAGCGGGGGTGGAGCCGTGGACGTGACGATTTATCCCGGCAAGCTGGCCGGAACCATTCCCGCCATTCCCTCCAAATCGGCGGCCCACCGGCTGCTGATTGCCGCGGCCCTGGCCGACGGGCCCACGGAGATTGCCTGCCCCTCGGTGTCCCAGGACATTCTGGCCACGGCCCGGTGCCTGGAGGCCCTGGGGGCCAAGCTGGACCGGACGGAATGGGGCTTCACCGTGACCCCCGGCCCGGCCCCGGAGAAGGCCGATCTCCCTTGCGGCGAGAGCGGCTCCACCCTGCGGTTCCTGCTGCCGGTGGCGGCGGCCTTGGGGGTGGAGGCTACCTTCCGTATGGAGGGACGGCTGCCCCAGCGGCCCCTCTTCCCCCTGGACCGGGAGCTGGAGGCCCACGGCGCGGCCCTGACCCGGCCCACGGACACGACGCTGACCGTCTCGGGCCGTCTGACCCCGGGGGACTACCACCTGCCCGGAGACGTGTCCAGCCAGTATATCTCCGGCCTGCTGTTTGCTCTGCCGCTGCTTGCGGGCCCCAGTACCCTGACTGTCTCCGGGCCCATCGAGTCGGCCCCCTATCTCCAGCTCACCGAGGCGGCGCTCCGGCAGTTCGGCGTCGCGCCCCAGTGGCATCCGCCGGTCTATGATCTCGCCCCCGGGCGGTATCACAGCCCCGGCGCGGCGGCGGTGGAGGGCGACTGGTCCAACGCGGCCTTCTTCCTGGCCGCCGGGGCCACGGTCACCGGCCTGGATCTCCGGAGCCGTCAGGGCGACCGGGCCATTCTCTGGCTGCTCCAGCGGTTCGGGGCCGCGGTGGCCCAGTACGGGGACACCGCCGCCGTGGAGCTGGGCAAATTGACGGCCCAGGATATCGACGCCGCGGCCATTCCGGACCTGGCGCCGGTGCTGGCCGTATTGGCGGCCAACGCCCAGGGCACCAGCCGCATTTACAATGCCGCCCGGCTCCGGCTCAAGGAGTCCGACCGGCTGAGCACCGTGGCGGCCCTGCTCCGGAATCTGGGAGGCAGGGTGGAGGTCACCGCCGACGGCCTGACGATTGAAGGAACCGGCCTCACCGGCGGCGTGGTGGACAGCTACTTCGACCACCGCATCGCCATGGCCGCCGCCGTGGCCGCCACCTCGGCCCACGGTCCGGTGGTTCTGCGCAACGCCCAGGCGGTGGAGAAGTCCTACCCCGGCTTCTGGGCGGATTTTCAAGCACTGGGAGGGAAGCTCCGATGAGCAGCACCTACGGCGAACGGTTTCGCCTGACGATTTTCGGCCAGTCCCACGCCCCGGCCATCGGCGTGACCATGGAGGGACTCCCCGCCGGGGTCCCCGTGGATCTGGACCGGCTGCAGCAATTTCTCGACCGCCGGGCCCCGGGGCAGAGCCGGATCACCACCTCCCGGAAGGAGCCCGACGCGCCGGAGTTCGTCTCGGGCCTGGTGGAGGGCCGGACCTGCGGCGCGCCCGTAACGGCCATCATCCGCAACACCAACACCCGGTCCGGCGACTACGCCAATCTCCGGGACTGCCCCCGCCCGGGCCACGCCGACTACCCGGCCCAGGTGAAGTACGGCGGCTACCAGGATGTGGCCGGCGGCGGCCACTTCTCCGGACGGCTGACGGCCCCCCTGTGCATCGCCGGAGGCATCGCCCTCCAGCTGCTGGAGAAGCTGGGCATTACCGTCGCGGCCCATATCCAGTCCATCGGCCCGGTGGACGATGGCCGGTTTGATCTGGCCGGTGTGGACGCGGCCCAGCTGCAGGCCCTGCTCCGAAAGCCCTTCCCGGTGCTCCGGGACGAGGCCGGGGACGAGATGAAAGCGGCCATTCTGGCGGCCAAGTCGGACCTGGACTCCCTGGGCGGCGTCATCGAGTGCGCGGCCGTGGGCGTCCCGGCGGGCTGGGGCGACCCCATGTTCGGCGGCATGGAAAACCGCATTGCCCAGATGGTCTTCGGCATTCCGGCCATCCGGGGCATCGAGTTCGGCCTGGGCTTCCCGGCGGCCCGGCTCACCGGCAGCCGGCACAACGACGCCTACTATATGGACGGCGATACGGTGAAAACCCGCACCAACCACCACGGCGGGATTTTGGGCGGCATCACCACGGGCATGCCTGTGGTATTCCGGGCGGCGGTGAAGCCCACGGCCTCCATCGCCCGGCGGCAGGAGAGCGTGTCGCTCTCGGAGCAGCGGGACGCGCCCCTGGAAATCCATGGCCGCCACGACCCCTGTATCGTCCCCCGGGCCGTGCCGGTGGTCGAGGCCGCCATGGCCATCGCCTTGCTGGACGCCTATTTCTGCGCCGGAACCAATACGACGCCGGACGCCCCCTGGCTGTAGGGGTGGCGGAGCGGTGTCTGCCAGCCGCCGCGTGGGATGCACCCCCGGCGACCGCACCCACCGTAGGGGCGGCTATCAGCCGCCCGTTCCCAGCCCCCACAACCACCGGGGCCGGGAACAAAACGCACCCTGTTCCGGGCGGGCGACTAATAGTCGCCCCTACGACAAATTTGCAGGCGGGTCCGTAGGGGCGGCTATCAGCCGCCCGTGCCCAGCCCCATCAACCACTGTGGCCTGGAAAACAACGCACCCGGTTCCGGCGGGCGACTCATAGTCGCCCCTACGGCGAGGGAACCAACGTCCCCCGGCGCAAACCGGATGGGGCTTAACGTGAATTGTGAATAGCTGCGCGGCGCTGCCGTGCGAGGAGGAACAAGGAAAATGGATCTCAAAGACTATCGCGTCCAGATGGACGACATTGACAATCAGCTGATTGATCTCTTCCGGAAGCGGATGGAGACCGCCGGGGCCATTGCGGCCTACAAGAAGGAGCACGGGCTGCCGGTGCTGGACGCCGGGCGGGAGCGGGAGAAGATGCGGACCCTGCTGGAGAAAATGCCCCCGGAGATGCGCAACTACACCAGCGTTCTCTACTCCTCCCTCTTTGAGCTGAGCCGCTCCTACCAGAGCCAGCAGATGGAGCAGTACACCGATCTGAGCCACAAAATCGCCGACGCCATCGCCGGAACGCCCAGCCTCTTCCCCCAGAACGCCGCCGTGGGCGTCTGCGGCGTCGAAGGGGCCTATGCCCAGATCGCCACGGAAAAGCTGTTCAAAATGCCCTTTATCCTCTATTTCAACAACTTCGAGGGCGTGTTTACCGCCATCGAGAAGGGCCTGTGCCAGTACGGCGTGGTGCCCATCGAGAACTCCACCGCCGGCTCGGTGAAAAAGGTCTATGACCTGATGATCCACCACAATTTCTCCATCGTCCGGTCGGTCCGGCTGAAAATCGACCACAATCTGCTGGCCAAGCGGGGCACCAAGCTGGAGAATATCAAGGAGATCTACTCCCATGAGCAGGCCATCAGCCAGTGCGCCGAGTTTTTGAAGTCGCTCGGCCCCGACGTCAAGGTCACGGCGCTGGAGAACACCGCCGCCGCCGCCAAGCTGGTGGCCGAGTCCGACCGGACCGATATCGCGGCCCTGTGCTCCCGGAGCTGCATGGATCTCTATGACCTCAGCTGCCTGAAGTACAACGTCCAGGACCAGGGCAACAACTATACCCGCTTTATCTGCATCTCCCGGAACCTGGAGATCTACCCCGGCGCGGACCGCACTTCCCTGATGCTGGCCACGGCCCACAAGCCCGGCGCCCTCTACCGGCTGCTGGCCCGGTTCTACGCATTGGGCATCAACATCACCAAGCTGGAGTCCCGCCCCATCCCCGACCGGGACTTTGAGTTCATGTTCTATTTCGATCTGGAGACCTCCATCTATTCCGAGGAGTTTATTCAGATCATCTGCGAGCTCTCCGCCTCCACCGAGGACTTTACCTACCTCGGCTCCTACTCCGAGGTGGTCTGATGCTGCAATGCGGACTCCTGGGCCGGACCCTGGGCCACAGCTATTCTCCGGCCATCCACGCCATGCTGGGGGACTACCGCTATGATTTGATCGAGCTGGAGCCAGAGGCCCTGGAGGACTTCGTCAAGCACGGCCCCTGGGACGGGCTCAATGTGACCATCCCCTATAAAAAGACCGTGGTTCCCTTCTGCGATGAACTTTCGCCGCTGGCCGAGGCGCTGGGCAGCGTCAACACCCTGGTGAAGCGGGACGGCCGGATCTATGGCGACAACACCGACGCCTACGGCTTCGAGGCCATGGTCCGCCGCCTGGGCGTGGACTGCGCCGGGAAGAAGGCCCTGGTCCTGGGCTCCGGCGGGGCCTCGGTGACGGCCCAGGCCGTGCTGCGGAATCTGGGCGCGGCGGTGACCCTGATCTCCCGGTCCGGCCCCGACAACTACGAGAACCTGGACCGCCACGGCGACGCCGCCATTCTGGTCAACGCCACCCCGGTGGGCATGTACCCCAGGGCCGGGGCCTCGCCGGTGGATTTGGACCTGTTCCCGCGGCTGGAGGCCGTGCTGGATATCGTCTACAACCCCGCCCGGACCCGGCTGATTCTCGACGCCCAGGCCCGGAGCATCCCCGCCGAGAGCGGCCTGTGGATGCTGGCGGCCCAGGCGGTCCGGGCCAGCGAGCAGTTCACCGGCCAACCCATCCCGCCGGAGACCCTGGAGCGGGTCTGGCGGACCGTGGGCCGGGATATGGAAAATATCGTGCTCATCGGCATGCCCGGGGCCGGAAAGACCACGGTAGGCCAGCTGCTTGCCCAAAAGCTGGGCCGCGAATTTGTGGACTGTGACGAGGTTCTGGTGGAGCGGGCCGGGATGCCCATTCCGGACTACTTTGCGAAATACGGCGAGGCCGGATTCCGGCAGCTGGAGACGGCGCTGCTGGCGGAGCTGGGCCAGAAGTCCCGGCTGGTGCTGGCCACCGGCGGCGGCTGCGTCACCCGGCCCGAGAACCGGGACCTGCTGCGGCAGAACGGCACGGTGGTCTGGGTGCAGCGGCCGCTGGCGGACCTGCCCATCGCGGGCCGCCCGGTGTCCCAGGCCAAGGGCGTGGAGGCCATCTACCGGGAGCGGGAGCCCCTGTACCGGCAGTTTTCCGATTTCGCGGCGGACAACACCACCCCCGAAGCCGCCGCCGGGGCGATTTTGCAGCAGCTGGAACAAGGCTCCCCTTGAGGGGAGCTGGCGCGAAGCGAGACTGAGAGGTGTTACCGCACCGAAAGTTTCCCGCAGGGTTTCGGCGTGTGCAGAGGGCGCTGACGCGCCGCCGCCGCTATGCGGCGGCACACCTCTCCGTCACGGCTTCGCCGTGCCTCCGGGTTGCCACTATGCCTTCCCGGCCCGCGTTGCGGTCCGCCAAGGCAAGTGGCTGCCCAACCGCTGCGGTCGCTGTATCTGCCGCAGGCAGCGCTCCCTTGCGGGCCTCTCCTCAAGGAGAGGCTTTGGGGTGCGTCGCGTGAGAGGGAAGGCTCCCCTTGAGGGGAGCTGGCTCGCGAAGCGAGACTGAGAGGTGTTACCGCACCGAAGGTTTGCCGCAGGGCATCGGCGGGTGCTGAAGGGCGCTGACGCGCCGCCGCCCTGCGGGCGGCACACCTCTCCGTCACGGCTTCGCCGTGCCACCTCTCCTCGAGGAGAGGCTTTAAGGTGCGTCGCCTGAGAGGGAAGGCTCCCCTCCAGGGGAGGCTTTAGAAAGGAGCGTTATGAAACTACTGATTCTCAACGGGCCCAATCTCAATCTGCTGGGGCTGCGGGAGCCGGCGATTTATGGCCGGGAGACCTACGAGGACCTGAAAACCCTGGCAGCCGAGACCGCGGTCCGGCTGGGGGTGGAGGCCGACGTCTACCAGAGCAACCACGAGGGGGCCTTGGTGGACGCCATTCAGGCCGCCTACGGCGTCTATGACGGCATCGTCTTCAACCCCGCCGCCTATACCCATACCAGCGTGGCCCTGCTGGACGCCCTCAAGGCCGTGTCCATCCCCACGGTGGAGGTCCATATCTCCGACGTCTCGAAGCGGGAGGACTTCCGGCAGGTGTCCTATGTCCGGGCCGCCTGTATCGCCACCATCACCGGCCGCGGCCTCCGGGGCTACGCCGAAGCCATGGAGTTATTAAAGGAGCATCTTTTCAAATAAAAGGAGGAACCGCCATGTTTGCCCAGAATTTGATCGACTATGGGCGCAAGCCCAACGTCATCCGCGACCTCTCGGCCTACGCCGGGGCCCGGAAGGCGGAAATCGGCCCGGAGAACGTCTTCGACTTCTCCATCGGCAGCCCCAACGTGCCCCCGCCGCCGGAGGTCCATGCCGCCATGCTGGACCTTTTGCAGCACGCCGACCCCGTGGCCATCCACAGCTACACCCCGGCCCCGGGCCTGATGTCCCTGCGGCAGACCATCGCCGCCTCCATCAACCGCCGCTTTGGCCAACACGTTGAGCCTTCGGGCATTTATGTCACCGCCGGCGCCTCCGGCGCCATCGCCATGGCCCTCAAGGGCCTGACCCAGGCCGGCGACGAGGTCATTGTCTTCACGCCCCACTATATGGAATACCTGATCTACACCGAGGCCTACGGGGCCAAGCCCGTCATTGTCAAGACGCTGCCCGACACCTTCCAGATCGACCTGCCCGCCTTCGAGGCCGCCCTGACCGAGAAGACCCGGGTGGTGATCCTCAACTCCCCCAACAACCCCTCCGGCGTCATCTACACCCGGGAGACCATTCGGGGCCTCACCGACGCCATGCAGGCCGCCGAGGCAAAGTTCGGCCATCCCATCTTCCTGCTCTCCGACGAGCCCTACCGGGAGCTGGCCTACGACGGCGTGGAGGTCCCCTATCTCATGGACTTCTACGACGACACCCTGGTCTGCTACTCCTACTCCAAGACCCTCTCCATCCCCGGCGAGCGCATGGGCTACCTGGCCGTCTGCCGCCGCTGCGCCGCCTACGAGGACGTGGTGGACGTCTGTTCCGGCGCGGCCCGGGCCCTGGGCCATATCTGCACCTCGAACCTCTACCAGCGGGTCATCGAGCGGTGCGTGGACGTGGTGGCCGACGTCGATTACTACAAGCGCAACCGGGACGTGCTGGTCAAGGGCCTGGAGGACCTGGGCTTCACCTGCGTCCACCCCGACGGGGCCTTCTACCTCTTTATGAAGTCCCCCTGGCCGGACTCCATGGAGTTCTGCAACAAGGCCAAGGAATTCGAGCTGATGCTGGTCCCGGGCCACGACTTCGGCGTGCCGGAGTACCTCCGCGTCAGCTACTGCGTGGACCACGACACCATCCTCCGGTCCCTGCCCGCCTTCGCCAAGCTGGCCGCCGCCTGTGGTGTTTCCAAGGCCTGAGGGCGGAATGCGCATCACAGAATCAAAATCACCGTGAAACACACCCAATGGAGTTTCACGGTGATTTTATCTGGATTTGCAGCTTTTGGCAGCCTTGTTGGGCAAATATTCCCCGCGCCGGAAGCGCGCCGTCAGCCGTATTGTTCCAGCATGTACAGGCTGGCTCGCTCCTGGATGTTTTTGGCGGTCTCCGCCGCCGTCCTGTTTCCGGCCAGCAGCTCCTGGGTCTCCTCCAAAATGATGTCCATGACCGCGTCGTCGTAGAAGTTCATGGTGGTACACTGGTCTACCAGTGCCAGGAAGGCGTCGGCGTCCGATTGCAGCGGCTCAAAAAGGCGGTTGGGGTCTGTCAGGGTCTCCGGGTTCTCCGGCATCGCCGGAATATAGAGCGGGAAGCCCTGATTCCGCACCTCCATATCATAGTTATACCCGGGATTCATGATCATATATTTGACGAATTGCCAGCAGGCGTCCTTGTGCGCCGTGTCTGCCATCACGCCCAGGGAGCCGAGCAGATGGATGTCCGAGCCGCCGCTCCCGTCTGGCGTCGGCCAGCCGATATAGGCCATGGGCTCCGTCCGACCGGCCTCCGTGCGGTCAAAGGCAATACTCCAAGATCCTTGCACGTTTGTATAGCAGCCCATCAGCGTGCCATCCATCATCAGCGCACAGACGCCCTTTCCTTCCCATTCCGCCTTGTATTCCCGGACCTTGGTGGCGCTGTCCAGCAGGGCGATAAATTCCGCATTGTCAAAGTCGCAGGTGGCATGTTCCAGGTCCAGCGCCTTCTGCATATACCGGCTGCCGATCCCCAGGAGAAAATACGCGGGGTTCATGGCATCCATCATCTCATAGCCATCGGGCAGAGCCGCCTCCAGCTCCAGATACTCCGCAATCGTCCAGCCCGCGTGATCCGCATAGAACGAAGGGGCGCAGACCACGGTCTGCACGGAGAACAGGTCGGAGACCAGGTACAGCCCGCCGTACTGATGCAGGGCGTCCCAGATCAGAATGTCCTCCGCGTGCAGGTCCGGGTCCTGGGCCACATAGGGGTCCAGGTCCAGCAGCAGCCCCTGGCCGATAAAGGGAAGCGGCGACAGCAAATTGACCGTCTCCGTCCCCAGGAACCACAAATCCGGGAAATATAGCAGGTCCGGCCGGTTGCCGGCCAGAATCTCCGTGGTCAGCAGAGACGCCGCCCGGTCCTTCTCCTCCGGGCCGAACTCCGTGCCATAGTCCGTCAGTTCGATCACGATGGCGTCCTGGGCCTGGTTGAAGGCCTTGACCATGGCGTCGATGGGCTCGCCGGTGATGTCGATGCCCGCCAATTTCAGCGTGACGGGCTCCGCGGCCGCGTCCGACGCCGCTTCCGCCGCGTCCTGGGGCGCTTCCTCTACCGTGGAACCGGCTGTGCATCCGGTCAAAAGCAAAAGTACGAAAAGCCATGCGAAAATACGATTTTTCATGGAATATACCCTCTTTGTTTAGCGCTCAGAAGCCTTTTCCGCAGCATTGCCTCATTCCACCTCATTCACCGGACGAAAAACAATGGGATCTTCATCGATAATGTCGGGGTCCACGGGATAACACTCCAATTCTTCCAAGGGTGTCGAATCCTTTTCCTGCCCCGCGGTGTGTATCCAAAAGACCGTGCCGGCCAGCAGGATCAGCAGGACTGCGGCGGCTCCGGCCGTGGCCAGGCGGCGCTTGTTCGAGGGATGCGGCTGCCGGGCTGCCGGGCCTTCCGCCGGCGGCTGCGGGGACGGCGCGGCCTCGTCCTCCAGGTCCCGGCTGTCGTCCAGCAGGGTATCAAAGGAGACCCCGTATACCCGGGCCAGGGCCTTGATATTTTCCAGGGTGGGGACGCCGGTCCCGCTCTCCCACTTGGAGATCGCCTGGCGGGAGGTATCCACCAGCTCCGCCGCCTGGGCCTGGGTCAGGCCCCGCCGCTTTCTCAGCTGCACCAGTTTTTCGTGGAACTGCATGGCTTCTGTACCTCCTATCCTACGGAACGGGCGAGAGAATGTAAACCATCCCGGCCTGACATGGGCGCAACGCGTCGTTGCGCCGGGCTTTGAATGGAGAATTTTGGATCTTACCAATACTATAACACGAATCGCTCCGCCTGGGAAGCGGGAATTTGCCGCCGTCTGCCCGCCGTATAGCAATTCGCCTTGCACATCCCTCCCGGGATGTGCGTTTTTTACATAAATTGATGAATTTATGGAAATTCTCGAAACAATCTTGCAGAAAAAATAGGAGTGTGCTAGAATTTACGCAGAATTTACAAAACTAAGGCAGCACCGCACAATTTGGCAAGAGCATTCGGCCAAAGATTTTGCCTCATACGAAAGTTATAAAAGGGCGGGAATACTGTACGTATTTCCCCCTTTTATAACTGCACGGATGGGGCAAAAGATTGGGCGAAGGCCGCAGACACAATTGTGCGGTGATGCCCTAAATATTTATTCCCACTCGCTCCTGTCAGAAGTTTTCTAAACAGATTTGCTTATGGGTTTTAGCTCAGAGTATTGGTATTCTTTTCATTATTCAGATAGTAGGGGCTATCTGATTTTTTGTTGCCATGGTGTTGCCAAGACCATTTGCTATTTATCATGGTTCCTCTAAACATTTCAAAAAACAATGCGTCAACCGAACTATACAGGCATTCGAGAAAGATTCACAATCACTATTCTCTTGCCTCACCCATTAAATTATTAATATTAAATGGCGGCAAAACAATACACTCCACTTCAGGTTGTGCTGTTAAAATAGAAACCTCACTGCGCAGATATGGCATAAGGATAGCAAGTGTATTTTTTGAAATCAACTCTTTCTTATCTTCATCTGAAATCGAAGCATCTGTCCCAAAAGAAAAGAATCCTGTAAGACTAATTTCCATAATATATTCATCAGGTTTTTTCCCGTGCAAAATAAGTGTAACCTTATAAATCTCTTCATTTGAGCGCTTTGAAATCTGGGACTCCATATTAAATTCAAAATTGTTTTCAGACGAAAAGCCTTTTCTTTCAAATAGTAATTTATCAAATACCAGCTTTTCTAGTTTCAAAACGCTTCTAGCATCCTGTTTCATATTTTTTCTCCTTATGCTGCACAGGCATTATTCTCGCTCGTCAGCCACTCATGGTCTTTTGAGATAAGGCTTCGTTTTATTAAAGAATTTAGTATAGCACTAGATTCCTCTTGTACTAGCACTTCACTGTCCTCATATTTAGTAACCGCAACATATTTATTGGTACTAAGATAATATGATTTATTAATTTGAGCGCACAGTGTAGTATCATACTCTTCCGACCAAAAATCGACATCAAATTTTTTCACATATTCTGCTATGTCCTTAGTTAAGATTTCAAAAAAGGCATTTTCCTGAGGTAATACATTGCAATCTATATCGTCTATTGAACATTCGACAACAACATCATCTACTGGTTCTTCTCCCGATATAACTTTCCAAAACTTATTTTGCTTTAAAATCACATTACGCATAGGAACGTTGCCATGTAACAAGTCAAACATATCCCTTGGCGCAATCATTGTAACAAAATATTGTAGTTCATCCACATCTACACAGAGAGCCAAATATCGTTGCTTTTCATCATGGCAAACGAAAAAAATTGGCACACCCATATACTCAACCAAAACTTGCTCCAAATATATATTCTGATTCTCAATAATAAAGCACAAAGTTCTATCCATCGTTCTTTTCCTCAATCAAACTAAAACCACTTACATCTGCATCTTCAAAAAGCCACCAACATACATGATCTTCATTAGTATATTCAGGACCTGCCTTGTCGTATACATATCCGGATGCCATTTTTTTATTTGGATTGGGAAACTTCATCACTTGCTCTACACGTTTCTGATTTAAAAAACTTGACACTCCATAATATGTAGGGTCTGCAAGAATATCCCTTTTTACGCCACGAGGTTTAGGTTTTTTCCCTAGCTCAAAATATGATCTGAAATCTTCTCGTGTAATCGGACTAAAATCTTCCTTTTTCCGCTCAACTGCTCTGTATGTAAAAATCTTTTCATACGCAAATCTGGTGTTTGGGGGAAAATGAAGTTCACCATTCAACAATTTATCTCTAAGGACGCAAGGAAACTTCATATACAGCGCAGTTTCGTTAGCCATCTGTTTCATCCTTTGTAACTATCTTAATTTTTGCTCTTTCGAAAAGACACTCAAAAATTAAAAACAAAATTTCATTCTATACCTGTTGTTATTATAACATACTAAAAAAACACTATCAAACACTTTCTATATCCCTGTGGTAACTACTCGCTCATATAATCCAGCATTTGCTGATTCAGTGTTTCCTTTACTACTCGCCACTCCGGGAAAAAAGCGTCCATATACTTCTGGAATTGCTCATTGTGATTTCGCTCCAGCAAGTGCACCAATTCATGGGTCACGACATAAGCGAGACACTCCGGAGTTTTTTTTGCAAGCTGGAGGTTAATCCAAATCCTTTTTCGGTCTATATTGCAGGTTCCCCATTTGGTACGCATGTTTTTGACCTTCCACTCAGATGCATGGACACCTACAACCTGTTCACATTTTTGAATCACTTCCGGTAGCTTGCTTTTTAGTTGCTCCCGATACCAATCATTCAAAACATGCTCGCGCTGCTCTGGAGTGCTTTCAGGCCGCACTTGCAAAATCAGATGCCCGCCTGTAAGGGACACCCCATTCCTAACATTTGAGTATTCCACATCCAGACGATAACGCCGCCCCCAGACATAGTAACTCTCTCCGGTCACATACTGTCGCTTTGTTTGACGTGCTTGAGCTTCAAAGCTCGCACGCTGCTTTTAAATCCATGAAATTCTGGATACCGCAAACATTCGGATTGCGCCATCCCCAGCAGAGTGCGGTGCAGTAATTTGGACTTTCCCATCGGGCGGCAGAACGCGGATGTACATATTCTTGATGTTCTTTTTTGTAACGGCAATACTCATGTTGCCGATTTGCAGTTCATCCACTAAAATTCACTCTGCTCCTTTACCAATGCAAGCAACTGATCGGCTTCCTGGTCATCTTTTACGACAGCACGAATAGCCCGCCAGATTTTACGCTCTTTGATTTTGCTTCCCCGGAAATTGTCCTGTTTGCTAGACATGACAGCGTCATATATCTGATTGGCCACAACCGTATCCCCGTTGAGATGGTCATAAAAGGCTCGCTTGGCGGCACTCTCCCGGATTTCCGGAGGATATTCTGTGCCGCTTTCTGGTTTATGTACCTTCCTTGCCAGCTCCACAATCTGACGCAAATACTCCTCATAGTTGATCACGTCATTTTTGCGTTTTTCAATCAACTCACGAAGAAGTGCAGACATCTTCTCGTAGTATTTGGGGTTGCTTTGGGTTCTCTCAACAATTTCCTTGCCAATATTGTTTTCGATAGTCTCTGCAACTGCTTCCTGCTCTTTGGGTGTAGAGGAAGGCATATCCTTCAGCGCGGAAATTCCGTTGTCTACCAACAGCTCGACCAATGTTGCTCCTCCAAAGGAAGTCAACACACGACTGGGATCAGCCGACAAATAGGTATCGATTAAATGGCGCATGTCCGGATCATATTTCTTCAAATCCACATAGTCACCGCTGGCCAGACGCACATCGTCACGCACCTTGATGTAGTAGGTAACTTCTCTCTCCAACGCCTTAATCTGTTCCACAGTATAGTGGTACTTTTCCTGTAATTCGCCTGATACTTCACCAAAAGCGCGAAGAGCTGTCGCTGACAGATTGTAAAGCTGTTCCCGCTTAGGCATATTCTCTTCCAATTCATCCAAGTCAAAGGCTTCGGTGTTGGCACCGCAGAAATAATGGTAGTAGTCCACCATATCTTTAGGCGGAGCCACAGGTTCGCACAGTGCACGCAGAGCTTCCAGCGA
>DVFN01000014.1 GCA_018713205.1 Candidatus Avoscillospira stercorigallinarum | reverse complement strand
GCCGCCCCTACGGCGTTCGACGGGGCGCGGTGGGAACCGGATACCTGTCCGGGCGGCCATGAAGGCCGCCCCTACGACGCACCATCGACCTAGTCCGTAGGGCGGGGTGCCCACACCCCGCCAAACCGGGCCCGCAATGATCGCGACCCGCCGCCGGTCCTCTCGTAGGGGCGGCTATCAGCCGCCCGGACCGCACCGCCGCAACCAACAGGCCCCCGGTCATCGCGACCCGGTTATGGCGGCATGAGGGCATGCCGCCCTACGGGGTTCGGCGAGGGTGCGGCGGAAATCCCGCTGCCGTTTCCCGTTGTAGGGGCGCACTGCCATGGTTTCGGTCAATTTGGGCGGACAGGGCGCTGGGCGACGCTGTCTCGGGGGACGATTCTGGTGGAGAGGGACAGCTTGATGGCTCCGGCGGCCTGGACCTGGGCGGGGGAGAAGCCCTGGGTGATGCGGCGGTGAAGCAGTCCCACGGCCTCCCGGCCCAGGGTTTCCTTGAAGGAATGGACCGTGGTCAGGGTGGGCTCCACCAGCTCGCAGACCGGAATATCGTCAAAGCCCATGACCGATACCGCCTCCGGCACCGCAATTCCCGCCGCCCGCAGAGCCCGGATGGCCGCGGCGGCCACCACGTCGTTCTCGGCGAAGAGGGCGTCGGGCAGGTCCGGCTGCGACTCCAGCCACCGGCGCAGATCCTCATAGGCCCGGTCCGCCGCGATATCCACATCCACCACGGTCAGCGCCGCGCCGGGCAGGTGCTCCTGGAGCGCCAGATGGACGCCGGCCTCCCGGTCGTCGAAGTTGGCGGTCCGCTGCCGGGCCCGGAGATAGCCGAAGCTCCGGTGCCCCCGGTCGATCAGATAGGATACGGCGGACTTTGCCCCGAATAGATTGTCATTGCCCACGCAGTCCACATAGCCGGAGAAGAGAAAGTTGTCCACCACCACCGCCGGAAGGGGCAGCGAGGCCAGCTGAGACCGGCGGGCGGCGGTCAGATCGGTACCGAGAATCAGCAGTCCGGCCAGATCGTCGAGAATATCCTCCAGCTGGGCGGCCAGGTCCCGGCCGGCATAGGCATAGCGAATCAGCACCCGGTATCCCAGCTCCTTGGCGGTGTCCTCCACGCCCTTGAGCACGAAGGTGGAGAAGCTGCTCTCCTGGGCCACCGCCACCGCCGGGTCGGCATAGAGCAGGAAGCACACCAGCCGACTGTCTCCGGAACTGGCCTTGGGCAGGGAATAGCCCATGGACGCGGCGACGGCCAGAATTTTCTCCCGGGTCGCCTGGCTGACGCCCGGCTTGCCGTTGAGCGCCACCGAGACGGACGCCGTGGAAATTCCCAGTTTCTCAGCGATGTCCTTGGCTGTGATATTTGCCACGGTCCGCACCTCCTTTGTTTTCTCCATTGTAATATACCCGCCGCCGGAACGCAAGGCCCGGAGGCAATGACAGACTAATTTTTAGGCCGGTAATTTAGACAAATATTAGGCTAATATTTTGGCTAATATTTGTCTAGCAATTTTGGCACAGCTGTGCTACAATGGGGACAAACTGAGTAAGAGGTGAGGCACATGCTGTATCTCGGCGTTGACCTGGGGACCTCCTCTGTGAAGGTCCTGCTGGTGGACGAGGGGGGCGTGGTCTGCAAGACGGCGTCCCGAACCTATCCGCTGGAATTCCCGCAGCCCGGCTGGTCGCAACAGAACCCGGCAGACTGGTGGTCGGCTACCCAGGCCTGTATTTCCGAGCTGATGGACGGCACGGACGCGGCCCAGGTCAAGGGCCTGGCGGTGGGCGGTCAGATGCACGGCCTGGTGGTGCTGGACGAGCAGGACCAGGTCATTCGTCCGGCCATTCTCTGGAACGACGGCCGGACCGGCGAGGAGACCCGGGCCATGAACGAGCACTTCGGTAAGGAGAAGCTCCTGTCTCTGGCGGGGAATATCGCCTTCGCGGGCTTTACCGCGCCCAAGCTCCTGTGGATGCGCAACCATGAGCCGGAAAACTTTGCGAAAATTCATAAAATCATGCTGCCCAAGGACTATGTGGTCTATCGGCTCACCGGCGTCCACAGCTGCGACTATTCCGACGCTTCGGGTATGCTGCTGCTGGATGTGGCGCACCGCTGCTGGAGCCGGGAGCTCCTGGACTACTGCGGCGTCACCGAGGCCCAGATGCCCCGGCTCTTCGAGAGCTACGAGGCCGTGGGCACGGTGGAGCCCGGCATCGCCAGGTCCCTGGGCCTGCCCGAGGGCGTGGTGGTAGCCGCCGGCGCCGGCGACAATGCCGCTGCCGCCGTGGGCACCGGCACCGTGGGCGAGGGCTGCTGCAACGTCTCCCTGGGCACCTCCGGCACGGTGTTTATCTCCTCGGACAGCTTCCGGCTGCCGCCTGAGGGCAATCTCCATGCCTTTGCCCATGCCGACGGCGCGTACCATCTGATGGGCTGCATTCTCTCGGCTGCCTCGGCCTATGGCTGGTGGACCAAGACCGTGCTCCAGGCCCAGTCCGACAACGACGAGCAGAATCCCATTGCCGATGAGGCATTGGGCCGCAATCCTGTGTTCTTCCTGCCCTATCTGATGGGCGAGCGGTCGCCCCACAACGATCCCGAGGCCCGGGGCGCGTTCCTGGGCATGACCATGGACACCACCCGCTACCAGCTGACCCAGGCGGTGCTGGAGGGCGTGGCCTTTGCCATCCGCGATTCGGTGGAGATCGCCCGGTCCCTGGGCATCACGGTCACCGAGAGCGGCCTGTGCGGCGGCGGCGCCAAGAGCCCCCTGTGGCGAAAGATCATGGCCAATGTGCTGAACATGGAGATGCAGGTGCCGGTGCTGGAGGAGGGCGCGGGCTACGGCGGCGCCATCCTGGCCATGGTGGCGGCCGGGACCTATCCCACAGTCCGGGAGGCCTGCGCCGCCCTGCGGACCGAGCGGCGGATCTACAAGCCCGATCCTGCCATTGCGGCCCGGTATGAGGAGCGCTATCAGGTCTTCAAGGCGCTCTATCCAGCTCTGAAATCCGTCTATCCCACTCTTGCCATGAAGGAGTAAGCTATGGAAATTCTCTCTGTATTCGATGCTGCGTTCAAGCCCTATGGCCGGGTGCTCACCGGCTACGACACGGCTGCCTTGACGCAGACCCTGGAACATGAGACGCCGCTGCCCGAGGGCGTGGAGTATGTGCCCTCCGATGCGGCGCTGGAAAAGCTGCCGATTTTCGCCGACTTTGAGGCCAGCATCTACGGCGGTATGCCGGTGCAGCTGGGCTGGTGCAATGGCCATAATACGAAGCTCAACTGCCTGGAGTATCACCGGGACAGCGAAATCAACTGCGGCAGCCGGGACTTTATCCTGCTGCTGGGCCTGGAGAGCCAGATCGAGGACGGTAAATTCGATACCGGCCTGGTGAAAGCCTTCCTGGTGCCCGCCGGTACCGTGGTAGAGGTCTTTGCCACCACGCTGCACTATGCGCCCTGCAGCGCCAAGCTGGGCCAGGGCTTCAAAGTCCTGGTGGCTCTGCCCCGGGGTACCAATACCGACAAGCCTCAGTTTGCGCCCAAGAACTATGAGGACACCCTGCTCACCGCCCGCAACAAATGGCTCCTGGCCCACGCCGAGTCCGATGAGGCCAAGGGCGGCGCGGTGGTGGCCCTGACCGGCGAAAATACCGATATCGCCGCCCAATTGTAACCCTTTGAAATTTTACATAAAAGGAAGGATATACTATGTTAGGTTCCAATATTCCTGTCGTCAAGCTGGGCATCATTGCGGTGTCCCGCGACTGCTTCCCCATTACCCTGTCCACGGCGCGGCGGTCTGCCATTGTCCAGGCCTACCGGGGCGAGGATCTCTATGAGTGTCCCGTCACCGTGGAGAACGAGACCGATATGCTCAAGGCCGTGGCCGACGTGAAGGAGGCCGGGTGCAACGCCCTGGTGGTCTTCCTGGGCAACTTCGGCCCCGAGACCCCCGAGACCCTCATTGCCGAGAAGTTTGACGGCCCCTGCATGTTCGTGGCCGCTGCCGAGGGCGACGGCGACCTGATTAACGGCCGCGGCGACGCCTATTGCGGTATGCTCAACTGCTCCTACAACCTGGGCATGCGCCATCTGAAGGGCTATATCCCCGAGTACCCCGTGGGCACCGCCTCCGATATCGCCCAGATGATGGCCGACTTTGTCCCCGTGGCCCGGGCCATTATCGGTGTGAAGAACCTGAAGATCATCACCTTCGGCCCCCGGCCCCAGGACTTCTTCGCCTGCAACGCCCCCATCAAGGGCCTCTATGAGCTGGGCGTGGAGATCGAAGAGAACTCCGAGCTGGACCTGCTGGTGTCCTACAAGGCCCACGCCGGCGACCCCCGGATTCCCGCTGTCTGTGAGGACATGGCCAAGGAGATGGGCGAGGGCAAGTACTACGCCGACCTCAACGAGCGCATGGCGCAGTTTGAGCTGACCCTGCTGGACTGGGCCGAGCAGCACAAGGGCGCGCGGCAGTACGTGGCCTTCGCCGACAAGTGCTGGCCCGCCTTCCCCAGCCAGTTCGGCTTTGAGCCCTGCTACGTCAACTCCCGTCTGGTGACCCGGGGCATCCCCGTGGCCTGCGAGGTGGACATCTACGGCGCGCTCTCCGAGTATATCGGCATGTGCGTCTCCGGCGACACCGTCACCCTGCTGGATATCAACAACTCCGTGCCCCAGAGCATGTATGACGAGAAGATCCAGGGCCGCTATAACGCCTATACTCTCACCGACACCTTCATGGGCTTCCACTGCGGCAATACCCCGTCCTGCAAGATGTGCGCCGACCGCGCCGTCAAGTATCAGCTGATCCAGCACCGCGTCCTCGAGCCCGCCGGCAGCGAGCCCGATATCTCCCGCGGCACCCTGGAGGGCGACATCGCCGCCAGCGACATCACCTTCTATCGCCTCCAGTGCGACAGCAACGGCGACCTCCGGTCCTACATCGCCCAGGGCGAGGTCCTGGACGTGCCCACCGGCTCCTTCGGCGGCATCGGCGTCTTCGCCATTCCCGAGATGGGCCGCTTCTACCGCCACGTGCTGATCCAGAAGGGCTATCCCCACCACGGCGCCGTGGCCTTCGCCCATGTGGGCAAGTACCTCTACGAGGTCTTCAAGTTCCTGGGCGTCAAGGACATCGCCTACAACCAGCCCAAGAACCTGCCCTATCCCACCGAGAACCCCTTCGCGTAAGAGAAACATCATGCGGCCGGTCCGAGTCAAATCGGACCGGCCGCATGGGCGTTTTTGGGAAAAATACAGGGAAGTGCGGCGGCAATCGCGGGCCTGCCCGGGCGCTTTCGACCTAGTCCGTAGGGCGGGGTGCCCACACCCCGCCAAACCGGGCCAGCAGGCATCGCAACGCGCCGCCGGTCCCCTCGTAGGGGCGGCCTTTTATGGCCGCCCGGACCGCACCGCCGCAGCCAACAGACCCCCGGTCAACGCGACCCGGTCATGGCGGCATGAGGGCATGCCGCCCTACGGCGTTCGGTGAAAGTACGGTGGGAATCGCGGGCCTGCCCGGGCGGCCATATAGGCCGCCCCTACGGACGCACGCATTGCAGTTTCCCATTGTACGGGCGGCGTTAGGCCAGTTTTTTGACGCGGTAGCCGCAGGCTTCGATGGCGGCTTTGGCCAGCTCCTCGGTGGGGTTGACCGCCGGGACTCTGAGGCCCAGCAGCTGGACGGCCAGCGGGAGCTCGGTGCAGCCGAGGATAAAATAGTCCGCGCCCCGGGCTGCCAGCGCCGCCGTCACCGTCTCCAGGTCCCGGCGGTAGGTTGCCGGCGGCTCGCCCGCCTTGACGCCCTGGTAGATCACCCGCATCAGGGCGTCCTGCTCCGCCGGGGTGGGCAGCAGGAAGGGCACGGCGGCCTGCTGGAGGGCCCGGTCGTAGATCCCCGTGGCCAGCGTGCCCCGGGTGGCCAGTATAGCAGCGGTTTTTCCGTGGTAGCGCCGGGCACAGGCCGCGGCCGTGATATCCGGCATACTGAGGATCGGCAGCACCGTCTGCGCCTGGAGCCGGGGCAGAAAATAGTGGGCCGTGTTGCAGGGCATAATCACCAGGTCCGCGCCGCAGGCCTCCAGATGCCGCAGGGCGTCGAGCATCTCCGGCACCGGGTCCGGTCCGCCCGAGAGAATGGCCGCGGTGCGGTCCGGTATGCGGCTGTTGTTATCGATGTAGATGCGGATGTGGTCGTTGTCACAGGCGGCCTCGGTGAGGGTGACGATCTGCCGGAAGAGGTCCACCGTGGCCAGCGGTCCCATACCGCCCAGGATGCCCAGAGATTTTTTCATAAACATGCTCCTTTCCGCGGAAAAAGGCGTACGATCCCAAGTTTCCCGACGCCCTAGGCCCAGAACTCCGGAAACAGCAGCTCGCTGATGACCTTGACGGTGAGCAGAATCAAAACCAAAATAACCGCCGGGCGGACGATCTTGCTGCCGTTTTTGATGGCCAGGCCCGCGCCCAGGTAGTGGCCCAGGATGGAGAACACGGCGGCGATCAGGCCCACGCCGAAGAGCACATAGCCGGCCTGCCAGGCGGTGAAGAGGCTGCCGATGTTGCTGGAGAGGTTGACTACCTTGACGCCGCCGGCGGCGGTGCGGGTGTCCAGCTTGGCCAGTCGGATAAAGACGATCATCAAAAAGGTTCCGGTGCCGGGGCCGTAGTAGCCGTCGTAGGCGCCGATCAGCAGGGACGCGCCCCAGACGATGGCGGCCTGCTTCCGGCGGCTGATGTCGCCGGGGGTGTCGGGCCAGGTGCGGGTCCGGAGGGTCACCACGGCCACCACCGGCAGCACCACCAGCAGGAGGTATTTGAGCACCACGTCGGGGGTGTGGTGCTGGAGCTCCGTGCCGAGGACCGAGCCCACCAGGGCGAAGACGATGGACGGCGCGGCCAGCCACCAGCGGACATAGCCATTCTTGATAAACCGGGCCGTGGAGAAGCAGGTGCCGATGCCCGAGGAGAGCTTGTTGGTGCCCAGGGCGTAGTAGGTGGGCAGCCCGTGGAAGGCCAGCAGGTAGGTGGGCACGGAGATGATACCGCCGCCGCCGGCGATGGCGTCCATAAACGAGGCCAGAAATACGCCGGCACAGGTCAGCAGCACGGCCCAGAGGGCCAGACCGTCAATGGTGAAATCGAAGAAGAACTGCATATCAGAAGGCCCCCTCCAGCAGCTTGTCGATGAATTGGGCCAGACCGTCGTGGTCGTTATCGGCGGTGATATAGTCGGCGGCGGCCTTGGCCTCACCGCTGCCGTTGCCCATGGCCACGCCCAGGGCGGCATAGCGGAGCATGGCGGCGTCGTTGCCGCCGTCGCCCACAGCGGCTACCTGAGACCGGTCCAGCCCCAGATGCCGGGCCAGCTGGGAGAGACCGTAGCCCTTGTCTACCCCCAAAGGCATGGCCTCCAGGTCCAGGGCCGTGCTCTCGGCCAGGAACACCGGCTCCTGGGAGAGAATGGCCTTGGCGCGCTCCTTGACCGCCCGGTCGGCATAGAAGACGTGGAGTTTGTTGGCCTGGCCGGTGTAGCATTCCACATAGCGGTCCAGATCCTCCTCGGCCACGTGACAGCTGCGGATGATGGCGGCTAAGCCCTGTCCGCAGTACCGCTCACACCGCTCCAGCTCCCGGGCGCTGTTGTGGATACGGTTGTCCACCTCCGAGAAAATCTGGATCATGGAGTCCAGAGGCCGGAGCAGCTGATAGAGCCGCCGGTGCTCGGCATTGGAGAAAGCCCGGCGGGCCAGTGTCTCGCCGGTTTTCAGGTCGATTACCTCTGCGCCGGTGCAGGTGACGGCGTAGCGGATCATCGGCAGCTGCCGGGCCAGATAGGTGAGCTCTGTCACAAATCGCCCGGTGCTGAAGGCCACCTGAATCCCACGGTCCGCGGCCCGCTGGAGCGCCGCGACCGTCGCCGGTGTCAGCTGGCTGTGACTGTCGAGCAGCGTGCCGTCGATATCAATGCCGATCAATCGGATGTCCATACAAGATCCTCGCTTTTCTCTCGTTTCACCGATAGTGTAGCAGGCTTCGGCGAAAAATGCAAGAACCCGCGCCGGACGGCCATGGGCATGCGAATCAATTCCCGCTTCCCTCCGGGGCGGGGCTGTGGTACACTGGAGAAAAGGAGGGATTGCCATGGCTTCATGTCTGATTGCCAATGCCGACGCCATTGTCACCGTGGATGACCGCGACCGGGTCCTGCGCGGCGTCAATCTGCTGATCGAGGGCGGCGTCATCACCTATATCGGCCCGGAACGCAGGGAGGCCGACCAGGTCCTCGACGCCCGGGGGTGCTTCGTCTATCCGGGCCTTATCAACACCCATCATCATCTGTACCAGACCTTCACCCGCAACCTGCCCCAGGTGCAGCGGATGGAGCTGTTCCCCTGGCTGACGGCGCTCTATGAGATTTGGCGGGGGCTCACCGATGCGCGGGTCTACTACAGCGCCCTGACCGGCCTGGGAGAGCTTCTGCGCTACGGCTGCACCACGGTGCTGGACCACCACTACGTCTTCCCGCGGAAGGGCGGAGCGCGGTTCCTGGCCCAGCAGTTTCATGCCGCGGCGGAGCTGGGGCTGCGGTTCCATGCCACACGGGGCAGCATGTCCCGGGGCAAGTCCGACGGCGGCCTCCCCCCCGACGACCTGGTGCAGCCGGTGGACGTGATTCTCCGGGAGAGCCAGCGGCTGGTGGAGGAATTCCACGATCCCGCGCCCTTCTCCTACCGGCAGGTGGCCTTGGCCCCCTGTTCCCCCTTCAGCGTCACCACCGACCTGCTGAAGGAGTCGGCGGCCCTGGCCCGGAGTCTGGGCGTCCGGCTCCATACCCACCTCTGCGAGACCAAGGATGAGGAGCGCTTCTGCCTGGAGGTCCTGGGGCAGCGGCCCCTGGCCTATATGGCCTCCTGCGGCTGGCTGGGCGAGGACGTCTGGTTCGCCCACGGCATCCACTTCAACGACGAGGAGCTCCGGCTCCTGGCCGAGACCAAGACCGGCGTGGCCCACTGTCCGGTGTCCAATATGAAGCTGGCCAGCGGCGTCTGCCGGATTCCGGATATGCTGCGGCTGGGGGTGCCGGTGGGGCTGGCCGTGGACGGTTCGGCCTCCAACGACGGGTCGAATCTGCTCCAGGAGATCCGGGCGGCGTACCTGCTGCACCGGCTGACCTGGTCCCAGGACGCGCCCACAGGCTATGAGCTCCTGAAAATGGCCACCCGGGGCTCGGCGGCGATTCTGGGCCGGGACGACATCGGCCAGCTGGCCGTGGGCAAGGCCGGAGACCTGTTCCTGCTGGACGTCACCGGCCTGGATCTGGTGGGCGCGACCCTGGACCCGGGCTGCCTGCTGGGCACCGTGGGCTACAGCAAGCCGCCCAAATACGTCCTGGTGGGCGGCAAGGTGGTGGCCCAGGAGGGCCATCTGCTGGGAATCGACGAGGCCCGAACCGCCGAAGCGGCCCGGACCGAAATGCTGGCCATGCTGGCCGCGGGCAAGGCCCTGTAGCGCAGCTGCCATTCCCCGCTGTAGAGCCGCCGGGCTTCGAGCGGTCTGGATTTTGGTCCGTTTGGCGGGGCGCCCACACCCCGCCAAACCGGGCCGCCGGGCTCCGTCTCAGGGGCGGCAGTGGGCCTGGAGGACGGCGTGGAGGGCGCTGAGGCTGGAGCTGTGACAGCGCGCCACCCGGGCGTTGCACCGCTTGGCCTCGGCTACGGCGCTGGCTACCATCTTGTGCGAGACCGTGCTGGTGAAAAGAATCAGAAGATCCGGCGAGCCGATCTTCTTTCGGATGACGCCTTTATTGTCCATAAAAATCTTGGTTTTGCAGCCGTACTGTGCGCAGGTCTCATGGTACATGCGCTGCATGCGGTCGTTGCCGCCGACGATCACAACGCTCATCGGATCGCTCCTTTCTGGTGGTTAGACTAGACTAACCAAAGGATACCATACCCGCCCGCCCTTTGTCAAGCCCCGGCGTGCCGGCGGCGGGGCAGGTATGCAAGGGGAACCGGCTTAGCTGGGTTACATGCTCCGCATTATCAAACCGTTTTGAACGTATAAACGCCGCGCAGCGTGTCGAAAAAGTCTTTTCGCCACGCTGTGCGTATTTTTAAACTTTAGGGCATCACCGCACAATTGTGTCTGCGGCCTTCGCCCAATCTTTTGCCCCATCCGTGCAGTTATAAAAGGGGGAAATACATACAGTATTCCCGCCCTTTTATAACTTTCGTATGAGGCAAAATCTTTGG
>DVFN01000003.1 GCA_018713205.1 Candidatus Avoscillospira stercorigallinarum | reverse complement strand
CAGCGTGTCGAAAAAGTCTTTTCGCCACGCTGTGCGTATTTTCAAACTTTAGAAAAAGTTTGAAAATACGTGTTGATTGAACGCGCAAGGGGTCTTAACCCCTTGCACACATTCCCCGCTGCTCTGTCACATCAGCTTTCAGCGAGTTTTTTTGACAGTCTGAGGCGGGGGTGTGGGCACCCCGCCCTACGGACCGGCTCGAACGTGCGGCGCAGGGCGGGGGAACCGCTTTGTGGGAATGCCCAAATCTGTTCCTAAATATTTTTCAGTACCCCTAATTGTTTTTGTGCAATTAACCTGTTATACTATAAAAGAATACATAGGAAAGGTCGGCTGTCTATGTCCAAGCCCATCCGTCTCCAGGGGAATATTTTCGAGCTGGAGGGCATCCCGCCCCTTCGGCGGGCGCTGCCGCTGGCGGTGCAGCACGTGGTGGCGATGATCGTCGGCTGCGTGACCCCGGCCATCATTGTCTCCGGTTCCGCGGGGCTGCCTCCGGAGGAGCAGGTGATTCTGATTCAGGCGGCGCTGGTGATCTCGGCGCTTTCGACGCTGCTGCAGCTCTTCCCCCTGTTCCGCAAGCTGCCTCTGGGCCTGGGCTCGGGGCTGCCGGTCATCATGGGCGTCAGCTTCGCCTATGTCCCCACCATGCAGGCCATCGCCGAAGGCTACGGCGTGGCGGCCATCCTGGGGGCGCAGATCGTCGGCGGCGCGGTGGCAGCGCTGGTGGGCCTCTTCGTCAAAAAGCTCCGGCGGCTGTTCCCGCCGCTGATTACCGGCACCGTGGTCTTCACCATTGGCCTGTCCCTCTATCCCACGGCCATCAACTATATGGCCGGCGGCGCCGGCAGCGCGAACTACGGCTCCTGGCAGAACTGGCTGGTGGCCTTCTTCACGCTGATTGTGGTCACGGCCCTGAACCACTACGGCAAGGGCCTGTGGAAGCTCTCGTCGATTCTGCTGGGCATCTGCGCGGGCTACGGCCTCTCGGCCTGCTTCGGCATGGTCAGCTTCGACAGCGTGGGCGAGGCCGCCTACTTCCAGCTGCCCCAGCTGCTCCACTTCGGCGTCCAGTTTGAAATCTCGGCCTGCGTCGCCATCGGCATTCTCTTTGCCATCAACGCCGTCCAGGCCATCGGCGACCTGACGGCGACCACCGTGGGCGCTATGGACCGGGAGCCCACGGACCGAGAACTCCAGAACGGCATCGTGGGCTATGGCCTGATGAATATGATCGGCGGCCTCTTCGGCGGCCTGCCCACGGCGACCTACAGCCAGAACGTGGGCATCGTCACCACCACCAAGGTCATCAACCGGGTGGTGCTGGGCCTCTCGGCGGTGATCCTCGGCGCGGCGGGCCTGGTGCCCAAGTTCTCCGCGCTGCTGACCACCATCCCCCAGTGCGTCCTGGGCGGCGCGACGGTGTCGGTCTTCGCCAGCATTGCCATGACCGGTATGAAGCTGGTCTCCTCGGCCCGGATGGACTACCGCAACTCCTCCATCGTCGGTCTGGCCGCGGCTCTGGGCATGGGGATCTCCCAGGCCTCGGCGGCGCTGGCCGCCTTCCCCGAGTGGGTGACCACGATCTTCGGCAAGTCCCCGGTGGTGGTTGCCACGCTGGTGGCCGTGCTTCTCAATGTAATTCTTCCCAAGCACAAGCCCGAGGGCTGACGAAATCCCGCTGTATCCGACCGGTGCGGCGGGATTTTTTTCCTGGGACAGCGGAAAAAATTTGGCCGCGGTCTGTACAAATCCGGCGGGGTTTGCTATCATTATTCTGTTAGACATTGCACAAACGCGATGCCCATCCTAAGGAGGTTATTGTCATGAGTGTGTTAACCGATCTCATTTACGGCGGCTCCCATGCCGTGGCCGGACTCACTGAGGGCGCTGTCAACGACGCCATCGCCAAATACGGCGCGGACCAGGAAATCGCCTTCCCTGATACTGCCTATTTCTTCCCCACGATCTATGCCGCCACCGGCGTCAAGGTCAAGACCCTGGGCGATCTGACCGCCTGCGTCGGCGTCCTCAAGAGCCTGATTACCGACCAGGAGGATCTGGGTCAGGCCCTCAACGCCGGTCTCGCCACCGCCGTGGGCGCGGAGATCCTCGAGGGCCTCAAGTATGTGAACGGCGCGGAGCCCTATGCCAATGACTCCGGCATCGGCTTTGTACCCGATCCCATCATCCGGTCCCTGGGCGTGCCCCTGGTCACCGGCGATATCCCCGGCGTGGCTGTGGTGCTGGGCAAGGCCGCTGCCGCCGAGGACGTGGCCAAGGTCGTCAAGGACTACCAGTCCAAGGGCATTATGACCTTCCTGGTGGGCGACGTCATCGAGCAGTGCGCCGAGGGCGGCGTGAAGATGGGTCTCGAAATGCGCGTGGTGCCCCTGGGCCACGACGTCACCTCGGTCATCCACGTGGTCACCGTGGCCATCCGCGCCGCGCTGATCTTCGGCAACGTCCAGCCCGGCGACCTGGCCGGTCTCCTGGACTACACCAAGAACCGCGTGCCCGCCTTCGTCAACACCTTCGGCGAGATCGACGCCGTGGTTGTCTCCGCCGGCGCGGGCGCCATCGCCCTGGGCTTCCCGGTGGTGGTGGATATCGACCTGGGCGAGAACCAGGTCCCCGGCGCGCTGGAGTCCGTCTGCGACCACGCCGAAACCGTCAAGAAGTCTCTGGAGCTCCGGGGCATCAAGATCAAGTCCAAGGAGCTGCCCATCCCCGTGGCCTTCGCCGCCGCCTTCGAGGGCGAGATCATCCGCAAGGCCGATATGAAGGTCGAGTTCTGGTCCGGCAAGAACCCCACCGCCGAGCTGGTGCTGATGAAGGACCTCTCCGAGGTCGAGGACCACAAGATCACCATCGAGGGCAGCGACATCGACTGCGGCGAGAAGGACTTCGCCCTGGCCACCTACGTCAAGGTCGCGGGCAAGAAGATGCAGGCCGACTTCGAGTCCGTCATCGAGCGGAAGATCCACGCCTGGTTCAACTATATGGAGGGCGTCATGCACACCGGCCAGCGGAACCAGATCCGCATCCGCGTTTCCAATGCCGCCTATGACGCCGGACTCCGGCTGAAGCACTTCGGCGAGGTCCTCTACCATATGATTATGGACGAGTTCGACGCCGTGGTGGACAAGTGCGAGGTCACCCTGATTACCGACAAGGCCGCCACCCAGAAGTTCCTGGACGAGGTGGCCATGCCCCGGTACAACGCCAGGGACGACCGCCTGGCCTCCATGACCGACGAGGCAGTGGACCAGTTCTACACCTGTATCCTCTGCCAGAGCTTTGCCCCGGCCCATTGCTGCGTGGTCACCCCCGAGCGGCTGGGCCTCTGCGGCGCGGTCTCCTGGCTGGACGCCAAGGCCACCAATGAGCTGAATCCCAACGGCCCCTGCCAGCCCATCCCCAAGGATGGCCTGATCGACGAGCGCACCGGCCGGTATGAGGCTGTCAACCGGATCGTCGAGGAGGCCACCCACGGCGCGGTGTCCTCGGTGACGCTCTACTCCATCCTGGAGGACCCCATGACCTCCTGCGGCTGCTTCGAGTGCATCTGCGGCATTGAGCCCGCCTCCAACGGCTTTATCGTGGTCAACCGCGAGTACAAGGGCATGACTCCCGCCGGTATGACCTTCGGCGAGCTGGCCTCCTGCACCGGCGGCGGCGTCCAGACCCCCGGCTATATGGGCCATGGCCGCCACTTCATCTCCTCCAAGAAGTTCATCTACGCCGAGGGCGGCATCGAGCGCATCGTCTGGATGCCCAAGGAGCTGAAGGACGACGTGGCCGACAAGCTCAACGCCACGGCCAAGGAACTCTACGGCATCGACAACTTCACCGACTTCGTCGCCGACGAGACCATCTGCACCGAGGTGGATGATCTGATGAACTTCCTCACCGAGAAGAACCATCCCGTCCTGGCCATGGAGCCGCTGATGTAATCGCCGGCCCCGGCGCGAATCGAACCCCGGTTCCGGGCAGCCATATAGGCCGCCCCTACGGGGAGGCCGGAGGTGGGTCCGTAGGGGCGGATTTTATATCCGCCCGTGCGCAACCGCCGCGTCGGATGTACCCGTGCCCAACGCAGCCAGCCCCGACGCCTGAGAGGGCAGGCTCCCTTGTGCAAAGGGAGCTGTCACGCGCAGCGTGACTGAGGGATTGAAAGCCCCCGGTCACCGCCAGCTCTGATCCCCACCGTCACGGCTTCGCCGCGCCACCTCCGGGTTGCCACTAAGCTTTGGCAGGCAGCTTTGCAGCCTGCCAAAGCAAGTGGCTGCCCAACCGCTGCGGTCGCTTGCTCTGCCACAGGCAGCGATCCCTTGCGGGCCCCTTGGTGACCAAGGGGAGGCTGAGGGCGGCTGAACTGCACAGCGCCCAATTCATCATGAAAGGAATCCACCCATGTTTCAAGTGACCTTTACTTTTGAGAACCAGCCCGACGTGGTGGTGTCCGTTCCGCCGGATTCCAACCTGCTGGAAGTGGCCCGGGAGGCCAACGTGGCCATCGACGCGCCCTGCTCGGGCAACGGCTCCTGCGGCAAATGCCGCGTGAAGCTGGTTTCCGGCGAGCTGGAGTGCCTGCCCACCAGCCATATCACCCAGGAGGAATATGACGAAGGCTGGCGCTTGAGCTGCGGCTGCCGGATCGTCTCCGACGTGACGGTGCTGGTGCCGGACATTGCCTCGGCCTATCAGAGCCGGATGCAGACCGCCGACCTGAGCTCCGGCAAGGAAATCGCCGTCTTTGAAAAGCTCCAGGCCGACATTCAGGCCGCCGGCGTCCCCCAGGAGAACACCTTTATTATGGTCAAGCTGACCATGGACCCGCCCACTTTGGACGACACCATGCCCGACAATGAGCGGATTATCTGGGCCCTGCGGGCCGCCACCGGCGCGGAGCGGATCGTTCTGCCCTATCCGGTGCTGAAGAAACTGCCCCAGGTGCTGCGGGAGAGCGATTTCTGCGTCAATGTCACGGCCCGATGGGAGGCAGATCTGCTGCGGTTCTGCGACGTGCGCCCCGGCTGGGACGAGAGCCCCGCCTGCGCCCTGGCCATCGACATCGGCACTACCACCGTGGCCGCTGTGCTGGCGGATATTCAAACCGGCAAGCTGCTGGCCAAGGCCTCCTCGGGCAACGGTCAGATCCGCTACGGCGCCGACGTCATCAACCGCATCGTCGAGCAGAGCAAGCCCGGCGGCATCCAGCGGCTCCAGGACGCCATTGTCAAGGAGACGCTGCGGCCGATTATCGCGGGCCTCTGCGCCAGCGCCGGGGTCAAGGCCAACCGCATTGTCCGTGTGGCCGTGGCCTCCAACACCACCATGAACCATCTGCTCCTGGGCCTGGACGCCGAGCCTGTGCGGATGGAGCCCTATATCCCGGCCTTCTTCCACGTCTACGATCTCCGGGCCGCCGACGTGGGCCTGACCGTCAACCGCACCGCCGATATGCGTCTGGCCCCCAATATCGGCTCCTATGTGGGCGGCGATATCTCTGCCGGCGTCTTCACCACCCTGCTCTGGGACAAGGACGAGTTCAGCCTCTTCGTGGACCTGGGCACCAACGGCGAAATCGTCTTCGGCAACCGGGACTTTATGATGACCTGCGCCTGCTCCGCCGGTCCCGCCTTTGAGGGCGGCGACATCAGCTGCGGCATGCGCGCCACCGACGGCGCCATCGAGGCTGTCACCATCGACTGCGCCACCATGGAGCCCAGCTTCACCATCGTCGGCGAGGAGGGGCAGAAGCCCGTGGGCCTCTGCGGCTCCGGCATCATCGATATGATTGCAGAGCTCTTCCGCTGCGGCATCATCAACGCCAAGGGCCTCTTCGTCCGGGAGGGCGACCGGGTGGTCCGGGACCAGCACGGCACCGGCCGCTATATTCTGGCCGCGCCGGAGGAGTCCGCCACCGGCCGGGAAATCTCCCTGACCGAGGTGGACATCGAGAGCTTTATCCGGGCCAAGGGCGCCATTTACTCCGCCATCGACACCCTGCTCTCCTCCATGGATATGGATGCCTCGGTCCTGGAGCACGTCTACGTGGCCGGCGGCATCGGCAGCGGCATCAATATGAAGAACGCCATTTTCATCGGCATGTTCCCGGCGGTGGAGCTGGAGAAGTATGAGTATGTGGGCAACTCCTCGCTGGCGGGCGCTTACGCCATCGCCATTTCCGACCCGGCCGCCAAGAAGGTGGCGGAGCTGGCCCGGAATATGACCTATGTGGAGCTGTCCACCCATCCGGGCTATATGGACAATTTTGTGGCGGCCTGCTTCCTGCCCCACACCGACGCGTCCCGATTCCCCGATACCGTGCAGGAGATGTGAGATGGCAGAGAAAAAACCCGTGGAAAATCACAAGGAGGAGGTCCCCTTCTCCCACTATGTAGACCTGTTCCGGGCCCTGGACCCCCAGGAGACCGCGGCCCGGACCGGCGCGGCCTTTGACGGCGCGGCCTTTACTCTGCGGCTGGTGGACCGGGACTACCGGATCTGCTGGCCGGACTACCGCCTGGAGGCGGGGGAGGGGAGCTTTGCCCTGAAAAATCTCCCGGCCCAGACGTTTCTGCTCCGGTACCTGCTGGAGGGCAAGGCTGTCCCGGCCCTGGGGACCTTCAAGACCTTCCGGGAGATGCCCTGGGGCGAGCTCTATATCCAGCCCTTTACGGGCCGGTGCCTGACCCGGGCAGCCTTTACCTTCGGCACCAAAATTCCCAAGTTCCAGGCGGCCATGGAGAAGCTGGGGGCCGAAAAGCTCCCTCACGGCGACGCGGGCTATGCCTTGGAGCTGCTGCCGGGCTTCACCATGGAGCTGCTGGTCTGGGCCGGAGACGACGAGTTCCCGCCCAGCGCCCAGATTCTCTACTCGGATAACTTCGAGCAGGGCTTCGCCCCCGAGGACCGGGTCGTGGCCGGGGATCTGCTGATCTCCATTGTCAAAGCCTATCTGTGATATATGGGCGGCCCCTGCGGCCGCCCGTTTTTGCACCCCGCGATACGGCCCACACGTAGGGGCCGATGCCTGCATCGCCCCGCCAGCCAGCTGCTGCGGACGGCACAATCCTCCTACACATTGTAGGAAGAGAGCAAAATCGACGAGGCGCTTTTTTCCTTTGCGGCATTCCGGTTAATTCGGTGATTTTGTGATTTTCTACAAAACGAAACTGGAAATTCGGGGATAATTTTCTGAAATTGTCCTTGACGAAAGGCTCAGAAAATGGTAAAGTTTAATCGATAAAAAACTACGTAATAAGTTGCAAGAACCTGTTGCGCGGTTGCCGGTTCACGCCATTCCAACGGCCTGAGCCGGACCATCCTGTATGTGCCGCACCACTCTAACGGGAAGGCACAAATATCATACAAGGAGAGTTTATAACATGGCAGCTTACAAATCCGACATCGAAATCGCACAGGAAACACCCATGCTCCCCATTACCGAGATCGCCAAGGTCGCCGGTGTGGATGACAAGTATCTGGAGCAGTACGGCAAGTACAAGGCCAAGGTAGACTATAATATTCTCAACGACGTCCAGCGCCCCGACGGCAAGCTGATCCTCGTCACCGCCATCAACCCCACCCCCGCGGGCGAGGGCAAGACCACGACCACGGTCGGTCTGGCTGACGGCATGAAGAAGCTGGGCAAGAACGTCCTGGTCGCCCTGCGCGAGCCCTCCCTGGGCCCCGTCTTCGGTGTCAAGGGCGGCGCGGCCGGCGGCGGCTACGCCCAGGTCGTCCCCATGGAGGACATCAACCTCCACTTCACCGGCGACTTCCACGCCATCGGCGCGGCCAACAACCTGCTGGCTGCCATGCTGGATAACCATATCTACCAGGGCAACAAGCTGGGCATCGATCCCCGGCGGATTACCTGGCGCCGCTGCGTCGATATGAACGACCGGCAGCTCCGCTTCGTGGTGGACGGCCTCGGCGGCCGCGTCAACGGCACCCCCCGTGAGGACGGCTACGACATCACCGTCGCCTCCGAGATCATGGCCGTGCTGTGCCTGGCCTCCGACATCACCGACCTGAAGGCTCGTCTGGGCCGCATCATCGTGGGCTACACCTACGACGAGAAGCCCGTCACCGCCGCCGACCTGAACGCCCAGGGCGCCATGGCCGCCCTGCTGAAGGACGCTCTGAAGCCCAACCTGGTCCAGACCCTGGAGCACACCCCCGCCTTCGTCCATGGCGGCCCCTTCGCCAACATCGCCCACGGCTGCAACTCCGTCACCGCTACGAAGATTGCCCGCCGCCTGTCCGACTACACCATCACCGAGGCCGGCTTCGGCGCTGACCTGGGCGCTGAGAAGTTCCTCGACATCAAGTGCCGCATGGCCGGTCTGACCCCCTCCGCGGTGGTCGTGGTTGCCACGGTCCGCGCCCTCAAGTACAACGGCGGCGTGCCCAAGGCCGACCTGGGCCAGGAGAACCTGGAGGCTCTGGAGAAGGGACTGCCCAACCTGCTGAAGCACGTGTCCAACATCACCAACGTCTACAAGCTGCCCTGCGTGGTCGCCATCAACCGCTTCCCCCTGGATACCGAGGCCGAGCTGAAGCTGGTCGAGACCAAGTGCAAGGAGCTGGGCGTCAACGTGGCCCTCTCCGAGGTCTGGGCCAAGGGCGGCGAAGGCGGCATCGAGCTGGCCAAGGAAGTCATCCGCCTCTGCGAGCAGCCCAACGACTTCACCTTCGCCTATGAGCTGGATATGTCCATCAAGGAGAAGATCGAAGCCATCGTCACCAAGATCTACGGCGGCAAGGACGTCAACTTCACCGCCAACGCTGAGAAGCAGATCAAGACCCTGACTGAGCTGGGCTTCGACAAGATGCCCATCTGCATGGCCAAGACCCAGTACTCCCTGACCGATGACGCTGCCAAGCTGGGCGCCCCCACCGGCTTCACCGTCACCGTCCGGAACATCAAGGTCTCTGCCGGCGCCGGCTTCCTGGTTGCCCTGACCGGTGAGATCATGACCATGCCCGGCCTGCCCAAGGTCCCCGCGGCGGAGCGGATCGACGTGGACGAGACCGGCAAGATCTCCGGCCTGTTCTAATCTGTATCCCCCAATCCCCTTTGTTTCAACATAGTCCCCATTCGCCAAATCCGGCGGCCTTCCGCCGCCGGATTTTTGTTTTCTGTCCGGCCGTTCTGCGGCTCAATATGTTGTAAAGGAGAAACAATATGGATTTTACCCAAAATTCCTGCCGTGAATTTGTCACCGTTCTGGCCTCCAACGCCCCTGTTCCCGGCGGCGGCGGCGCGGCCGCCCTGGTGGGCGCCATTGGCACGGCCCTGGGCAATATGGTCGGCTCTCTGACCGTGGGCAAGAAGAAGTATGCCGACGTAGAGGCCGAAATCGTGGCCCTGAAGGCCAAGTGCGACGCGCTCCAGACCCAGCTCTTGGATCAGGTCCCCGCCGACGCCGCGGGCTTCGAGCCCCTGGCCAAGGCCTACGGCATTCCCAAGGATGACCCCAACCGGGCCCAGATCCTGGAGGACGCCACGATTACCGCCTGCCAGGTGCCGGTGAAGATCATGGAGCTGTGCTGCGAGGCTCTGGACGCCATCGCGGTTTTTGCCGCCAAGGGCAGCCGTCTGGCCGTCTCCGATGCCGGCTGCGGCGCGGTCTGCGTCAAGGCCGCGCTCCAGGCCGCGTCCCTCAATGTGTTTATCAATACCAAGACGCTCCAGAATCGGGCCCTGGCCGAGGAAATGAACGCCAAGTGCCTGGGCATGCTGGACAAGTACGGCAAGATGGCCGATGAGATTTTTGAGTCCGTCAAGGCGGGCTTCTTCAAATAAGGAGGAACAATATATGGCAAAGCTGCTGTTGGGAAAAGAAGTCAACGCCAAGCTCAACGCCCGGATCATCGAGCAGTGCGAGGCCCTCAAGGCCCAGGGCGTCAACCCCACCCTGGCCATCGTCCGCTGCGGCGAGCGGCCCGACGATCTGAGCTATGAGCGCGGCGCGACCAAGCGGGCTGAGACCCTGGGCGTGGCGGTGGAGAAGTTCCTGCTGCCCGAGGATGTCACCAAGGAAGAGCTGCTGAAGACCATCGACGAGATCAACGCCAACGACAAGATCCACGGCGTGCTGATGTTCCGGCCTCTGCCCAAGCACCTGAAGGCCGACCAGGACGAGATCTGCAACCGTCTGGACCCCGCCAAGGACGTGGATGGCATGACCGACGGCTCCAACGCCGGTGTGTTCATGGGCAAGCAGCTGGGCTTCGCCCCCTGCACCCCCGCCGCCTGCATGGAGATTCTGGATCACTACGGCATCGACCTGACCGGCAAGAAGGCCGTGGTCATCGGCCGGAGCCTGGTGGTGGGCAAGCCCGCCGCCATGATGCTCATGGGCAAGAACGCCACGGTCACGGTCTGCCACACCCGCACCAAGGACGTCCCCGCCGAGGCCCGGGAGGCCGACGTGCTGATTTCCGCCGCCGGCGTCCTCAAGAGCCTGACCAAGGACTACGTGCGCCCCGGCCAGATCGTCATTGACGTGTCTATCAACTGGGACGCCGAGAAGAACGGCATCGCCGGCGACGCCGTCTTTGAAGAGGTGGAGCCCATTGTGGATGCCATCACCCCCGTCCCCGGCGGCGTGGGCGCGGTGACCACCTCGGTCCTCATCGGCCACGTGGTCGAGGCCGCGGCCCGGCAGACCGCCAAGTAAGGGGGCGCCGGATATGAATCTCTTCACTGCTGCGGAGACTGTCTCCAATTATGCCAATGCCGGCGCGGGCAAGGCCAAGCTGCCCATTTCCAAGATGCTGGTTTTGGGCATCCTGGCTGGTATGCTCATCGGCTTCCCCTCCTGCGTGACCAATATGGCCACCTTCGGCATCACCAACTATGGCCTGTCCCGGATGGTGTCCGGCCTGCTCTTCGCCTTCGGCCTGGGCACCGTGATCCTCACCGGCGCAGAGCTCTTCACCGGCAATACCCTCATCACCATCTCCGTCCTGGAGAAGAAGGCCACCGTCGGCGGCATGCTGCGCAATTGGGTCTTCGTCTACCTGGGCAATTTCATCGGCTCCATGCTCCTGGCCGCCATCTGCGCCAACTTCGGCTGGCTCAGCGCCGGCAGCAACGCCCTGGCCGTCAGCTCCATGAAGATCGCCGTCACCAAGAGCACCATGCCCTTTGCCAACGCCTTCTTTATGGGCGTCCTGTGCAACATCCTGGTGACCCTGGGCGTCCTCATGTCTCTGGCCGGGAAGGACGGCGTCAGTCGGTTTATCGGCGCCTGGGTGCCGGTGATGTTCTTTGTCACCTGCGGCTTCAACCACTCCATCGCCGATATGACCTACTGCATGCTGGGCCTCTTTGCCAAGAACGTGCCCGCCTACGTGGCCGCGGCCCAGGAGGCCGGTGTGGCCCTGGAGAGCCTGACCTGGGGCAACTACCTGCTGGGCAATATGCTCCCCGTGACCCTGGGCAACATTGTCGGCGGCGTCGCCGTGGGCGTGACCATGTGGTTTGCCTACCTGCGGGGCAAGAAATAAGCAATGGTACATCTTCAGCCCGGGGGCCTTGCTCCCGGGTTTTTGCCGCAAGGAGGAACCATATGACCTATGACTGCATCCACCCCGGCGTCTTCCAAGCCAGGCCCAACCGGTTTATCGCATGGGTAGAGCTGGAAGGGGAAACCTGCCGGTGCCATGTGCCCAATACGGGGCGGCTCCGAGAGCTGCTTTTGCCTGGCGCCGTGGTCTGGTGTCAATTCCACCCGGAGCCCGGGCGCAAGACGGCCTGGACCCTGCTGGCGGTGGAGCACCGGGGGACGGTGGTGAACATCGACTCCCAGATTCCCAACCGGCTGGCGGCGGACTTTGTCCGGTCCGGCGGCCTGGGGCCGGTGCCGGACCTGGTGAAGCCGGAGCAGACCTTCGGCGACTCCCGGCTGGACCTCTATTACGAGGCCGGACCGGTCCGGGGCTTCGCCGAGGTCAAGGGCGTCACCCTCAACGAGGACGGCGTGGCCCGGTTCCCCGACGCGCCCACGGAGCGCGGCGTCAAGCACCTCCACAGCCTGGCCCGGGCTGTGGAAGCCGGATACCGCGCCGCCGCCCTCTTCGTCATCCAGCGCAGCGACGTGACCCGGTTCGAGCCCAACCAGGCCCGGGACCCGGCCTTCGCCCAGGCGCTGCGGGAGGCCGCCGCCCAAGGGGTGAAACTCCGGGCCCTGACCTGCACCGTGACCCCCGGCACGCTGGAGATTACAGGCGAAGTGCCGGTCTGCCTGTAAAATCCCTCGGAATCGCGAAGATTCCGAGGGATTTTTGCGCTTATTCCACGTGAATATTCCGCTGGTCAAAGGCCTCCAGCAGGGCGTCCATGTCGCCGGGGATGGAGATGGGCTCGCCGCAGAAGGCGATGGCGTTGGCCACGTCCTTGAGGCCGTTGCCGGTGACCACGCTGACCACCGTGGCGTCCTTTTCGATTTTGCCCTCCTCGCAGAGCTTCTTGAGCCCTGCCGCGCCGGTGACGCCGGCGGGCTCGCCGAAGACGCCGCAGGTCCGGCCCAGCAGCTTCTGGGCGGCCATGATCTCCTCGTCGGTGACGTTGACCACCAGACCGTTGGATTCCCGAATGGCCATCAACGCTTTGTCGGCGTTGCGGGGCACGCCCACGGCGATGGAGTCGGCCAAAGTGTTCTCCTCCATGGGATGCCAGGGCTTGTTTTCCGCGATGGCCCGGTTCAGGGGGCAGCAGCCGGCAGCCTGGGCCGAGATCAGCCGGGGCAGCCGGTCGATGAAGCCGATGGCGTAGAGGTCCTTCAGGCCCTTCCACAGGCCCGCGATGGTGCAGCCGTCGCCGACGGAGATGGCGATGTAGTCCGGGACCTCCCAGTTCAGCTGTTCCATAATCTCCAGAGCCACTGTCTTCTTGCCCTCGGAGAGGTAGGGGTTGATGGCGGCGTTGCGGTTGTACCAGCCCCAGCGGTCGATGGCGGCCTTGCTGAGCTCGAAGGTGTCCTCATAGGAGCCCTGGACCGAGATCACCGTGGCGCCGAAGGTCATCAGCTGGGCCACCTTGCCCTTGGGGGCGCGGGAGGGGACGAAGATATAGGTCTGGAACCCGGCTGCGGCGGCGTTGCCCGCCAGAGACGAGGCGGCGTTACCGGTGGAGGAGCAGGCGATGACCTTAGCCCCGGCCTCCCAGGCCTTGGCCACAGCCATGGCCGAGGCCCGGTCCTTCAGGGATGCCGTGGGGTTGAGCCCGTCGTCCTTCACATAGAGCCGGGCGATGCCCAGCTGCTCCGCCAGCCGGTCGGCCCGGTAGAGGGGCGACCAGCCCACCCGCAGCGGCGGGTCCGGCGTGGTGTCCTCCACCGGTAGCAGCTCCCGGTAGCGCCACATGGTGAAGTTCTGCCGGTTTTTCAGGGTTTCTTTCGTAAATACGGACTTGATATAGTCGTAGTCATAGACGATGTCCAGAATGCCGCCGCATGCACAGGTGGTGAGGTCCGGCACGGCCTCATAGGTCTTGCCGCACTTGACGCAGCGGCCATATTTCACATGGCGCATGGAATGCTCCTTTCTGGGTTGGAATCACGATGAAATGCTGTAGGGGCGGCCTGTATGGCCGCCCGGAACCGGCTTCCGGTTCCCGCCGGGGTTCGAGGGCTGCGCCATGCGCGCCCCTACGGTGTATGCGTTTGGCGGGGGTGCGGCACGGGCGGATATAAAATCCGCCCCTACAGACCCGCCTCCGGTTTCCGCGTAGGGGCGGGCTTTATGCCCGCCCGAAGCCGGGTTCCGATGCGCGTCCGTTTTCCCCTACAGGGAAGCCAAAACGCCGCTCTCTTCGTTGAAGGCCTCGATCAGCTGATCCAGGTCCTTGGCCTGGGCGTGGACGGTGTCCCAGACGGACTTGTCGTACCACTGGGCGTTGAGGTCCTCCACGTCCATGCCCTGCTGCTCCACCCAGGTGTAGTACTTGAGGTTGTGGACCCGCTTGCGCTCGGCGTAGGTCAGTTCGATCAGGTTGTCGGTCTTGAGGCCCAGCATATGGAGGTGATGATCCAGGGACGCCTCGTGGGCGTTGTAGGGGCCGTACATCTCATTGAGCTCCGTGACACGGGAGCGGTACATGACGGCGGAGTCGGTCAGGACCGTGACCACCACGTCGTTCTCGTTGAACTCGTAGTACTTGGCCATCTTGATGCAGCACAGGACGTTGGCGATGCCGGAAATGCCCATCCAGGTGAGCTTTTCGATGAGTTCGTCGTCGAGGCCCAGCTCGTTCTTCAGGTACGCCTGCCCCTCGGGGGTGTTGAAGAGGCGCAGCAGGCGCTGGGAGTCCTCGTCGTCAATGGCGATGCCCATGTCGGTATTGCGGACGTTGTGGACCCAGGGGATATGCTTGTCGCCGATGCCCTCGATGCGGTGGCCGCCGAAGCCGTTGTTGAGGATGGTGGGGCACTGGAGAGCCTCGCCCACGGCCAGCTTCATCAGGGGATACCGCTCCTTGAGAAGGTCGCCGGCGGACATGGTGCCTGCGGAGCCGGAGGTGAAGCACGCGCCTGCCAGGGACTGGCCGGGCTGCTTGACGGCCTCGAAGAGCTCCGCCAAGGCGTAGCCGGTGACGTTATAGTGCCACAGGGGATTGCCCATCTCGGAGAACTGGTTGAAGATCATCATGGACGGGTCGGCCTTGAGCTCCCAGGTCTTGTCGAAGATCTCCTTGACGTTGGACTCGCAGCCGGGGGTGGCGATGATCTGTCCGGCGATGGACTTGAGCCAGTCGAACCGCTCCTTGGACATATCCTGGGGCAGGATGGCCACGGAGTCGCAGGCCAGAAGCTTGGAGTTGAAGGCGCCGCCGCGGCAGTAGTTGCCGGTGGAGGGCCAGACCGCGTGGTGATAGGTGGCGTCAAACTGACCGGTGACCAGCCGGGGGGCCAGGCAGCCGAAGGAGGCGCCGACCTTGTGGCAGCCGGTGGGGAACCACTTGCCGGCCATGGCGATGATCCGGCAGGGGACGCCGGAGAGGCTGGAGGGAATCTCCACGTAGTTGGGCACGGCCTGGAAGAGGCCGCCGGCCTCCTTGGCCTCGTTGTGCCAGGAGATGCGGAACAGGTTCACCGGGTCCACGTCCCACAGGCCGGTGTGGCTGAGCTTGGCCTTGATCTTCTCGGGGATCAGATCGGGGTTCTGCATCTGAGCGATGGTGGGGATGACGATGTGGTTTTCCCGGGCCTTCTGGATGTTGTGGGCAAGGCCCTCCTGGCAGATGGTGAGATCGATCATGTTGTTAATTCCCTCCTAGTTTACTGTCTAAATAAGAATAGAGCGTGTATTTCGAGATGCCGAAGTGCTTGGCGATTTTGTCGCCGGATTTGGTGATGAGCAGCGCCCCGTTGGAGTTGAGAAAGTGGATGGCCTTGATTTTGTCCTCCTTGGTCATCAAGGCCACGGGCTTTCCCACCAGCTCGTCGCTCTGGCGGATCAGATCGTCCAGCAGGTCCGAGACATTGAGCGTGATCCGTTCGGGCTCCTTGCGCTCGGTCTCCCGGGTGTCGATGAGATCGTGGACCGCGTGCTCCACCATGGTCAGGGCCGAGATGTCAAAGTTGACGCAGAAGATGGCCACGACCTTGCCTTCACTGTCCCGGATATACATGGACGAGGACTTCAAAATCTTCCCGTCGGGGGTGCGGGTCAGGTAGCACAGCTCGTCAGGGGTGTCGTCCCGGGGCTTGCCCAGCTGCTCCAGCACCACATGGGACGGGCCGTCCCCGATCTTCCGGCCGGTGACATGGCCGTTTTCAATGGCCACAATGGAGTGGTAGGCGCTCTGCTCCGAGAGTTCATGGACCACCACCTCGCAGTTGCTGCCGAACTGAGCCGCAATGCCCTTGGCAATCTGCTTTAAGTTCTCCAATTGATTCTTTTCCAGTACGATCACCCTCTTTTTCAGCGCTTTATACAATTCTTACCGCTACTATCATACCATATCTCCGTGAGATTGCAAGAGATTTTCTGAAAAAAATTAAGGCTGACAAAAATTTAGTTTGACAAACCTGTTTCTTGTGTTATGATGGTATCAGAAAGACCCCCGCGCCGGGGCAAGCACAACGGGAATGAACAAGCAGGGAGGATGCTTACTATGAATTTTGAAGCAATCAAAGCCGCCGCCGAAGGCTACAAGGATGACATGTCCAAGTTCCTGCGGGCCATGATCGCCATCCCCAGCGAGAGCTGCGAGGAGGAGGGCGTGGTCAAGTGCATCGAGGCCGAGATGAAGAAGCTGGGCTACGATAAGGTGGAAATCGACGGCCTGGGCAACGTCATCGGCTGGATGGGCGACGGCGAGAAGATCATCGCCATTGACTCCCACATCGATACCGTGGGCATCGGCAATCTGGCCAACTGGACCCATGACCCCTACGAGGGCTATGAGACCGACGAGATCATCTACGGCCGCGGCGGCTCCGACCAGGAGGGCGGCATGGCCTCGGCGGTCTACGGCGCCAAGATCATGAAGGATCTGGGCCTGATCCCCGCCGGATATAAGATCATGGTCGTCGGCTCCGTCCAGGAAGAGGACTGCGACGGCATGTGCTGGCAGTACATCTATCATGTGGACAAGATCGTCCCCGAGTTCGTCATCTCCACCGAGCCCACCGACGGCGGCATCTATCGCGGCCATCGCGGCCGTATGGAGATCCGCGTGGACGTCAAGGGCGTCTCCTGCCACGGCTCCGCCCCCGAGCGCGGCGACAACGCCATCTATAAGATGGCCGACATTCTCCAGGACGTCCGCGCCCTCAATGAGAACGACGACGCCGACGATACCGAGATCAAGGGCCTGGTGAAGATGCTCAACCCCAAGTACAACCCCGAGCACTACGAGGACGCCCGGTTCCTGGGCCGCGGCACCTGCACCACCTCCCAGATTTTCTACACCTCTCCCAGCCGCTGCGCCGTGGCCGACTCCTGCGCCATCTCCATCGACCGCCGCATGACCGCCGGCGAGACCTGGGACTCCTGCCTCCAGGAGATCCGCGACCTGCCCGCCGTGAAGAAGTACGGCGACGACGTCAAGGTCAGCATGTATATGTACGACCGTCCCGCCTGGACCGGCGAGGTCTATGAGACCGAGTGCTTCTTCCCCACCTGGATCAACAAGGAGTCCGCCGCCCATGTCCAGGCCCTGGTGGACGCCCATAAGGCCCTCTATGGCGACAAGCGCATCGGCGCGCCCTCGGCCATGGAGAAGCGCAACCGGCCCCTGATCGACAAGTGGACCTTCTCCACCAACTGCGTCTCCATCCAGGGCCGGTATGGCATCCCCTGCGTCGGCTTCGGCCCCGGCGCTGAGAGCCAGGCCCACGCCCCCAACGAAATCACCTGGAAGCAGGATCTGGTCACCTGCGCCGCCGTGTACGTGGCCGCCGTCAACCTCTACAAGGAGGAGAACAAGACCGACGACGTCACCGAGTTCCGCCAGAGCCTCACCGACAACGACATCCGGTAAGCATACGGACGCGCGATGCGCTCCCCTACGAATGAATATTCAATTACTTCAAATGATATTAGGAGGATTTATCCCATGAGCAAGGCAATGGAACTGGCCAGACATCTCGAAACCCTGCACATCAACGACATGTACAAGAACGACTTCTACTGGACCTGGGACAAGACCGACGAGGAGCTGGAGGCCATCTTCACCGTGGCCGACGCTCTGCGGGACCTCCGGGAGCGCAATAAGTCCACCCGCGTCTTCGACTCCGGCCTGGGCATCTCCATCTTCCGCGACAACTCCACCCGCACCCGGTTCTCCTTCGCCTCCGCCTGCAACCTGCTGGGCCTGGAGGAGCAGGTCCTGGACGAGAAGGTGAGCCAGATCGCCCACGGCGAGACCGTCCGCGAGACCGCCAACATGGTCTCCTTTATGGCCGAGGTCATCGGCATCCGCGACGATATGTTCATCGGCGAGGGCCACAAGTATCAGAAGACCTTTATCGACGCCCTGGAAGAGGGCTACCGCGACGGCATCCTGGAGCAGCGGCCCACCCTGGTCAACCTCCAGTGCGACGTGGATCACCCCACCCAGTGCATGGCTGATATGCTGCACATCATCCACTACTTCGGCGGCGTGGAGAACCTCAAGGGCAAGAAGGTCGCCATGACCTGGGCCTATTCTCCCAGCTACGGCAAGCCCCTGTCCGTGCCCCAGGGCGTGGTGGGCCTGTTCACCCGCTTCGGCATGGACGTGGTTCTGGCCCATCCCGAGGGCTATGAGATTATGCCCGAGATCGAGGAAATCGCCCAGAAGAACGCCGAGAAGACCGGCGGCTCCTTCACCAAGACCAACTCCATGGCCGAGGCTTTCAAGGACGCCGACATCGTCTATCCCAAGTCCTGGGCGCCCTTCGCCGCCATGGAGCAGCGGACCAAGCTGTACCAGAAGGGCGACAAGGCCGGCATCGACGCCCTGGAGAAGGAGCTGCTGAAGCAGAACGCCGAGCACAAGGACTGGGCCTGCACCGAGGAAATGATGTCCCTGACCAAGGACGGCAAGGCCCTGTACCTCCACTGCCTGCCCGCCGATATCACCGGCCTCAGCTGCGAGGAGGGCGAGGTGGACAACTCCGTCTTCGACCGCTACATCGTGCCGCTCTACAAGCAGGCCTCCTACAAGCCCTATATCATCGCCGCCATGATCTTCCTGGCCAAGGTCAAGGACCCCGTCAAGGCTCTGATGGCCATGGACGCCTCCGACGATCTGCGCAAGAAGTTCTGATTTCCCGGTAAAGCGAGGTTTGATCTATGGGAAAGCGCATTGTCATCGCCCTGGGCGGCAATGCCCTGGGCACCACCCTCCCCGAGCAGGCCAACGCCGTGAAGATCACCGCCCGGGCCATTGTCGATCTCATTGAGGACGGCAACCAGGTGATCGTGGCCCACGGCAACGGTCCCCAGGTGGGTATCATCAACAACGCCATGCTGGCCCTGATGCACGAGGACCACTCCCAGGGCGCGACGCCCCTGTCGGTCTGCGGCGCCATGAGTCAGGCCTATATCGGCTACGATCTCCAGAACGCTCTCCGCGAGGAGATGCTCAACCGGGGCATCACCGACAAGCCTGTGGTGACCATGGTCACCCAGGTGGAGGTGGACCCCAACGACCCCGCCTTCCAGACGCCCACCAAGCCCATCGGCAAATTCCTCACCGAGGAAGAGGCCAAGGAGATGGCCGAAAAGACCGGCTTCCTCTTCAAGGAGGACTCCGGCCGGGGCTGGCGGCGGTACGTGGCCTCGCCCAAGCCCAAGCATATCATCGAGGCCGGCGCGATCCGCGCCCTGAGCAATGACGGCCATATCGTCATCTGCTGCGGCGGCGGCGGAATCCCCGTCTTCCGCACCGAGGGCAACCACTTGAAGGGCGCGGCGGCGGTCATCGACAAGGACTTCGCCTCGGAGCTCCTGGCCGAGCTGCTGGATGCCGACACCCTGATTATTCTCACCGCTGTGGAGAAGGTGGCCATCAACTTCCGCAAGGAAAACGAGCAGTGGCTCTCGGACCTGACCCCGGAGCAGGCCCGGCAGTATATGGCCGAGGGGCAGTTCGCCCCGGGCTCCATGCTGCCCAAGGTGGAGGCCGCCGTGAAGTTCGCCGAGTCCAAGCCCGGCCGCACGGCCCTTATCACCCTGCTGGAAAAGGCCCGCGACGGCATCGCCGGCAAGACCGGCACCGCCATCCATCAGTAAGCATACGCAACGGGCGCGCCGCAGCACAAAAGACTGCGGCGCGCCCGAGTTTTTTATGGCAGCACCGCACAATTTGGCAAGAGCATTCGGCCAAAGATTTTGCCTCATACGAAAGTTATAAAAGGGCGGGAATACTGTATGTATTTCCCCCTTTTATAACTGCACGGATGGGGCAAAAGATTG
>DVFN01000013.1 GCA_018713205.1 Candidatus Avoscillospira stercorigallinarum | reverse complement strand
TGATCCATATAATCATAGCTGAAAATAATGTAGTGCAAAAGCTCTAACATTTCAAGGACAATAGGTGTACTATTCATTAGGATCACTCCAAAATCAAAATATCATCTTGATTTTGGAGACGTTTTCCATTTATCAATTGGCGTTTTTACCAATTATATTGCTGCTGTTTTGTACGTTTTGACGCTTCTCTTAAGTTGATGACATTGCCCCTCAAGGGGAGGCTTTGGGGTGCGCCGCATGGGGGAAAGGCTCCCCTCAAGGGGAGGCATTGGCACGGCTTCATCCCATTCATGTTTTAATTCCGGCGCTTGCGCCGTCAGGAGGGATTGGCATTGAAAAATCTGCGCAGAGACTTTGAGCGCTTCTGCTACCGCCACCGGAACAAGGGCATCCCCAATCTGATGCTCTTTATCGCCCTGGGTACGGCGATTATGTACGTCTTTATGATGATCGACCCCAGTAATCTGCTCTACTCCGCCCTGTGCTTTGATCGTACGAGCATTCTCCATGGGCAAATCTGGCGGCTGGTCACGTACATTTTCATTCCCTCGGACAGCAATCCGCTTCTGCTGGCCATCTCCCTGTTCTTCTACTACTATATCGGCCGGGCCATCGAGAGCAGCTGGGGCCCCTTCCGGTTCAACCTCTTCTACTTTACCGGCATGCTGATTACCGACATTGCGGCGCTGCTTCTGGGCGTCAATGCCACCGTCGGCAACCTGAACCTGAGCCTGGTGCTGGCCTTCGCCACCATGTTCCCGGAGAATCAGGTGCTGCTGTTCTTTATTATCCCGCTGAAGATGAAGTATCTGGCCTGGGTCTATTTCGCCCTGACGATCTGGGAGGTCATCGCCTATCCCCTGCCCTACAACCTGTTCCCGATCTTCGCCCTGCTCAATTACTTCCTGTTCTTCGGGTCTGATATTCTGGCGGTGCTGCCCGACTTCCTGACCCGGGGCCGGGGCAGAAAGAAGTCCTTCGGCAGCTTCTTCACCCAGAAGAAGCAGAAGCCCAACCCCAACTGGGCCAGCGGCTACCAGAGCAAGTCCGGTCAGAAGCCCTATCGCCACAAGTGCACGGTCTGCGGCCGCACCGATACCGATTACCCCAACCTGGAGTTCCGCTACTGCTCCAAATGCAAGGGCTATTACTGCTACTGCATCGACCACATCAACAACCACGCCCACATCCAGTGATTCACCCACAGCGTGGCAACGAGCTTGTTCGACACGCCAGCCGCCCCCTCCCGGGGCGGTTTTTTGATTCCACGCAAATGCCGCCCTACGGCGTTCGGCGAGGGCACGGCGAAAATCGCAGGCCTGCTCGGGCGGCTGATAGCCGCCCCTACGGGCGCACTCGCTGCGGTTTCCCGTCGTAGGGGCGGCTAGCAGCCGCCCGGACCGCACCGCAGGAACCAACAGGCCCCCGGTCATCGCGGTCCGGCCATGGCGGCATGTGGGCATGCCGCCCTACGGCGTTCGGCGGAGGTATAGCGGGAATCGGGGGCCTGTTCGGGCGGATATATAATCCGCCCCTACAGACGTACCCGCTGCCGTTTCCCGTTGTAGGGGCGCATTGTATATGCGCCCGAACCGCACGCCGGGAATCACGGCCCGCCCCTACGTCCAACGCAGGGGCGGGCTGTTTCAAATCTTCTTACAGGGCGTACTTGCCGGCGAAGGCCGCAAACGCGGCGGCAAAGTCGGCGGAGCCGTACTTGACGTCGTTCAGATACTTGTGGGTATCGAAGCTGTTGTGCTCCACCTCGATCAGCGCCACGGCGATATTGGAGCAGTGGTCGGACACACGCTCGCAGTTATTGAGCAGATCCGAGAGAATAAAGCCCATTTCAATGGTACATTCTCCGCGGGTCAGGCGGTCGATATGGTGGTCCTTGATTTTGGCGATGAGCTTATCCACCACCTGCTCCAGGGGCTCCACCTGGACGGCGATCGACAGATCCCGCTTGGTGAAGGCGTCCTCGGTGAGCTGGAGAATCTCCTCAATGGCCGCCAGCAGCACATCCAGCTCTTGCCGGGCCTCCTGGGAGAAGGTCAGCCGTTTCTCCCACATTTCCTCGGCCACCTTCTGGATATTGACCGCGTGGTCGCCCAGACGTTCAAAGTCGCCGATGGAATGGAGCATCAGCGATACGGCATGGCTGTCGCCGCTGGAAAGCTCCCGGGACGAGAGCCGCACCAGGAAGGTGCCCAGCCGGTCCTCGTAGAGGTCGATGATATCCTCTTCCTCCACCACAGCCTGGGCCTGATCCTCGCTGTATTCGTCCAGCAGATGGAACGCCTTGCGCAGGGTCTTATGGGCGGTCGTGCACATCTGGGTGGTGTAGTTGAAGCTCTCACGGACCGCCACCGACGGAGACCGCAGCAGACGGTCGTCCAGTGCGCCGATGGTAGCGGCGGCATCCTCCTGGGCCGGGGTACCCTTCTCCCGGGTGAGCCACTCGGTGAGCTTGATAATCAGCTTGCCGTTGGGCATCAGAATGGCCGTGGCAATGATATTGAACATCGTATGGCACAGGGCGATTCCGAAGGCGTCGATGGGCAGGTTGTGGATCGGCAGATGGAAAATGGCGTTGAGAATCAGGTACACGGGCAGGATGATGACGGTACCCAGCAGGTTAATCAGGGTGTGCATAATCGCCACGCGCTTGGCGCCGGTGTTGGCGCCGATGCAGGAGAGCACGGCGGTGATACAGGTACCGATGTTCTGACCCATGATGATGGGGATGGCCATGCCGTAGGTGATGGAGCCGGTGCCGGCCAGGGCCTGGAGAATACCGACCGAGGCGGCCGAGGACTGGATCAGGGCGGTGAAGAGCGCGCCGACGATGACGCCCACGGCGGGATTGCGGAACTTGACCATCAGGGTGGCGAACTCGGGCATATCGGCCAGGGGGGCCACGGCGTCGGACATAAAGCCCATGCCGATCATCAGCACGGCGAAGCCCACCAGAATATTGCCGATGGACTTATTGCGGTCGCGCTTGCAGAGCATCAGCATAAACACGCCCACCAGCGCCAGAATCGGCGAGAAGTTGTCAGGCTTGAGCATGGCGAGGAAGATATTATCGCTCTCGATGCCGGTGAGGCTCAAAAGCCAGGCCGTCAAAGTGGTGCCGATGTTGGCGCCGAAGATGACGTTCAGCGTCTGGGAGAAGTGCATGATGCCGGAATTGACCAGGCCCACCAGCATGACCGTGGAGGCCGAGGACGACTGCATGGCAATGGTGATTACCGCGCCCAGACCCAGGCTGATCAGGGGATTGGCCGTCATCTTCTTGAGGGTTCCCTCCAGGCGGCCGCCGGAGAGGCGCTCCAGGTTGTGACTCATGACCTGCATGCCGAAGAGGAAGAAGGCCAGGCCGCAAAGCAGATTAAGTATGTTGAAAAAGTCCATCTAATTCTCTCCTATTCCAGTTTCTCTCTTTTGAATCGGGCCGGAGCCCGCGAACGACGGGGGACGCTTTTTCGGGAAGGTGACGGTAATCTCCGTCCCCTGCCCCAGGGTGCTCTCCACATGGAGCTGGGCGTCATGGCAGGCCGCGCCGTGCTTGACGATGGACAAGCCCAAACCGGTGCCGCCCAGCTCCCGGGAATGACTCTTATCCACACGGTAAAAGCGCTCAAAGATCCGCGGCAGCTCCTCCCGGGGAATGCCGATGCCGGTATCGCGGACCGAGACGGCGGCCTCGGTGTCGGTCTCGGTGACGGTGATGGCAACGCTGCCGCCGGGCCGGTTATACTGAATGGCGTTGTCGGTGAGGTTGTGGAGGATCTCAGCCACGATCTTTTTGGAGCCCTGGATGTGTCCCGGGTCGCCGGCGACCGTGACCGTCACATCCCGCCGCAGCGCCAGTCCATGGAGCTGCTCCGCCGTCAGCCGCGCCTCGTCCAGCAGATCCAGCGGCTCCAGGCTCAGGCAATGGCCCCGCTCCTCCAGCCGGGAGAGGCGGAGGATATCGCCCACCAGGTCCATCAGCCGCCGGGCCTCGTCGCAGATCTTGCCGGCAAAGCGCTGCACGTCCTCCGGCCGGGCCAGCCCGTCCCGAATCAGCTCGGCAAAGCCGTTGATGGAGGTCAGGGGCGTTTTGAGCTCGTGGCTGACATTGGCGGTAAACTCCCGCCGCAGCCGGTCCTGCCGGTCGTGCTCCCGGTTCAGGTCCTCCATCTGGCTCAAAATCTGCCGGTTCTGGGCCGCCAGCCGCCGGACCACCGGCTTGAGCTCCTCCTCCACGTCCCGCTCGTCGGGGTGGGAAAAGTCAATGCGGTTCAGGGGCTCGGTGACGGTCTTGGCCGCCCGGGTGGCCAGCAGGGCCGAGAGCCCCACGGCCAGCGCCGCCACAAAGAGCAGCGGCGTGAAGCTCTGCAACAGCAGATGCGGCAGGGTGTAGCCCACATTGGAGACCTCCAGCACCGTCCCGTCGTCCATCTCCAGGGCCTGCGAGGCCAAAGGCCGGAGGTCGGGCGCGCTGTCGTAGAGGACCGCGCCGTCCTGCCCCAGCCAGCGAATCCGGCTGTCCTCCAGCGACACCGTCTCCAGCGCCCCCTGGCCGCCGGATTGGAGCACCGCCGCCGCCAGCGACGCTTCAGCGTTCAAATGCTGCCGGTTGACGTCGTTCATGTCCAGCAGCAGCAGGACCGTGAACACCGTGACGCAGACCAGAAATACCGCCATGGCATTGAGGAAAAAGGATTTGAACAGACGCTGCTTCAAAGGCGCACCCTCCCCAGGCTTTTTTTCAGCATACGCCCTCCGGCGTAAAATTCATCGTGGGTTTTTGTAAAGGTTATGTAAAATTTCGCGCAAAACCGTCGCCCGGCCCGGCAAGGGGGGACCAAACCCCGCGGTTGCCGCCGCCGCGGTTTTGTGATAAGATTACAGAAAGGGGGTCCCAATCATGGTATCCTTAAGTCAGAAATACCAAAGGAGGCGATGGCATCCCATGAAAACCTATGTCTGTTCCGTCTGCGGCTTTGTCTATGACGAGGCCAAGACCGGCATCCCCTGGGAGGAACTGCCCGAGGGCTTTACCTGTCCCCTCTGCGGAGCCGGAAAGAGCGCCTTCCGGGAGCAGGTTCCGGCAGCTCCGGCAGCCCCGCCGCCCCCGGTGGAGCCATCCCACCGGGAGCTCTCGGCGATGGAGCTCAGCGTCATCTGCTCCAATCTGGCCCGGGGCTGTGAAAAGCAATATCAGGACCAGGCCGCCGCTGATTTCGCCCGGCTGGCCGCCCACTTCCGGGCTCAGGCCGGACCGGCTCCCCAGGCCGACGTTCCGGCGCTGCTAGCCCTGCTGGAAGCCGATCTGAACCGGGCCTATCCCCAGGCCAATGCCGCGGCAGCCGAGGATCGGGGCGCCCGCCGGGCCCTGGTCTGGAGCGAGAAGGTCACGCGGATGCTCCAATACCTGCTGGAGCGCTACCACCAGGAGGGCCCGGCCATGCTGGAGCACACCGGCGTCTATGTCTGCACCATCTGCGGCTTCGTCTTCCTGGGCGACGCCCCGTCGGAGCTGTGCCCCGTCTGCAAGGTCCCCAGCTGGAAATTTGAAAAAGCGGAAGGGAGGGGTATGTGATGGCAAAACGCTTTGCCGTGCGGAATCTCCGCCTGTGTACCAAGGACTGCCTGTGTCTCTACGTCTGTCCCACCGGGGCCACCGACACCGAGAACAGTATCATCGACGTGACCAAGTGTACCGGCTGCGGCGCCTGTGCCGACGCCTGTCCCTCCGGCGCCATCTCCCTGGTCCCCTATGACATGCCGCCCCAGCAGCCCAAGGGCGCGGCCGTGGTGACGGCGCTGCGGGACCTGATCGCCAGCAAGAACGCCGCCGAAGCCGCGGCGGCCGGGCTGCCCGGCCCTCTGGCCGCCGCCGTCGAGAAGTCCAGCCGCCTGATGGCGGAGGATCTCTGCCGCGAGGCCGGCTATATGCTTCCCCAGAGCGCCAATACCCGGGCCCTGCTGGAGAAGCTGCGGGATGATCCCTCCGTTCCCCGAGACGTGGTTGAACGGCTGCTTCAAACGCTCCGCTTCAACGAGCCGTAATCCCCCGTATCCCCAGAGGCCTCCCCCGCCTCTGGGGATCGCTGCGCTCCGCCGTTTGTTTACGGCAGCACCGCACAATTGTGTCTGCGGCCTTCGTCCAATCTTTTGCCCCATCCGTGCAGTTATAAAAGGGGGAAATACATACAGTATTCCCGCCCTTTTATAACTTTCGTATGAGGCAAAATCTTTGGCCG